>CANLGQ010000053.1 GCA_947490265.1 Pseudomonadota bacterium | reverse complement strand
GGCCGACACCGACGGCGGCGGAACCGACGACGGTGAGGAGCTCGAGGTCGGCCACGACCCGTTCCTTCCGGCCGACGACTGGGCGCGACACGTCATCGCGAGCAACCCCGACGCCGCCCAGCTGTGCCTCGGCGACATCGACGGCGACGGCGACCAGGACCTCGTGGTGGCGTTCACAGCCGACAGCCGGGTCTCGTGGTTCGAGGCCCTCCCCGGGGGGCGGTGGGGCTCGGTGACCGAGATCACCGACCCGACGAGCCCGCCCCTGGGGCTGGCCTGCGGGGATCTCGACCAGGACGGGGATCCGGAGGTGGTGGTCGGCGTGCAAGGCCGGATCACCTGGTTCGACAACGCCCGAGGCGACTTTCGGGACCACGCGGTCCAAAACGCCGAGGTCGCCGAGACCCTGCGCCTCGCCGATCTGGGTGGAAACGGCACCATCGACATCCTGGCGGGCGCCCGCGGGGAGCCCAAGATCAGGATCTACTCGCGCACCTCCTCCTCGACCTACGACCGGACCGGCGAGTACGACGCCCGGGACATCGTCGACTTTGCGGTGGGCGACATCGACACGGACGGCCTCGCCGATGTCCTGGCGATCGTGGCCACGACCCCGACCGACCTCGTGTGGTTCGACGGCCTCCACGACGGTCACTACCCCCCCTTTGACGAGGTACCCACGGTAGCCGCCCTGGTCGACTTCGACGGCGACGGCGACGACGACGTGTTGACCGGAACCACCGATCACGCCCTGTGGGTGCTGGACTACGAAGGTTCGACCTTCCAGCCGGGGCGGCGGATCGCCCAGAAGATGGGGGACTTCTCCGCGCTCGCGACCGCCGACTTCGACCGGAACGGCCACCCCGACGTGCTGGTAGGGTCCGACCAGGGCAGCCAGTGGCTCCCCGATGCGGAGAAACGAGCGGAACACCTGTTGATCGCGACTGAACGGCCTGGCGCCTTCCTCGTTCACGATGTCGACCAGGACGGCGCGCCGGACGTGATGGCCCTGACGGTCGATCACGGCGTGGTGTGGTACCGCAACGGGCTCGATGCGCCCGCGGACACCGGAACCCCGGTCGTCACCAACCGCCCGCCACCCGCGGATCCGCCGCGCGACCGGGCTGGCTGTGGGTGTGAGAGCGGCTCAGCGGCTCGGGCCGGGTGGATGGTCGGGCTGCTCGCGCTGCTGCGCCGGGGAAGATCCCGTGTGGCCTGAGCTCGCAATCGGCGATCTCGACCGACCGGTGTCGGTGGCCACGGGGGACCTGGACCTCGACGGCGACCTCGATCTGGTGACTGGCGGAACCGGCGATCCACCCCTCGGCAGCTTCCTTCACGAGGCCGACGGCTGGAGCGTGCTGCGCGGGATCGCGCCCGAAGCCACCGGGGCAGACCGCGTCTCGCTCGTCGATCTCGACGGCGACGGGTTCCTCGACCTCCTCTCGAACCTCGACCCCGGGACCTTCGCCGACGTCACCTGGCACCGGGGCGACGGGCTCGGGGCCTTCGCCCTGCCGCGCCCGCTCGGCGCCTCCGGCCCGGTGAGCGCGCTCGCCGCCGGCGACCTCGACAAGGACGGCGACCCCGACATCGCCTTCGCCATCGCCGACGACAACCGGGTCGGGTGGTTCGAAAACCGCGGGCGTGGAGCCTTCGCGTCCCTCGAGATCATCTCGTTGTTCGCCGACGACGTCGTGAGCCTGGCCCTGGCGGATCTCGACCTGGACGCCGATCTCGACCTGCTGGTCGCCCAACGGAGCGCCGACGAGGTCGCGTGGTTCGAAAACCTCAACCCGGGCTGGGGAGCGCGCGTCGTCCTCGACACTGGCAACTGGGCGAGCCGCGTCGTCGCCGCTGACTTCGACCGCGACGGCGACCCCGACGTGGCGGACGCGTGGGCCGCCGTCGATCAGATCCGGTGGATCGAGAACCTGGGATCGGGTAGTTTCAACCCATCGATCGGGATTACGACCGCCTTCGGGCAACCCGAAGCCCTGGGCGTCGCGGACCTCGATGGCGACGGCGACGGCGACCCGGTCGCCGGAGGAAGCGACGCCGACCAGTTGATCCGCATCGACAACCTCGGCGCCGGGGTCTTCGCCGCGCCGCAGGTTTTCGCCGCATTCGGAGCCCCCCTCGACGTCGCGTTCGGCGACCTCGACCTCGACGGCGACACCGACGTCCTCGCCCCGTCGGCGAGCTACGAAAGGGTGGCGTGGTTCGAGAATCCCGGCTTTGCCGACGCCGACGCCGACGGGCTCTCCGACGCTGCCGAGGTGGCGGCGGGCTCCGACCCGGTCCTCGCCGACACCGACGGCGGGGGACTGGGCGACGCCGCGGAGGACGCCGCCGGCACCGATCCGCGGGACCCCGAGGACGACGGGTGGGTAGACCGCGACGCCGACGGGTCGAGTGACGAGACCGAAGGGGCGCAGGGAACCGACCCGAGCGCCGGCGACACCGATGGCGACGGCGCCTACGACGGCCGGGAGAGCCTGCTCGGCACCGACCCCCTCCTCCCCGACACCGACGGCGATGGGCTCCTCGACGGGACCGAGGACGCGTGCGGGACCGATCCGTTGACCGCCGACCTCCCCGTCGGCGACTGCGATGGCGACGGGGTCGACGACGCGGACGAGGCCGCTGCAGGCACCGATCCCCTCCTCCCCGACACCGATGGTGACGGGGCGAACGACGACGACGAGGCCGCGGCGGGGACCGACCCCCTCACCGCCGACACCGACGCCGGCGGTCGCCCCGACGGCCTTGAGCTGGCGCTCGGGCGAGATCCGTTGGTCCCCGGCGATGACTGGGCCGCCACCCCGTTCGCCGACTGGGTGACCGGCGCCGACCAGATCTTGTGCCTCGACGTGCAATCCGACGGGATCGTCGATCTCGTCTTCCGCGACGAGGCCACCAGTCGGGTTGTCGCGGTCGAGGGTCAGGGCGACGGCGCGTTCGCGGCGGGGCAGTCGCTCCTGGAAGGCCCGATCGGGGTCCGCCTCGCCTCGGCTGACCTCGACGGCGACGGAGATCGCGATCTCGTGGCGGTTCAACCCGACCTTCTCACCTGGTTCGAAGCCGACGGTTTCACCTTCGACGCTCACGCCATCGCGCTCACCGCGCCGGAGCCGGTCGCCGTCGAGGCCACCGACGTCGACGGCGATGGCGACCCGGACCTCGTGATCGCCGACGCCGACCGCGCGGAGCTCTCGTGGGTCGAAAACCGCGGCGGCGGGATCCTCGATTCCCAGCGGGTCCTCCGCACCACCGTGCAAGGCCTGACCGGTCTGGCGGTCGGAGACCTCGACGCCGACGGCGACGCCGACCTCCTCGTTCCCGCACTATGGACGGGCGATCTCGGCTGGCTCCCGAACCTCGGCGCCGGGGCGTTCGGCCCGTGGGAGCCGGTCGGCATCCGAGAGGCGTCCGAAGCCATCCTGGCCGACCTCGACCTCGACGGGCTGCCCGACGTCGTCGCGATCTCCGGACAGGAGACGCTCGCGTGGCGCAACGAAGGCGGCTCGTTTTCGGCGGCGATCGCCCTCGACGCGGGCGACGGTGCGCGTCAACCGGTCGCCGCCGACCTCGACGGCGACGGCGACTACGACGTGGCCACGATCGTCGAATCCGACGGCACCATCCGCTGGGTTCGGAATGAAGGAGCCACCTTTTCTCTGCCGATCGAGATCACCGCCGATCTCGACTCCGCCTCCGCCCTCACCGCGTGCGACGCCGACGGCGACGGCGACGCCGACCTCCCGAGCGCGTCGGCCACCGATCACTGGCTGTACTGGAACGGCGGCTACCCCGACGCCGACGCCGACGGCCGTTCCGACGCCGCTGAACTGGCGAATGGCACCGACCCGTCCGATCCCCAGGATCCGCCGCCCGCCCCCTATCCGGTCGGTTGGGACCTCGACCGCGACGGGGTCCCCGACGGTGGCGCCCAGGCCGACAACGCTGCCGACGCCGACGCCGACGGGCTCAGCGACGCCGCCGAGCGGGCAACCAACACCGATCCGACCGTCGCGGACACCGACGGGGGAGGCCGACCCGACGGAACCGAGGTCACCGAGGGCCGGAACCCCCTCGATCCCGGTGACGACTGGCTGAGCCACCCGGTCACCGACGCGCTCGCAGATATTCCGGTGATCGCGGCGGTCGACCTCGATCGCGACGGCTGGCTCGACATCGCGATGGCCGCATCCGACCAGGACCAGGTCGGGGTGGCAAGCGGACTCGGGGGCGGGACCTTTGGGGCAGTCGCCCCCGTTCCGGGGGAGGCGAACCTGCCGACCGATCTCGCGGTCGCGGACCTCGACGGGGACGGATGGCTCGATCTCGCGGCGTCGCGGCTCCAAACCGGTGGGGTAGCGTGGTGGGTCAACCTGGGCGACCGTACCTTTGCCCCGGGCGAGGTGGTGGACCCGGCGCTGAACGGCCCCGCCGTGACGGTCGCGACGGGCGACCTCGATCTCGACGGCGACCCCGACCTGATCACCAACCACTACGGGGAGATGTACTGGGCCGAGCGGCTGCCGAGCCGGGCCTTCGCACCCTTCGCCCGGATCGCCGACAACGAGACCACCGACGTGGCGGTCGCCGACCTCGACGGCGATGGCGACCCGGACCTGCTTCTCACCGGCACCTTCGGCGTGAGCTGGCTCGAGGACCCGACCGCCCCGCTCGGCGGCACGCTGCATCTGATCGGCAACGACCCGGGGTTCCGGGTGGTGGCCCACGACCTCGACGCCGACGGCGACGAGGACGTGATCGCCGCGATGGAGCCCGCTGGGGTCCTCTGGTACGAGAACATCGGGCCCGGGGTGTTCACCGTTCCGGTCGCGCTGGCGTTCGGCAACGGCCCCCAGCGACCCGCGATCGGCGACCTCGACGGGGACGGCGACCCCGACGTGGTCTTGGCGTTCACCGCTCAGGACCGGCTTGGATGGGTCCAAAACCTCGGCGCAGGCAGGTTCGCGGCCGAGGCGGTGGTCGCCGCCGATGCCCCCGGCAGCACGGCGGTAGCGCTCGGCGACGCCGACGGCGACGGGGATCGCGACGTGTTCGTCGGAACGAACGCGACCTCACCGGTCGCCTGGTTGGAGAACCGGGTCGCCCCGCCCGACGCCGACCGAGACGGGCTCTCCGATGCCTCCGAAGCCGAGTTCGGGACCGATCCGCTCGTCGCCGACACCGACGCCGGCGGGCGCAGCGACGCCGCCGAGGTGGCGCTTCGCGCCGATCCGCTGGATCCGACCGACGACCTCGCGTTCGACACTGACGCCGACACCCAGAGCGACGCCGACGAGGCGGTCGCGGGCACCGATCCGCTGGCCTGGGACACCGACGGGGACGGACTCTCCGACGGGCTCGAGCCCGTCCTCGGGACCGATCCGCTCCTTGCGGACACCGACGGAGATGGGCAGGCCGACGCCGATGAGCTCGGGTGCAGCACGGATCCCCTCGACCCCTCGGAGCTCGACACCGACTGCGACGGCCTGTTCGAGGACGCGGAGGCCGCGGCCCACACCGACCCCACGCTGGCCGACACCGACGGCGACGGGCTCGGGGACTACGAGGAGGTGGTCGAGACCGGCACCGATCCGCTCCTCGCCGACACCGACGGCGGCGGAACGGGCGACCTCGAGGAGGTGAGCAGCCGCCAGGATCCCCACGATCCACACGACGACTGGGCTCGCTCCACCATCGCTTCGGATCCGAGCCCCATCGGCCTGTGCCTGGCCGACCTCGACCTCGACGGCGACCGCGACGTCGTCGTGTCGTTCGGCGAACCCGACCCCCGGGTCTCCTGGATCGAGGCGCTCCCGGGCGGCGTCTGGGGATCGGCCACCTCGATTGTCGCGGCGGAGCGGGATCCGGTAGGGCTGACCTGCGCCGATCTCGACAACGATGGCGACTCCGACGTGCTCGTCGGGCTGATCCACAGCGTTCGGTGGTTCGAGAACCTCCGAGGGACGTTCCTCGAGCACACCGCAATCCATTCTGGGCAGACGAGCGCGCTGGCGCCGGCCGACCTCGACCTCGACGGCGTGCCGGAGCTCCTGTTCAGCGGGAGCGCCGACGAGGACCGCATCGAGGTCCACGCCCAAACCGGGGAGCAGTACGAGTGGATCGCCGAGATCGGTGACGAGCCGGCGCGCGAACTGTCGAGCGCCGACCTCGACGGCGACGGGCGCCCCGACGTGCTGGCGATCACCGCGACCCGCCGAGCCAAACTACGGTGGTTCGACGCCGATGACGTCGCACACCACCTGGACTTCGCCCCGGACCCCACCGCGACGGTCCTCGCCGACCTCGACGGCGACGGGGATCCAGAGATCGCGGTGGGGGGCCACGGCAGCATCGACGTCCTCGACAACAACGAGGGAACGGGCTTCGGTCCCCCTGCGCGTCTGGCCGAGGGAATCGGAGAGGTAAACGTCGTTCGGGCGACCGATCTCGACCGGGACGGGCGGATCGACCTGGTCGCCGCGACGGTGTATGGCGCCTACTGGCTCCCCAACCGCAAGGAGGACCCTCCGATCCGCTTGCCGGTGGCCGGCGAGCCGCTAAACGGGCTTGCGGTTGCCGACGTCGATGGCGACGGCGCAGACGACCTCGTCGCGACGAGCCGGGAGGTGGGACTCGTGTGGTACCGGAACGGCCTCGCCGCTCGCCCCCCCGAAGCCGAAGAACCCGACGAGGCCCGGCCGTCCGACGAACCGGGGCCCAGCGGATGTGGCTGCCAGTCCTCCCCGCCCACCCCGATCGCGTGGATCGCCGGCCTTCTCGTGTTCGCTCGGCGGCGTCGAGTTTGACCCTCGCCGTTGTCGGGCTCGGATACGTGGGCCTCGTCGCGGCGGTCTGCCTCGCCGCCGCCGGCCACCGTGTCATCGGGATCGAGGCTGATCCTCGACGGGTCGACCTCCTACGGAGCGGACATGCCCCGTTCTGGGAACCCGGGGTGGACGACCTCCTCCGGCAGGGCCTCGCCAGCGGGAACCTGACCTTCACGAGAGACTTTTCCGATCTGGTTGAGGCGGAGGTGGTGCTCTTGGCGGTGGGCACGCCAAGCGGACTGGACGCCGCGGTCGACACCCGGGATCTCGAGGCCGCGATCGCCGACCTCGCGCCGCACCTCGGGCCCGACGCGGTCGTGGTCCTCAAGAGCACCGTGCCGGTCGGCACGCAGGCTCGGGTCGTCGCTGCGCTGGGGCACCCCACGGCCAGCAATCCAGAGTTTCTGCGCGAGGGAAGTGCAATCTCCGACTTTCGGTCCCCGGACCGGGTGATCCTCGGCGTCACCGACCCGCGCGCGGAGAGCGCCCTGCGGCGGATGTACGCCCCCTTCGTCGCCAGCGATCGGATCCTGGTGATGGACCCGGCCAGCGCCGAGCTCACGAAGTACGCCGCAAACACCCTGCTCGCCGCCCGGCTGTCCTTCCTGAACGAGCTCGCCGACCTCTGCGGACCCACCGGGGCCGACATCCACGAGGTAGCGCGGGGACTCGCCGCCGATCACCGGATCGGGCCTGCCTTTCTCGCACCGTCGCTCGGCTGGGGGGGATCGTGCCTCCCGAAAGACGTCGCCGCCTTGCAGGCGCTCGGCCAGAAGCACGGGGTCCCACTCGCGATCCCGGCGGCCGCGGTCGCCTCGAACACCCGGCATGGCGAGCGGTGGATCGAGGCCGTCCACGCCGCCCTCGCGCCGGTGCGCGGACGGGTAGTGGCCGCGTGGGGGCTGGCGTTCAAAGCAAACACCGACGACGTGCGCCACAGCCCGGCGCTCGCGGTGGTGGAGTCGCTGCTCGCCGCCGGGGCCGTCGTTCGGGCGCACGATCCCCGGGCCATGGAGGCCGCGCGCCGGATCCTCGGCGACCGCGTTCACTGGTGCGACCACCCTGCGGAGGCCCTGACCCACGCGACGGCGCTCGTGATCGGCACCGAGTGGGACGACTACCGCCGTCCGCCGGTCCAAGGCGACCTCGAGGTGGTGTGCGACGGCCGAAACCTCTGGCGAGACGCACCGAAATCTGGCTGGACCTTCGAGTACCTCGCGGTCGGCAACGCTGGACAGCCGCGCCCGAACCGGCCATGAGGGGGCGGGGAGGCCCTCCCATGCGCACCCTCGCGTTGCCCGCGGTTGGTCTGCTCGCCTGCAGCGAGCCCGAGGCTCCCCCGGCCGGTCCCAATCCGCCGACCTTCTACCGCGACGCCGGGCCGCTCCTCGAGAAACACTGCGTTCGATGCCACGACGGAGCGGGCATCGGGCCGGGAGACTTCCGCGATCCGGCCATCGCCGGCCCGCTGTCGTCCCTGATGATCCAGCGCATCGATGCTGGAGAGATGCCGCCGCCCAGCAGCGATCCCGCTTGCCGCGACTACCAGGACGCCGACCGGTTCGTGCTCGATCCCGGGGCCCGAGACGTGCTCGCCGCGTGGGCCGACGCCGGAGCTCCGAACGGCGACCCGAGCACCGCGGTGGCAGCCAGTTTTCCGGTCCGACACCTGGATTCCGCCGACCATCGGCTCACCACGCTCGCCCCGTACTCGCCCGACTTTCAGAATGGCAACGAGTATCGTTGCTTTCTCCTGGACTGGAACGAGTCCAGCGACCTGTACCTCACCGGCTTCGAGTTTCAAGCGGACAGCACTGCGATGAGTCACCACGCGGTGCTCTACCTCGACTCCGAAGGGACCGCGGCGGGCCGCGTCACCGACCCAGCGACCGACTCCTGGCGTTGCGAGGCCAGTCCCGACTCTTCCTGGATGTACCTTCACTCGTGGGCCCCCGGCTCGGGGCCGATCGAGATGGCGCCGGGGACCGGCCTGAAGGTCCCCGGGGGCAGCCAGGTGGTCGTTCAGATGCACTACTTCGACGCCGGCGATGGCGCAGCACCCGATCGACCGGGCTATGCCCTCACCACGGCCGAATCGGTCCCCACCGAGCTGTACTATGCGCCTCTCGGTCCGATGGATTTCCTGATCCCCGCAGGCGACGCGGCCTACACCGACTCGGCGTCGTACAGCCTGCAAACGCTCACCGGACTGCCGCTAACCGTGACGGTGTGGGGGGGATCCGCCCACATGCACGTCCTCGGCGAGTCCTACGACGTTCGCTATGCGCACCCCGATGGGGCAGAAACCTGCCTGCTCACCGGTGATTTCGAGTTTGCCAACCAGCTGACCTATTGGTTCACGGAGCCAGCAGTGGTTCCGCCTGACGCGGGCACCCTCGACATCTCCTGCACCTGGAACAACTCGGCATCCAACCCCGATCGGATCCACGACAACCCCGTGGACACGCGCTGGGGCGAGAACACCGACGAGGAAATGTGCTACGCTTTCCTCTACTTTTCGGCGACCTTCTAGCCAGCACAGAGAGATGCCCATGAAAGCCCTTTCCGGTGCCGTCCTCCTTGCCCTCGCCGGCTGCGGCGCCGAGGATTCGGGCCACGACGCCACGCTTCCGCCCGGCACGTCCGCCGAGTTCCTCACCTTCTACCAAGACATCGCTCCGCTGATGGATCGCTACTGCATCCGCTGCCACGACGGCGCCGGGCTCGGACCCGGCGACTTCCGCGATCCGGCGGTGGTGGACCCCCTCGCCGCGCTGATGCTCGCGCGCATGGACGCTGGCGAGATGCCCCCGCCGGCGGCCGACCCGGAGTGCAACCCCTACGAGAGCGCCGATCGGCTGTACCTCGACGGCGCGGATCGCGATCGCTTCGCGCGTTGGATCGAGACCGGAAAAGTGCTCGGCGACCCGAACAACGAGCCGACCACCGATTGGCCCGAGCGGCACCTGTCCGCCACCACCCACGAGCTGCACACCACCGCGCCCTACACGCCCGACTTCGTAGCCAACAACGAATACCGCTGCTTGATCCTCGACTGGGACGAGGCAGAAGACAAGTACATCACCGGCTTCGAACCGATCATCGACCACGCGGCGATCAGCCATCACACCATCCTCTTCGTCGCCAACCCGGGGGAGGCCGAAACCTACGTCACCGACCCGGCCACCCAATCGTGGAAATGTGGGATCACCCCAGATAATGATTGGCTGACGCTGCATGCGTGGGCGCCAGGGAACAATGCGGTGGAGATGCCCCCCGGCGGAGGCGTGCTGATCCCGGGGGGCTCGAAGCTCGTGCTCCAAATGCACTACTACGACAGCGGGCCAGACGCGGCGAACACGCAGGATTCGCCTGGATATTACCTCAATACAGCCAATACGGTGGACACCGAAATCTACTTCTTCCCCATCGGCCCGACGGACTTCGTGATCCCGGCGGGCGATGCAAACCACACCGAAACCTGGGCCTATCGCTTCCTCGATTTCTACGGTGGCTTGCCCCTGAAAACGACGCTGTACGGGGTATTTCCCCACATGCACGTGCTGGGAAAGTCCTACGATTTCAAGGGCATCACCGCGTCGGGCGAAGACCGGTGCATCGCCAAGGCCGATCGCTACGACTTTGCCAACCAGCCGACCTATTGGTTCGACGAGCCGGTGGTGTTCGACGCCGCGGACACGCTCAGCGTGAGCTGCACCTGGGACAACTCTGCGGCAAACCCGGCTCAGTTGAATCCCACGCCGACGGATGTCACCTGGGGCGAGGCCACCGACCAGGAGATGTGCTTCGCCATCCTCTATGCCTCGGTCGGCTTCTGACCCGCGTGCTGGTCCCGCTCCTCCTCGCCGCCTGCGGCGGGCCGCCCGCCACCCCGGCGGAAGCACCGCCGATCGACCGCAGCAAATGCGTGCTCTCCTGTCCGACGCTCGGGCCGGAGTGGGGGGGCGGCAAGACCCGCTGCAACGCCGATGGCACCCCCGACACGAGCCGCTGCATCCCGGTCGGCGAGATCGCCCCCGAGATCGCCTCCGTCGTGAAGCCCGCCGAGCGCGACCCGGAGAAGTGGGCCAACGCACGGTGTAACGACGGGACGCCCTTTTCCTACCTGGTGCGCCGCACGGAGTCCAAGACCTGGCTAATCGTCTTCGAAGGCGGGTTCTTCTGCGACGATGAGCGGATCTCGTGCAGCGGTCGGAAGGAACGCCTCACCACCTCGCTCCCGGTCGACGCGGGGAGCAAGTCCGCGCTGCAGGACGAAGGCCTCCTTTCGCGCAACGTGGCGATAAACCCGATCTTTAACGATGCCAACCTCGTGGGCGCGCAGTACTGCAGCTCCGACCTGTGGACCGGCGAGGACATCGCCCGGCGCCCGACCCAAGGGTCCCCGGAAGGCTGGTTTTTCGCCGGTCGCCACAACGCCCGCGCGCTGCTCGAGACCCTGATCGCCGACGGGCTGGACGACGACGCCCCCGAGACCCGTGTGCTCGTCCTCGGCCACTCGGCTGGGGGAGCGGGGGTGGTCGCCAACCTCGATCAGATCACCGCGGCGCTGCCCAAGACCGCGAAGGCCGGGCGTCTCAAGGTGGTGCTCGACGGTTCGTGGGTACCCACTCAGCCCACCGACGAAAAGCTCCCCAACGGCGCAAAGTGGGGCAAGCTCCACCCGGCCTGCCACGACGCGGCGGTGAAGTCCAAGGAATCTCCGGCCCATTGCGTCTATGGTCCGAAGTGGTGGCCCTATGTGGAGAAAACCGGGGTGCCGGTGCTCATCCAGATCGCCGGCCTCGACGCGAGCCAGGCGCCCGTGTTCGGCATCCGCGGTCCCGAATTGACCGCCCAGTGGAAGGACAACCTGAAGGCCAGCCTCGAAGGCGTGCCGTGGGTGTTCTCAGTCGGCAAGCGCTATCACACCCTGGGGCTCGAACCTTCCTTTTCGACTACGACGGCCCATGGCGGCTTCGGCGACATCGTCGGTCGGTTCTGGGCCGGCGAGAAGCCCGAGCGCCTGTTTCCGGGGTGGGACGAGCCCATCCAGTAGGTCGACTCGGTCAGCTCGAGAGCGGGAAACGCTCGGCCAGCCGCAAGCGCAGCTCGTCCCCGACGGGGTTGCCGGCCCACGACACGCGCACCTGCGACGCCAGCCCCATGATCTCCGGTGGGAACTGAACGATCTGGTTCGCCGCGACGTCGAGCTCCTGCAGGGAGGCCAGCCGACCCATTCCCGCCGGCACCGCGGCAATCCGATTGCTCGTGGCGCGAAAGACTCGGAGTGAAGCCAGTTCACCCAAGGCGTCAGGCAGCGATACCAGCTCGTTGCGCGACAGGTCCAAGACCCGCAGGGCAGCAAGACGCCCAATGCCTTCCGGGACCGCGCCCAGTCGATTGCTGTGCATGGACAGCTCCTCGAGGCGGGTCAGCGAGAGGATCTCCTCCGGGAAGAGGCCGATGTGGTTGTACTCGAGCCGAAGCTCGCGCAGCTCGGTGAGCTCGGTGAGCGGCTTCGGAAGCCGCTTCACCCCGTTGTTCACCAACACGAGCCGGCGCAGCGCGACCAGCTTGCGGATCTTCTCGAACTCCACGTCGAGATCGAGCCCACGGTCGTCCGTGAGATCGAGGTCTTCCAAGGCCTGGAGCTCCGCCAGCTCCGCGGGCAACGAAGCCAGCTTGTTCCGGGCGAGGTCGAGCCGTCGGAGGCGACCGAAGCGACCCACGTTGGGGGGAAGCTCGTTGAGCCGGTTCCCCGCGAGATTCAGGACCTCGAGTTGCTCGAGTCCGCCGATGGCCGCCGGAACGTCGATCAGCTTGTTCTCCGACAAATCCAAGACGCGGAGCTCCTTCAGCTCCTGGATGTTCCCCGTCAATTCGCGCAACGGGTTGCCGGCCGCGTGCACCTCCTGCAGGGAGCGGAACCCGCAGACGAGCTCGGGGAAGGCCGCAAACTTGTTCGCCGAGATGCTCAGCACCGCCAGGCGCTCGAGCGCCTCGAGCTCGGCAGGGAGCCGGTTGAGCTGGTTGTTCGAGACATCGAGCGCCACGAGGTCGGGGAAGAGGGCGATCTCTTTCGGCAGGGCCTTGAGCTCCAACCCCTTCAGCGTCAGACTCGTGATCGTGCCCCCCGCGGCCAGCTTCTTGAGCTCCGCGGGGAGGTTGACGAGCGGATTGCGCCCAAAGGTGACGGAGCGCAGGCGCGGGAGCTTCCCGACGGACGCGGGGAGCGAGGTCAGATCGGCATCGGTCAGGTCGAGCTCCTCCAGCGAGGAGAGGCTCGCCAAGTCTGCGGGCAGCGCCAACAAGGGGTTGCCGTTGAGCCGCAGCACCCTGAGCTTTCCGAGGCGAAGCACCACCGCGGGAAAGCGCAACAACGCGTTTCCGCTCAAATCCAGGACTTCGAGGGCCTGGAGTTGGGCGATCTCCTCAGGAAGCGCCGCGAGCCGAGCGCCGGTCAGGTCGAGGGAGGTGGCCGCGGAGGGATTCTCCAGTGCGGAGCGCAGTGCGACGGGAATCTCGGCCATCTGACGAACGGCTCCAGGTCGCGATCGCAGTGCGTTCGCGGACCACGTTTATAGCACGCGGCTCAGTCCGCGTGCCGCCGCATCTGGGTCACGATCTCCTGCCCGCACTCCTCCCCAGCCGCGTCAAATGCAGCCTGCATCTTGCGCTTTCGCAGGTCGAGCACATTGCCGAGGTTGTCGCGGGTCCCGAGCACTTCGCTCAGAGCATCTGCTCCTTCGACCGGGGTTTCACACCGTAGACTCGTCGAGTAGACACGCTCTCCGTCCGGCAAATAGAGCCGTACCCGGAGGTCATAGACCAGTTCGCCCTGCGCCCCGATCTCGGGCACGAACAGGCCGTAGTTTGTCACCTCGATCTGGAGGGTCGGGGCCGCCTCTCTCGAGGTGATGCCGAACGGCGGGCCGTCGCCCAGCGTCGCGCCGAGTCCGGTGGAGAAGACGGCGTTCACCTGGTCGATTTCAACCTGCCGAGCCAGCTTCTCGGCGACCTCGACCGCCCGGATCCCGTTCGCGACATCGAGGAGCACGTTGCCCGAAGGACCGATTTGGACGCTCGGCCCACCAGCGAGCACGACCTGGGGCCGAACCGCGCCCAGCGTCGGCGCGAACCGCTTGAACTTGGCATGACACGCGCTCACCGCCAGGGCGGTGATCGCCAGGATCACAGCACGCATCGTCTCCTCCTGCAGGTTGGACGCGGGCCGGCGCCGCGCCTTTGGGGGAGAATGTCAACGAAATGTCAACGCCCGGTCGACGACGTTTGAAGCAGGTACGCTGGACGTTCAGACGAAGGGAAGTTTGGCGAGAACGAGCGCCTTAAACGCCGGCTTATCGGCGATCGCCCTGGCACTTTGCTTGGCGGTGACGCTTGACGTGCGCGCGGCCGAGCCCGTCGACGCCGATGGGGACGGCTGGCCCGTCGGCGAGGACTGCGACGACGCCGAAGACGATGTGTTCCCCGGCGCGTTCGACCAATGGTACGACGGCATCGACGCCGATTGCGACGGCGCAGACGACTACGACCGCGACACCGACGGGTGGCAAGTTCCCCAGGACTGCGCCGATCTCGACCCGCACATCTTCCCCGGCGCCGAGGAGCTGCAGGACCACGTCGACCAGGACTGCGACGGGTACACCGACCCCCATTACGCCGTCGCCCCCCATGGGGGCGCAGCGTGCACCACGGTTCCCGCGGCTCCCACGTTTTCCCTGTTGCCCCTGCTCTGGATGGTGAGGCGGCGATGGAGTCGCTGACCGACACCGGGCGCACGGAGCGCCGGCAGTTCCAGGTGGTGTGTTGCCTCGGCCGGGGCGGGTTCGGAGAGGTCTACCGGGCCGTCCTGTTCAGCGCGGGGGGCGTGCGCACCGAGGTCGCCATCAAGGTGCTCCACGCCGACGCCGACCCGCGCTCGCAGGCCGTTCAACGGTTGCGCGACGAGGGACGCCTGCTCGGCGCAATCCAGCATCCATCGGTGCTGCGGGTCTACGACCTGTGCCTCCTCGCCGGACGGGTCGGGCTCGTCACCGAATACGTAGACGGGCAGGATCTCGACAAGCTGTTCCACGGGGACGAGCCGCTCGGCCAGCGGGCGTTGCTCGAAGTCATCGGGCATGTGGCGAGCGCGCTCGAGGCCGCGTGGAGCACGCTCGGGCCCGACGGCAAGACGCCGCTCCACCTCATCCATCGGGACATCAAGCCCGCGAACATCCGCATCGGAAGCCGGGGAGAAGTCAAGCTCCTCGACTTTGGGATTGCGCGCGCCAACGTGAGTCGCGAGGCGCAAACCGAAAGCCACGCCTTGCTCGGTTCGTACCTGTACATGGCACCGGAGCGCTTCCTCGACGACGAGGCAGCCGTGACGACGTCGAGCGACGTGTTCGCGCTGGGATGTACCTGGTTCGAGGCCCTCACCCGAAAGCGTCTGTTCGCTGACTTCGGCCTGCAACAAGTCTACTTGATGGTGCTGAACCGGCCGAAGTTCGACGAGTACATCGTCGGCAAGCTGGCGGAGCTCCCGCGATCGACCGATGCCCGGCTCGTCGAGCTGCTGCGCGGGATGCTCGAATTCGAGCCGACCGAGCGACCCTGGCCGCGCGAGCTATCCAGGATCTGTCAAGATCTCGCGGAGGAACTTCCCGGACGCTCGCTGCCGCGCTGGGCGAGTTCGCGCACCTGGCCGGCCCCGCGCACGGTCCAAGGCGTGCTCGACGGGGAGGTGATCACCGAGGCGGCCTTCGACCCAGGGACCGACACCGCTTGGGACGCAGCGCGAGCCGAGGTGCCGCCCCTCGCCACGAACCCGACGCTCGAGCGGCCAGGCGCCCGGAACCGCCTCGCCCGCGAGCCCACGCGCAGCGTGGCCCCTCCGCCCGAGCGAGAGGCGCGGGCGCGGCCCCGGCCGGTGGCCGCTCCCCCCGAATCCGAAGAACGGACTGATCTCTCGCCGATCATCCGGTTGCCCCCGATCGGCACCGTCCCCGTGGTCAGCGGCTCGATCTCCCGCCGGCTCCAGTCCCCAGGGGGAAGAGTCGCTATCGGGCTCGCGATGGGGGGCACCGCTGGGTTCGCGACGCTCGCGCTCGGGGTGCTCGGGCTCCTCCTGCTCCTCGGCGGGCTGTGGTGGGGCCGGCCAACGTCGCCCCCCGCAACGCCGCCGCCGCCGCCCTCGGTCGCGATCGCCCCTCCGTCCCCCGCGCCGAAGCGTGCCCCGCCAACCCCCGCGCCGGCGCCGGCACCGGTGAAAGTCCGACCTGCGCCGGTAATTGCGCCACCTCCCCCTACCCCCGAGCCCGTCGCGCAGCCGATCCCGGTGCCGGTCGTCGCGCCCCCGCCCGCCCCGGTCGCCCCAACCGAGACCGGCACGGTCGCCATCACCGGGGGCGTGCTCGTGGAGCTGCGGCAAGCAGGGGTGATCCGCCGACCGGGCGTGGTGCCGGTCGGCAGCTACGAGGTGTGGGCTGACGTCGAGGGCGTGGGAAACCTCGCCCGCATCACCACCTTTCGCCTCGACCCGGACGCGCGGATCCTCGTGACCTGCAGCAAGCTGCGCCGCGAGTGCCATGTCCAGTAGTGCCCGGTTCCTGCTCGCGCTCTCCGTCGGCTGGGCCCCTGCGGCGCAGGCGGCCTGCACCGCGCTCACCGAGAACGAGGTTCGGGCGATCGCCGAGCAATCCGCGAACGCCCTCCTCACCGACGACACCACGACCCATCGACGCGGCTGGGGCGAGCTTCAGGATGGCTTTCCCTGCCTCCAGGCCCAGCTCCCGAAGGAGGCCTGGGCGAGCCTGCTCGTGTCGGAAGCAATCGTGCGAAACGCGCTCGGTGAGGACTGGCTCCAGCCGCTCGACACCGCCCTGGAGGCCTGGCCGGATGCCCCCGGCATTCCGGACTTCCTCCGCGAGCAATACGTCGCCCGCGACCCTGCGCAGCCGGTCCCCCATCGCCTCGTGCGCCCGGGCGCCACCTTGTTCGTCGACGGCGTGCTGATGGCCAGGCCCCCTCAGCTCAGCGGCCTCCACGCGGTCCAGCTCCTGGAGAACGGGTATTGGACGAACCTGATCCTGGTCGCCGATCCGATCCCGTTGGCCTGGCTCGTCAGCGACGAGGCGCCCCCGCCCCCCCCCAAGCCGCCGATCACGGGTCGTGGCTCGCTCTCGCTCGCCGTCGGTCTGAGCACGGTCAGCCAATCGGTGAGCGTGCCAGGCACTTTCTTCGGCGACACTGGGCAGACCGGCGTCCTCACGGGCGTCACGCTGATCGGGGTCGAACCGATCCCCTCGGCGGGCGGCTTCGCGGTCGGGTGGGACCTCCGCGGAGCGGTCCAGGTCGCCTCGATCGCGACCGACGCATCGAGGGAGAGAACCTTCAGCCCGAGCCCGTTGCCGGTCCCCGATGGGTACTTGTCCGTCGGCTGGATGGGCCGTGGATGGGCGATTCTCGGCGGTGCGGGCGCTTCGCGTTCGTGGGTCACCACTGCCGAGGCGATCGCTCCCTACGTCTATCCCCAACCCCATCTCGCCGTTGATATCTTCAGTAAGCGGGCTGACTTTGGCTTCGGCGGCGGCGCCACCCCCTCGGCCGCCCACCTCCGGATGCACGGCGGAAGCGCGGTGACCGCCAAAGATGGCTTCGGGCTTCGCTTCGGCGTCGATGCCTCGGCGGTGTTCGCCTGGTTCGACGAGGCCCCCCCCGGAGCCCGCACCGCGTCGGTGGTGTCCTTCGGGCTCGGGGGCACCGTGGGAATGGGATGGGATCTGGGCGAATGACCGGAGTTCTCGCTCAGTAGCGCCCGAACACCGTCACCAGCAGATGCTCCACCACCCCGGCGCCCGGCAGGTACCCGACCGACGGCCAGGCCAAGCCCCCCTGCACGCGAACCTCCGGCCGAACCACCCACGACGCTGGCGACGTCGCCCGAATCGACCCGTCGAGCTCCGAACCCAGCCACCGCCCCGTGGCGGGGAGGTTTCCGGCGTTGGTCGGAACACCACCCGCGCGAAAGGCGTAGTAGGGGTGCGCGATGGGGCTGGTGCTCCAGGCGGCGACGGCACCGACCCCCACCTCCAACCCCGGGACCACCGTTGCGCGCGCCACCGGCTGTAAGGCGGCGGCCGCGTGAAACGCCCCCTCGGCAACGAGCGTCTCCACACCCTCCGGGGGAACGGCGGCGCGGTCCGGATCCGTTGCGAGGGCGTAGGCCCGAAGGTCCACCGCCGACGCCACCTCGTCGAAAAGAACCATCCCGACGTCGTAGTCCCGATCGAAACGGAAGTCGGTGACCCGGTCGTCGTCCGGTGCACGGTCCCCGCTCGCCACCGCCCCGCGCAGGCCGAGCCGCCCCCGGTCGGTGGAGAGCGCCACCTCGCCCACCGCGCCGGCGCTGGAGATCGGCAGCGACACCGGCGCCGCATAGGTTCGCGCCACATCGGTTCGACCGGCGACGAAGGCGGACTCCCAACCGAACTCCAGCCACGCCTCCCGCACCGGAACCCGCCACGTGCCCGTCGCGTCCCCCACCGCGGCCGTCGTGCGCCGGCCCGCCCGGTCCGTCTGGTCGCGCCAAACCGCGTAGATCCCGATCTGCCTGACAAAGTCGCCGGTCAGCCCATCTGGGGCGAGCAGCATCGCGGTCAGCCCTTGCCACGCCACGTCGCCCTCCGACATCCGAGCCGAGTCGTCGGCCACCACCCGGTCGGCGGCCACCACCAGGTAGATCGGCCTGCGATCCTCGAGGGAAGTGCCGAAGGGCTGGGTGGCGAGGCGGACGCGGATCGCCCGATCCCCAAAGTCGGTTCGACCGAACTCCGGCTCAGTGGCGCCGTGGTTGGCGATCATGCCTCGACCCCAGTGGCTCGTGGTCAGGCCGAGCTCGAGATCGAACCACGGCAACCGGCCTCCGATCAGCGCCTTGCGCGGCACCAGTCCCGCCAGGCTCACCGCGTCGCGCACCGCCCGGCCCCGCTCGTCCAGTCCCGAGAGGCTCCAGGAATCGCCTGCGATCTGACCCGACAAAACGTCGATCTCGCCCTCGGCCCGCGCTGCGCCGAACGCGCCTCGTGCCCCGAGCCGCAGGCGAGAGTCGAGCACCGGCCCCCACCCGGCCTCGGTGCCCTCGGCATCGAGGGGGAAGGCGCTCGGGACGGTGGCGATCGCCCGCGCTTCGACCGCGACGTCGCTCAACGTTCGACCAGGGGCGGCAGGAACGGGCAGTTCCGGGTGGCGAGACACGGGTCGTCGGAGAGCTCGGTGCCGCGGGTCGCCAGGAAATGCGCCATCTGTT
>CANLGQ010000052.1 GCA_947490265.1 Pseudomonadota bacterium | reverse complement strand
GGGTCTGGGGGGCCAGCCCCCCAGCGGGGTTGCAGGGGCAGGGCCCCTGCGAGGCGCGCGGATTCCGAGTCGGTCGGAATCCGCGTGCCGATAAACTAGATCTGTTCGGCGAGGTAGGCGTCGTCTCCGACGTTGTCCATCAAGCGGAGCTGGGTCTCGAGCCAGTCGAGGTGGGCTTCCTCGGAAACCAGGATTCGCTCACAAAGGATCCGGCTACCGTGGTCGCCTTGGGTTGTGCACAACGCGATGGCCTCGCGCAGGCGAGGAACCGCCTCGTATTCCAGGGAGAGGTCGGATTCCAGGGCTTCGCGGACTGTTTCTCCGACACGGATGCGCCCGAGTCGCTGCACGTTCGGAAGACCATCGAGGTACAGGATCCGTTCGATCAGGGCGTCGGCGTGCTTCATTTCGTCGATGGACTCGGCGTGAGTCTTGGCGGCCAGCTTCTCGAAGCCCCAATTCCTGCACATCTTGGCGTGTAGAAAATATTGGTTGATTGCGGTTAGTTCGCCGGTAAGGAGCTCGTTCAGAGCGGCGACCACTTCGGAACCCCCTTTGGGGGGGCGCTTCGTCATCTTGGACTTTCGTTTTTCGTCGGGCACGGGCGCTCCCAGTTCAGGCGGCGCGCGCGCAGCGGCGGCTCGAACGCCGTTCGTCGAGGAGCTGCTTCAGGTCGCACCGACACGCACCGCATACCGTGCCGGCCCCGGTCACGCGAGCAAGCTCCTTCACCGAACGCGCTTCGCCGCTTTCTACTACCGCTTCTAGTGCTCTGTCACTCACCGCTCGGCAGACGCAGACGATCACGCATCCCCCACCCGAGAATGATAATCACTTTCATCGGCCGCGCAAGCCGATGGCCTCAGGCCAGCTCCGGATGGGCCTTCACGAGCCGTTTCGGGGCCACCGCCCTCCAACTCTCGCGCACCCAGGCTTTCAGGCGTTCCCACGGGATCTCGTCACCCGGATGGAAGACCACGTTGACCCAACCCGCCCTCCCGAGTCCATAGCCGCTCGGTTTGGAACCGGGCCATTGTAAGGCTTCTTCGCTAGAGACTGGTAGCTTCAAGCCGCAGCCGACTCCGTCGTCCTCCCCGTGGCCGAGGAAGGCGAAGACCTTGCCGTTGACCTTCAGCACGGACTCGCCCCACGGGTGGTCCTCCGTGGCGTCGGGCAAGGACAAACCATAGGATCTCAGCGCCTCCTGCTCGCGCGAATTCGCCACCGTCACCTCCTCCCGGAGAGTCTAGCCGCGGATCGCCTCGAGCACGATCCCGGGCAGCTTCCAGAAGCTCGGTGCCGCTTCGAACGACGCCATTTTCGGCGCGATCCGGTGTGTGCGGCGGTTGGTGACGAACCACGCCGGCTTCGGGAAGGCGGTGAACGGGCCGTACACCACGGACTTTTCCGGCTTGTCGAAGAGGTAGGTGTTGTGGACGACCTCGCGGCCGGACTGAATGTCCTCGAGGGGATGGCCGGGGTAGGCGCCCCACGTCGTTGCGACCAGGGCATAGTTCAGTGCCGCCCAGTGGTTCACGCCGATGCCGCCGTATCGCAGCTCGTCGAGGGCATCTTGAAAGGCCGCCTCGCTGGCTGGATCTTTCCGTGTGACCGGGTGGATCAGCATCATGCAGGCGAGAGTGCCCCACACGCGGTTGTTGCAAAAATCGACGGCTGCTGGGAGGAAGTCTACCGCCGTCTTCCCGGGCAGCTCGACGACGTGCAGCACCGCACAGAACGGCTCCTTCGCGAAGCACATCTCCTCGACGTTGGTTGGGTCGAGGCCGGTGATCATCGTCCAAGGGACGGTGCCCTCGGCGTCGGCGCTCAGCTTCTCGGCCTCGGGATGGGCGGCGACGAATGCGGCCCAGCGGTCGCGCGCGCCAGGGTAGTAGGCCTTGCGGTTCGGTAGCCCTGCGAGGACCGCTTTGATCGCGGCGACCAGGGCGGGGCCCTGCTCCCAGCCGGCCGGAAGGACCACGAGCTTGGCCGCGTTGCAGTTGAAGCTCGCGTTGTTGGCCACCATCGTGGCGATGTTCTCAGCCTGAAAGCGGACCTCCGCATCGGACCACGGCCCCGGGACGACGACGACCGGGGTGACGTTCCCGAGCTCGCTGCTGATCGGCTTGTCGATTTGCTTTTGACCCGCGGCCTTGCGCTCGACGCGCACCTCGGCCGCTCCCCACACGATCGCGTCGTGGGTAGCGTCACTTCCGGTGATGTGAATGGTGTCGACCGACGGGTGGGCGCACAAAAACGCGCCCACCTCTGCGGCGCCGTAGACGATCTCGAACCAGCCTTTCTCGACGAGCGGTTCGAAAATCCGCCGGAAGATCGGCCCGAGGTACTCGTTCACGGGGTTCATCTTCAGCAAGACGACTTGGTTCTCGGCGAACAGCTTGTAGACGGCGTCCATCGGGGGGATCGACGACACGTTTCCGGCCCCGAGCACGAGGGCCACCCGACCCACCCGATCTGGCGTGCGGTACGCTCCGGCTTGATTCGCAGACACGGTCTCCGGCGTGACCCCGGGCATCATCCAGACCTCGGCGGTGAAGCCGCCGTACATGAGCTTGTCGAGCAAATTGGCAGGAAACACCTGCACGACGGTCCGGCCATCGGCCCGGGTGGAGAACCGGTGGTTCGGGATCTGGGGTGCCCCGTGCTCCGCCGTTTCACGCAGGGCGTCGCGGAGCAGTCGGAGGTTGCGGAGGGTGACGACGGGTCCGCCAAGCCACTCCTCGCCGGATTCGGGTCGAGCGGGATCATGGCCTTTCGCCGCCATTCCGAGGGCCGCCCATTCGGAGGCGGCGGCTGCGGTTCGGGCCAGCAGCTGGTCGAGCAGTTCGATACGCCCCGGGAGGTCGAGGACGGCGAAGGTGCCCTTGTTGGCAGCCAGGTGCCGCGCGATGCGGTCGCACTCTGCGAGGAGCGTCGGCGTCACGGTGGGGGGTGGGGCGGGAAAATCGTACGAGGGCACGGGTGCTCCAGGCGCCCCGACCCTTAGCGCGCCTCGTCGCCGCCGTCGCCCCGGTCGATGGCCACATAGAGCGGCGAGGAACCGTTGCGGAGCACCCTGAGCACCGCGGCTCCCTCCCCCGTGGAGAGCAGGTCCGCCGCCTCGGCCGGCCCGTCGATAGGCTGGCGATCGACCTCGACGATCACGTCTCCGGGCTCCAGCTTCCCATCCGCTGCGCTGTCGGGCCGAACCGACTGAACCAGCGCCCCTCGGCCGTCGCGCGTGGGCACGAGGGTGACGCCCATTCGGCCGCGGCTCGGTTCCTCGGGCTTCTCGAGCACCGGCGCGGCCTCCCCGGCGAGGCGGCGCTCGGCGAGTTCGATCTCGAACGACCGGGCACGCCCCTCCCGCAAGACCTCGACCTCGACCGTTTCTCCGGGTTTGTGGCTCGATACGGCCGCGATCAGGTCGCGGCCATCGGCGATCGGACGATCCGCCACGCCGACGATGACATCGCCTTCGGCGATCCCCGACACCGACGCCGGCGTGCCCTCCTGCACCCCCGAGATCAGCGCCCCTCGCTCGACCCCGAGCGCCTCGGCGAGCGCCGGATCCATGGGTTGCACCTGCACGCCGAGGTAGCCCCGAGCGACTCGGCCGTTGGTGGTGAGGTCGCCGAGCAGATCGGTGATCAGGTCGGCGGGTACCGCGAAGCCGATCGTGTTGGCCCCCTGAATGATCGCGGTGTTCATCCCGACGACCTTCCCCTCCAGGTCGAAGAGGGGACCCCCGGAGTTCCCGGGGTTGATCGACGCATCGGTCTGGATGAAGTCGTCGAACGCGTCGTGGCCGAGCTCGCGGCCCTTCCCGCTGACGATTCCCGCCGTGACCGTGACTCCGAGGCCCAGCGGGTTGCCGATCGCCACCACCCAGTCCCCGACCTCGAGCCCGTTCGACGACCCGAGCTCCACGTGTGCCCAATCGGTGCGATCTCCGGCCAATTGGAGCAGCGCCACGTCGGTCGCCGGATCGGTGCCGATCACGGTCGCCGTCACCTCGCTGCCGTTGGCGAACTTCGCCACGATTCGGTCAGCGTTTGCTACCACGTGATGGTTGGTCAGCACGTGCCCTTCGGCGGTCACCACGAAGCCGCTCCCTTCCCCGTGGCTGCGCCGGGGGCCCCCCTCGGGTGCGAAATGCCGAAACATCGGGGGGAGTTCATCGGCGCTGGGACGTCCGATTGCGCTCTCCACCTCGATGGCGACGACGGCGGGGCCCACGGCCTTCACCAGCGGGGCCAGCGTCGGGAGCGCGGCGGCCCCGGCATCGATGGGCACTTGAATCGCCGGTGTGGTGGGTTCGACCGAATGATCCTTGGCTGACACCGGGACATGGGGAACGACGACAAGGGCGGCTCCGACCAGCACTCCGGTTCCGAGCCAGGCAATCCGTGACATGAGAGCGCACCTCCAGGCGTTGGTTGTATGCGCACCGTGAGTCCGCCCGGTCGTACTCTTCCGTCACTGCACGTCGGGATCCTTCGCTGGGGGGCGTTAAGGCAGGGCCATGTCCGAGACCCTCGAACTCGCCGGCGTAGCGGTCCGCGCGATCAGCGTCGGCGGTCTCGAGACCTGTATCGAGCTGCCCGATTGGCACCTTTGCTTCGACATCGGGCGCTGCCCGCCGACTGCGGCCCGGCTCGACACCGTGCTCATCACCCATCCGCACATCGACCATCTCGGTGGCATCGCCCACCACGTCGGCATGCGCGACCTATGGAAGATGACCCCTCCGACCTATGTGATCCCGGCGGAGTACGAGGCCGACTTCAACGCCCTCCTCGAGGTCTGGCGACGCCTCGACCGGTCGAACCTGCCGTGCCGGGTGGTGCCGATCCGGCCCGGCGAGGAGCATAGTCTTGGTAAGGGCAGGTTTGTACGTGCCTTTCGCGCGGTCCATCGCGTTCCGACCCTGGGCTATGCGCTCATCCGGCGGCGGCACCGACTGCGCGACGACCTCGTTGGACAGCCGGGTGCGGAGATCGCGGCGCGCCGGCGGGCGGGCGAAGAGGTCTCGACCCCGGTAGACGAGATCGAAGTGGCGTTTTGTGGGGACACCACCGTGGACGTCCTGCGAAACGTGGAGGTGCGGACGGCCCGATTGCTGATCTTGGAGTGCACGTTTCCCGCCGCGGACGTTCCGGTCGAAAAGGCGCGACGGAGCGGGCATGTCCACCTCGATGAGCTGCTGCCGCGCTTCGGCGAGCTCGAGAACCAGGCGATCCTCCTGACTCACTTCTCCAGCCGCTACTCGGCGGCACATCTCGTCGACCTCCTCGACCGGCGGCTCCCGGCCGAGGTTAGGAAGCGGGTGGTGCCCCTGCTTCCCGGGCCGCCCTGGAAGTAGCGATCCGCTCCATGCTGGTCCACCAGAGGCTTTCGCCATAGCGGCGGTCGAGCTCGCGAAACAGCAGATCGAGCAAGTTCCCGTACACCCCATCCAGGCCGTCCAGCGCGATGAAGCCGAGCG
This sequence comes from Pseudomonadota bacterium, assembly GCA_947490265.1. GTDB lineage: Bacteria > Myxococcota_A > UBA796 > UBA796 > CANLGQ01. The sequence goes on along the minus strand of CANLGQ010000052.1, from coordinate 13,938 downwards.
CGTTCTTCACCGCGTGGGCCTTGATCGACAACAGGCCTCCCCCGTCGAGAATGGCGAACGCCCGCTCGATCGGCGACGTGGCTTGGAAATTGGTGGGCAGGTGGACGAGGCCCCCGACGAGGTCCGGTTGCGTCAGCGAAACGTCGGTTTGGCCGCTCATGTTGGCGCGAGCCCCGGGCGTGATCGGGGTCCGGATGTCGCGGGCGGAGGCCACCCAGCCGAGCCCGACCTCGGCCATCGCCGCGAGGAGCGGATCGGGGGCATTCCACCCCGGGGGAGTCATCCCGGTGGGCCGCGGCAGGCCGGCGCGGTCGAAGATCGCCAGCGCCTCGCCCAGCATCCGCGTGCACGTGCTCCGATCCTGCTCCTGGAATTCCACCGGAACCCGAGGCCCTCGGTGGACGTGGTGGAGCCCATGAAGCTGGACGTCGGTCCGGGGGAGCGAGCGGAGGAAGCTGATGAACGCCGGGTGGCCGTCGAGCGCCATCGTGCCCTTCGGGAGGAGTCGAGCGCGAAAGCCGCGTTCGTGGACCGACGGGACGTGGCGCAGGATGCGTCGGGAGGGGACCGGAGAGATCTCCCGCCAATCTGCGGTCGCAAACAGGGTCGCATGGAGCTGCGGGTGGCGGTCGAGCAGGCGCTCGAGGTGGCCGAGGACGCCGGCACCGAGGTCGCCGCCGGCCTCGTACGCATCGGTCGAGCGGCCAGGAAAAACGTCGTCGATGGTGAAGACTACCGCAGCGCTGCGTCCGTCCGGCCAGCCCATCGCGCAGCCCCTCGGCCCGGTTAACCGTCGGGGTGGAAACCGTCCGGTGGCGGGCGGGGGTTGGGTCGTGGCACATTGTCCGGCCGGAGCGCTTGATGCAGCGGTGGACATTCCTGGTTGCGTGCGGATTGGTTGGGATCTCCCCCGTGTCTCGTGCGGCTCCTACCTATGAGGTGCGGATCATCACCGTCCCGTACGACCCGTCGCGGCCCGGTGCGCCGACTCGGGTGATCGTGCCGGTGCAGGTCGGGTCTGCGGCGCCGCCCGGCATGCCCTCGTTGCCGCCGACCCGGGCGTACGCGCCGCCGCCCCCCGCCGCTTCGATCGCCGCGCCGCCGGCGTGGGCTCCGCCGGCCGTGTCGGCCCCGCCGCCGCCTCCTGCGCCGCGCGACCTGGGCGCCCCGGCGGACCCCACCAGCGCGGAGCTCGAGAATCCGTTCGCCGACGCGCGAGAATCCGCCCTGGCCGCGGCGGCGACGCTGCCACCGGTCGAGGAGCGCCACGCGCCCGCCGGCCCGATCCGGATGCCCCAGGTCGAGCCCCCGGCGCCCAAGGCCTGCTTGAAGGCGGCCGCGAGCGGAGGGGGCGGGATGGAGATCGAGGGCGTCGGGCTCACCGGCGCCCAGATCCGGTCGGTCATCGACGGCTTTGCCCCCAAAACGCTCAGCTGCCTCGCCCCGGGTACGCGCGGCAAATTCATGGTTCAGGCCTCGATCTCGGTGGGGTGCGACGGGGTCGTGTCCCTGGTCGAGATCGCGCCCGGGAGCGGCCTCCCGATGTCCGTGACCAGTTGCCTCGAGTTCGCCTGGGGTTCCGCACCCTTTCCGGCCAACGACAAGGCCGGCGGCGTGACCTTCGAGATCCCGATCGCCTACGGCCAGTGACTGCCCCTCTCAGGTGCGGTCGGGCGTGGTGATGTGCTTGGTGAGCCAGTCCACGCGCCCGCGCACCCCCTCGGTGTACAGGCGCTGGACGGTCTTCGTGACCGGGCCAGGGAGCCCGATCGGGCGACGGTCCACCTCGGCGATCGGGGTGATCTCCGCGGCGGTCCCGCACATGAACGCCTCGTCGGCCACATAGAAGGCGTCGCGCCCGAAATTCTCCTCGCGAACCGCAAATCCCTCGTGCGCCAGGATCTCGATCACCGAGCGACGGGTGATGCCCGGCAAGATGTTCGCGACCGACGGCGTCTTCACCACGCCGTTCTTGATCGCGAACACGTTCTCCCCCGTCCCTTCCGCGACGAACCCGTGATTATCGAGCATCAGGGCCTCGTCGAACCCGTCGGCGGTCGCTTCGTATCGAGCCATGATGCTGTTCACGTAATGCCCGACGACCTTCGCCCGGGACAGCGCGGCGTTCGGGTGATTCCGGGTGAAGCTCGAGGTGCGCAGGCGAACACCCTTGGCCAAACCGTCTTCGCCCAGGTAGGCCCCCCACTTCCAGGCCGCGACCACCACGTGGACGGGGTTGTTGCGGGCCCCGAGCCCCATCGCTCCGTGGCCGAGGAAGGCCAACGGGCGGATGTAGGCCTCGGTGAACTGATTTGCCTCGAGCACCTGCATGCAGGCGTCGACCAGTTGATCCCGGCTCCAGGGCAGTGGGAGGGTCACCATGTGCATCGAGTCGAGCAGCCGATCGAGGTGCTCTTGCAGCCGCCACACGCCGGGACGTCCGTCCGGCTGCTCGTAGGCTCGGATCCCCTCGAACGCACCGAGTCCGTAGTGCAGGGTGTGCGACAGGACGTGGACCTGAGCTTCGGCGTACGGAACTAGCTTTCCGTCGAACCAGATCCAGTCGGACTCGATGCCCATGCTTGGCCTCCCCTGCGGGGGTAACTCGCGGTACTCGCGAACGCGCTCGATCGGGTGTATTGTGGCGCCGTGGAGGGCCGGTGCGCCTCGAATCGACCGTGGCACCATTGATTATCGCCGTTCTATCCGGGTGCGGCTCGAGCTGGAGCCTCGAGGCAGGGGCGCTCGACGCCCAGTACAAGTCGTGGTTCTACCCCGACGCCGATGAGGACGGCTATGGCGATTCGGGCAGCGCGCCGCAACTGCTTCAGGAGGCGGATGTTGCCGCCGGGTTTACAAGCCCCAACGATCGCGATTGTGACCCCGACGACGATCAGGTCACCGGAAAAATAGGCTTTGTTTGCCCTCAAAATCTATCGTTCGACGCCTCCGGAACGGTGACCTCCGCGGGCGTGTCCTACCCGGGTGCCTCGGAGTACGCGATCACCCGGGCCGATGGCGCCGAGCTGGTGAATGTGACGAAAGCTACGTTGGCCTGTGCCTCCTGGGGCAGCACCGCCGAGATCGAGGGGGTCGAGGCGTCCTTCGGCCAGTTGGCGACCTTCGCCTCGGCGGTCGATCTCGACGTCCCGGCGCTCCAGGGCGTGGTGGAGAGCGACGGTGCCTTTGCCGGATGGCTCGGCATCCAGTGGAGCGGGGCCGACCCCGACGACGGGAGCTGGGTGTGGATCGACGACACTCCCGCGACCACGGTGCAGACCGAGTTCGAGTGGTGCGGAGGCGTCGAGCCGAGTCCCTACGACTTCTTCCCCTACGCCCTCCTCAACCCCGAGGATCCGGAGATCGCGGCGGACATCGCCGAGGATCTGCCCAATGTCCGTCTCGCCCTGATCTGGGACGCAGGCGCCGGCGACTGGTGCCTGGGGAGCCCCACGTCCGCGATCGACGCCCAGATCCCGTGGACGGCCGGCTACGGCTACGACGCCGCGCACATGGTGTGCGAGCGCGCGTGGCCCGATCCCGGCAACTACCTGTCGCAGCCCCCTCCTGAGTAGTTTGTTCGCCGTGGTGCTGGGGATCGCGCAGGACGGCGGTCACCCCCAAGCCGGCTGCCATGCGGCCTGCTGCGCGCCGACCGCCGGACACCACCTGCCGGCCAGTCTCGGCCTGATCGACGGCGACAGCCGGTGGATCATCGATGCGACCCCTGCTTTCCCCGAGCAGCTCGCCCGGCTCGACGCGCTCGCCCCGCGGACGACCGGTCCGCCGGTCGACGGCGTGCTCTTGACCCATGCCCACGTCGGGCACTACGCGGGGTTGGTCCACCTCGGGCGAGAGGTGATGGGCGCGAACGGCGTGCCCGTGTACGCGATGCCGCGCATGGCGGGGTTCCTTCGCGACAACGGGCCGTGGTCTCTGCTCGTCCAGCTCGCCAACATCGCGCTTCGACCCGTCGTGGCGGGGGAGGCGGTGTCGCTCGGCGACCACCTGCGCGCCACGCCCACGCTGGTGCCCCACCGAGACGAATTCAGCGAGACCGTGGCGTGGACTATCCAGGGACCCTCGGGTTCGGTGCTCTGGCTGCCCGACCTCGATGCGTGGGACCGCTGGGATCGCGACCTCGCCGCCGTTCTCGCCGGGGTGACGACCGCTTACGTCGATGGAACCTTCTTTGCCGACGGGGAGCTCGCCCGCGATATGTCCGTCGTGCCCCACCCGCGGGTTCAGGAGACGCTCGCGAAGATCGCGGGGTTGCCGGCCGCAGAGCGGGCGAAAATTCACTTTGTGCACCTGAATCACACGAACCGCGCCTTGGACGCCTCCTCGCCCCAGCACGCCGCCGTCCGCGCCGCGGGGTCCTTCGTCGCGGTGGAAGGGGAGACCACGCCCCTCTGAGGCACTCGGTCAGGGGCCGACGGGTGGTTCGCCGTGCGGTAGGCCCACTCCAGCCCGTGCCGCGGCGATTCCGGCGGGCACGCTCGCGACGCTGTCGAACCCCGCGAGGTCGGCGTGGGCGCTTCGCAGCTCGCGGGCAAGCCGAGCGCTGACGCCGCACAACATCACCCGCGCCCCGAGCAGCGCCCCGGCTTTGGCGACCTTCACCAATCCTGCGGCGGCTTCTGCGTCCAGGGTCAGGGTACCGGTGAGGTCGAGCAACACCCACCCCGCCCCGCGTTCGTGGATCGCCTCGAGCGCGGCATCGAGCAACCGGTCGAGCCGGTCGCGATCGAGGGATCCGATGATCGGGACCAAGAGAACGCCAGGTTCGACAAGGAGGGTTGGGACCGAGAGCCCGAGGATGGCTTGGTGTTGACGGCGCACGGTCTCGAGCAGTTGTTGGTTTGCCTCCAACTGTCGGCGGGTCTCTTCCACCTGCGCCTGAAGGCCCTTGGAGCGGTAGTCGAGGTCGCCCAGCAGTTGATTGACCGCCAGCGCGATGCGGGTGATCGGGTCGCCCAGATCGGCCGCCTCGGCGGTCGCGACGCGCGCATCCAGCTTGCCGACCGAGCCGAGCGCCAGGACCGCGATCACGTCGTCGATCGTGAGCGCGGTCGTCAAGCCGCGAAACCCTGCTCGCGAAGCCACGCCCGCGCACCGGCTTCGTCGGCGAAGGCTCGGAAACGGATCCCGTTGGCGGCGGCCCCCATTTCCACTTGTTGCTGAAAGTCGGGGCTCATGCCGAATGCGGCAGCGACAACGTTGTCGCGGTGGGTCGACAAGAATCTCGAAAACGCCACCCGCTCATCGAGCGATACCGGGCGGGCTTGAACACTGTTCAGGAGTAGTGCGAAGGGCTTGCGCTCTCGGCCGACCCAGTCATCCAGCGCTTCGATCGCCGCCGCCGCTTCCTCGTGCGTCGGGTTGAATCCTGGCTGGCGCGTTGCGATGCGCGTCTTCGGATCCCAAGTGTAGCCGCGTGCTTTGGCCTTCGGCGGGTCCATTTCCCCTCCCAGGGCAGAAGTGAACTCCTACATTCGGCTTAAGCACCGGTCTGGAGTAGACAAGTTCGTCTCGGTGCCGTCCTCCCTGCTCCCGGCGAGGCCCGAAGGCGGACGCCGGTGGCCTGCGCGAACCCCTCAGCCTGCTCGCGTTCCTCGGACGGCGCTTCAGGCGGAGGCGGGGAACCGCAGGCGCACGGTCCGCGCGCCCGGCGGCGACGCGATGTCGACCGTGCCGCCGAGCCGGGCGGCAACCGATGCGACCCCGTCCATCCCGAGCGAGCCGGGACTGGCCTCGGGCACCTCGCCCTCCGCGACTCCGGCCTCGCTGTGCGACACCACGAGGTCGAACCCCCCGGTTTCGGGCTCCAGGCTGACGGAGATGGTGCCCGCGCGGTTCTCGGGGAAACCCTGCCGCACCGCGCGGATCACCAACTCGGTCACCACCTGCGCCACGGCGAGCGCCCGGTCATGGGGGAAGGTGAGGTGGGCGGGAGCGCGGCCGATGATCTCGACATCGGGTCGCCCGAGGCCGCACTTGAGTTCGCTGCACAGATCGGTCAGGCAGTGGGCCATGTCCACCCGCCGAAACTCAGGCGTGTCCACCAGTCGGCCGTGCAGGAGCGCAACCGCCTGGATGCGAAGGCGGCATTCGACCCAGGTGGCGCGGCGGTTCGGCTCCTGAATTCGAGCTTCCTCCAGGGTGAGGAGCGTCGTGACGAGCGCGAGGTTCCTCCCGACCTGGCGGTGGGCCTGTGGGACCACGTGGACGCGGTCGTGGAGCGCATCGTTGAGCGCTACCTCCATCGCCCTCAGGGCGAGGTTGCGCCGAGCCGCCTGCTCGCCGTCGCGCACGATGCGCCCGGTGTGGAGGAGCCCGAGCGCGGCGAGGAGGAGGACGAGGGCGGCCCCGATCCCGGCCACACCCGCCGGCGCCGCGGTGTGTCCAGTGATGGGTCCGGCAGGCGCGGTGGCGGTGATGGCGAAGTGCCGGCCGGCTACCCCGATTACCTCGGCCTGGGCCGGGGGGCGGAGGCCCCCGGGGGCGCCGGGCTCCGCAGGGGGGTAGACCTGGGTGGTTTCCCCGCCGGTCACATCGTAGACCGCGTAGGCGATCTGGGTGTTTGGATCCGCGCCACTAACGGCGAGCGCGGTGTCCACCAGTTGGCCGATGCAGAACACGCCGAGCCCGTAGCCGAGGAGCGGCCCGGTCGCGTCGAACGCGGGTGCGAACACGAGCGTCCCCAGACCGCCGTCCGGGCACCCCTGGACCAGCCGGACTGGGGCGGTCGCAGTGGGTTTCCGCTCCGCGCGTGCCGCCTCCATCGCGGCGAGGCGCGAGGGTTCCGACGCGAGGTCGAACCCGACCGCGGCCTCGTTTCCGGCCAGCGGCTCCACGAAGGCCACCGGGAAGTGGTCGGCGCGGGCGGAGGAGGGGACGCGCACCCCGTCCCGCTTCTCGGTCATCGCGAACTCGGCGTAGCCGGCTGTGAGCATCGCCGCCTCGAAGGCCGACCGCTCGGCGTCGGGCACCCGGGGGATCCACTCCAGGGCCTGGAGCGCTGGATCGCGCTGTCGAAGCGGCGAGGCATAGCGTTGGAACGAGGCTCGATCGCGGGGGGTGGCCGCCTCGGCGAACGCAGCGAGGTCGTCGGCGAGGTCGGCCGCTTCGGCGGCCTCCGCGGCCACTGCGGTCGCCAGTCGGCTCGCCTTCCACGCGAGTGAGCGCTGCGTCGCGACTTTTTCGGCCCCCTCGGCCGCTTGAACCGCGAGCACCACCACGCCGGTGAGCGCGATCTGTGGGAGCGCGACGAGGAGCAGGCGGCCTCGCGATGCGGCACCCATCTCCCCATGGAGGGCGAGCACGACCAGCGCGGTGGTTCCGGCAGTGGCCAGCCCGGAGAACAGCACCAGCACCTCGCTCGCCTCCAGGGCGTCGCCGCTGAGGGCGCGGGAGAGTGCGATGAGGCCGAGCGTGGGTGTCGCGCGGACCGGTCCGGCCAGGAGCAAGAAGCGCAGCGCCGCCGAGGGCGTCCTCAGGGACAGGACGCCCGCGCGGTGGAGGAGCCACGCTCCGAACGTTGACTCGAAGGCGAGGGTTCCACCAAGCACCGCGGCATCGAGCAGTCGAGCGCCGGGCGGAAGCGAAAGCGGGTTCCAGAGGAACAGGGTGACAAGGGTACCGGTGAACGGGATCCAGGCCACGCGCGGGCCGAAGCAGGCGACGAGCCCGAGCGCGATGCCGGCCTGAGGGGCCCAGGGGGCGCTGTGCCAGGGATGGGGTGAGATCCAGGACGAAGCGACGCTAAGGATGCCATAGGCCAGGAGCCACGCCATCAGGGTCGGGGCTGTCGCCCGGGTGTCCGGTCGGGGGTGCGTCACCTGGCCGCCTGGGCGGCGGTGAACGTCAAGAGAAAGCCGGCACGAGGTGCGTCGAGCGCCTCGAGGTCGAATCCGAGTCGATGTGCCAATGTCGCGACGAACGCCAGGTCTGGGTCGTCGGGGGTCGAGGCTCCGGCTCGCGGTTTCCCGGTCGAGGTGACCTCCACTGCCAGCCGCTTTCCTCCGTCTCGCGACAGGGTAATCCGCACCGTTTCGTCCGCGTTTTCTGGGTCGATCAGGGCGAATATCTGGGCGAGGAGGAGCCCCATCGGTGACGCGCGGTCGATGGGAAGGAGCAGGCCCGGAGGGGCCACCGCGATCAGGCGCGGGGCGCGGCTCCCGATCCGGAGGTGTTCGCACAGTCGGTCGAGGTACGCCGCGACGTCCACCACCTCGAGGTCGTGCTCGCGCTGGCTCTGGCGGTGGGCGAGGGCGATGACCCTGATCTGCCCAGCGCGTTGCTCGAGCGCTGACCGATCGGCAGGGCCCGAAGCCATGGCGGCTTGCTGGAGCAGGGCCGACATGAGGTCCAGGCTTTCCTGGGCTCGGCGCGCGTTATCGCGTAGGAGCGAGACGTTTTCGGCGGTCTGACGCGAAAGGAACGCGCCGGTCCGACCGAGCCCCTCGGTCTGCTCGAACAGGACGCGGTCCACCTGGCCAGCTTGGGCTGTCGCCGTGACCACGACCACGGCGAGCAACATGCCGACCAAGGCGATGGCCCCCACCAGCGGGGCCAGGTACTCGACGCGCTGGACAAGCGGCTCGGGATGCAGGGCTTCGACGGTCAGCGCCAGGCTCAGGTCGGCGACCGGAAGGGACGCGGTGACCGACGAGGCGGCGTGGGCCCGGGGGCCGAGCGGTGAGCGAGATTCGGCGGTTTGGAACTACTTGTTCGGCGGCGATTTCCTCCAGGTCGAGCGTCGCGAGGCTGAAGCCCCGGAGCGCGTCGGGCGCGTGGCTCGGCACAAAAACGACCAGCCGCTCCGGCGCTCCGAAGGCTGCGGCCGCGGGCCGACCCAGGTCCCGGGCTCGGGCCAGTGCGGCCGAGGTGGGCGCGTGGTTGGCGAGGTCCTTGGGCAGGACGGGCTGGGAGGCCGGCACCGTGAAGGCCACGCGGAGCGTGTCCGCATCCACGAAGCCGATCGCGCCCCGGTCCGGCTGATGCCGCAGGAGTCGCTCGGCGAGGGCCGGATCGGTCTCGAGTGCGACCGGCTGGCCGGTGCCGAAGTTCGCGAGGTTCTCGGCGTCGTGGACGAGGTCGGCGATTTCGCCTCCGATCGCACCGCCCAGCCGCGCGACCTCGGCGTCGAGGTCGCCGGCGCGGGCCTCTTCGGCGGTCGAGAGGGCGCGGTGGTAGGTGCCGAGCAAGGTCCCCACGAGCGCCGTTCCCGCGATCAGACCGGCGATGGCGCGGGGGCGCCAGAGCGCTCGATCCGAACCGAAGGCGCCGAGGAAGGCCGGGGTGACGAGCGTGCCGGCGCCGGATCCCAGCCAGGCGACGAGGAGCGCGATCGGCGTCGCGGGCTCGCCGGGCAGGAACGGGCCGACGTTCGCATAGAGGGCGACCGCGACCGCGGGTCGCAGGACTGCCGCGATGACCACCCACCCGAGGGCGACGGCGGGGGCGTCGAGTTGGGGCGCCGCACCGAGCAACCGGCGAAGGAGCCAGTGCGCTGCGTAGGTGGTCCCGGTCTGCACCGCGGCATAGGCGATCGCGAGCTGCGCGACGTCGCCGGCCGGCAAGGCCTTCCCTGAGGGGGCGGCGACGAACGCCGCGCAGGCGCCGGCGAACACCAGCCAGGCGGCGCGCCGGCCATGGAGGTGGGCGATCCCGAGCGAGACCCCGACTTCGGGCCAGAAGGGGAACGGTTCGCCCGGGTGGCCGTTCGCCAGACGGAGGAACAGGCCGCAGGCGGCATAGAGGACCAGGTAGAGCCCGACCCGAACGGGCGTCAGAAGCGGCTGGGCGTCGTGTTGCACGACGCGCTTCTTAGCGCGGCGAACCCGTCGCGGGGAGCGCCGTTGAACATCGCGCGATGTTTGCCGATTTCGGAGTCGTCATTGAGCGGCTACCGCGCCGATTTTTCGAGGATGAGGCGAGTCGTGCGCAACCGGAGAGCGCTCGCGAGCCACCGGGTGACTCGGTCGATGACCTCGACGCTTCCCCCAACCTCGCGCTGCAGTCGCCCCGACGGGGCCGCCGTGGCTCGCGCGCGGAGGAGCCGCCTGGTCACGGCGGGAACGACGCCGGATTCCCGGCTCCACACGAGCTCTTCCTCCCGGGCGGGTCCCCAGGTCATTCGAGCCGGCTCGCTGGTGAGCACCGTGATCCGCCCATCGAGATCGACGCCGATCGCGCCCCGGCCTTCCGGCGGCGGCAGGGCCCGATCGAGGCGATGGACCAAGCGGATGAGGCCAGCCTCCCTTCGGTTGCGACTGGCGCGGGCCCGTTCCGCGACCAGCCGATGGCGCTCGCCGGCGAGGTGCTCGGCGAACGCCCGCAGCAGGAGAACGCGCGCGTCGTCCGCCCGCGTGGGCGGGGCGGCGCGCATCGCGGCGGCGATCGCCGCGACCGGGTCCTCCTCGTCGTCGCCGTCTCCGATCTGCTCGACCAGTGCGGCCAGATTCTCTGCGGTCTTCGAGCCCTCGCCGAGGGTCAGGCACGCGAGAGTGAGCCCCGTCCCCGCGTGGCGCCACTCGTCGGGCGCGAGCCGAGGGGCCTCGAGCTTGCTGGCCTCCCACCGCGCGAGCGCCAGGACCCCCGTCGCGAGCCACCGCGCCAAGGGAAAGCGCTCCTGCATAGCGGATTCGGGCTCTCGCGGGACGGCCGGGCCGGGGACCGGCAGGACGAGCGCCGGCCACGCCCCGTCGATGGGGGCGATCCCGGGAACGGCGGGCTCGAGCGCCGCCGCGGTGCGGAGCAACGCCCGTCGAAGCACGGGGTCTCTTGCGGCGAACGGTCGCAACACGCGGATCATGGCGCCCTGCCCGTCGGGGGTGAACCCCTCCCAGGTCGTGGACTCCCGGTCCCATCGGATCAGGCGCTCCCGCTTCACTCCGGCGACATGGGGCGGTAACCCGTCGGCGGCCGACACCTGCCCGTGAAGTGCCAGAACGAGCTTCCCGAGGACAGCGTCGCCGGGGCGTCGATCCGCGGCCTCCTCGGCGGCGCGCAGCGCTTCGGCGGGCATCGCACTCGGGCGGAGCCCACTCGCGGCGGTGAGGTCCGCGAGCTCGTCGGCGGTCATGCCGAGGCCGTCATGGCACGGGCGCGGGCGGTGCCCCCGGGACCGGCGCCGGCGGCGGCGCGGGTGCGTCGCCCTTCAACACCCCGCGCTCCCAGACCTCCAGGTGGTCGACCACGGCCTCCTCTCCGGGGCGGAATACCGACCATTTGCCGTGCTTCCGGTCGTTGTCGTACATGCCCTCCTTCCAAACCCGGCCGTTTTCGTCGTATTCCGACCACACCCCCGCTCGACGCCCGTTGAGGTAATCGCCCCCCTGTTCGAGCTGCCCGGTGTTGGCCCAATACACCCAGGTACCGAGTCGCTTCCCATGGTTCCACAGCCCGCGCGACTCGCGCGTCGCGCCTCCGAGGTGCCAACTGGTCCACAAGCCGTCCTGTTGCCCCTCCAGGTAGCCGCCCTTCTCGGCATCGGTGCCATCGACGAAGACACGCCGGTAATTCCCGTGCTTCTTGCCGCCTTTGTCGCACCATGCGGACTTTCCGGTTTCGGATGCCGTCTCGGTATAGAGGGTTCCGGGCGGGCAGCCCACGAGCTCGCCCGGATTCGCCACGAAGCCGGTGAGGTCGGGGTCGCCCGCGGGGGTCGCCGGCTCGTCGGGTGCCGGGGCCTCTTCGGGCGGGGGCTCGGGTGGCGGTGGAGGCGGGGGAGAGCCCCCACATCCGGCGAGGGCAGTCAGGAGTGGGAGGAGGTGCATGGCGGCATTCTTGCACAGCGCGGGGCCACGTGCTGCGATAGGGGTCGCCCAGCCAGGAGTCGGGGATGGCGCTGCTCGAGGGGAAGGTGGTCGTGATCACCGGCGCGGGAGGCGGGATCGGGCGCGAGCACGCCCTTGCGTGCGCTCGAGCGGGGGCGAGGGTCGTAGTCAACGATCTCGGCGGGGCGCGGGATGGCACCGGCGGCGGCAGTTCGATGGCGGAGGCGGTGTGCGCCGAGATCGCGGAGCTGGGCGGCGAGGCGATCCCCGACTTTCACAGCGTCACCGACTATTCGGGATGTGAAGCCATGATTTCCGCCGCGCTCGAGCGGTGGGGTCGTGTCGATGGCCTAGTGAACAACGCCGGCATCCTCCGCGACAAGACCTTTGGGAAGCTGAGTCCCGAGGAGTGGGATCTCGTTGTTGCGGTTCACCTCACCGGTACCCGGAACACCATCCGCGCGGCCTTCGATTCCCTCCGGGCGCGCGGGGGCGCCATCGTCAACACCACCAGCTACTCGGGCCTGATCGGCAACTTCGGACAGTCGAACTATGCTGCTGCCAAGGCGGGTATCTACGGTCTCTCTCGCGTGTTGGCGCTGGAGCTCCGCAAGTCGGGCGTGACCGTGAACTGCGTAGCCCCCATCGCCAAGACGCGCATGACCGAAGAGATCGGAATGGTGGCCGAGGAATGGCGGCCGGACCAGATCTCGCCGATCGTCGTCTACCTGCTGTCGCCCCTCGCGAGTCAGGTGACCGGGCAGGTGTTCGGGGTGCAGGGCCAGCGGGTTCACCTCTACGAGATGAAGACCAATGCCGGGGTCGAGAAGGAGGGTTCCGCGCGGTGGACTCCAGAGGAGATCCACGACCGCTTTGGGGAGATCGCGGCCTGGGAGGCTCCCGCACCCGCGACGCCTCTGGCTGCCGACGATGTGGTGACCGCGGTGTTCAGCCACTTCCCGGCCGGCCTCCGCCCCAACGCGGCGCCCGGATGGAAGGCGAACCTCCAATGGGTGGTCTCCGGCGGGACCAACCAGACGGTGATAATCGGGGACGGGGTGGCCACGGTCCAAACCGGTCTCTTCGGAACGGCGACGTGCACGGTGAAGACCGACAAGGACACGTTGGTCGCCATGTTTAAAGGCGAGCTCGACCCGGCGAAGGCCTTCATGGGCGGCAAAGCGTCGGCCGACAACATGGGCGACCTGATGAAGCTGGCCAGCGCCTTTGACTTTTCGAAAATCGCAGCCTCATTTGCCAAGGGTTCGCCTCCGGCGGGGCCGGTGCCTCAGGCCCCCGTGGTCGAGGTGGCGGCGCCCACCGGTCCCCCGATCGGCAAGCGCTACGATGGCGGCTTCTGGTTGGTCGACCGCGCCGAATTCCAGGCCTACGCTCGGGCGACCGACGACGCCAATCCGGCCTACTTCGGGGAGGATCCGATCGCGCCGCCGATGTACCACGTGCGGCCGTTCATGGGCCTGATGATGAAGCTGGCGACCGACCCGGAGCTGGCGCTCGACATGCTCCGGCTGGTTCACGGCGAGCACGACATGGTGTTTCACCGACCGCTTCGCCACGGCGACGTGCTCCAGCTCCGGGGCACGCTCCGCTCCCTCGAGGAGAAATCGAGTGGGAAGGTCGTCACCTATGGCCTGATCGGGATGGTGGACGGTCGCGTGGCCCTCGAAGGCAGCACGACGTACTTCATCCGTGGAAAGGCCAAGGAGGGTGCCGAGAAGAAGGAGAGCCGACCGGTCGAGCCGCCGCCCGCTCCGAGCTGGACGACGAGCCAGGCCGTGACCCCGGATCAGGCCACGCGGTACGCGCACGTTTCCGACGATCACAACCCCATCCACATCGACGGCGACATGGCCCGCGCCGCTGGATTGCCCGGGGTGATCCTCCACGGCCTCTGCACCATGGCGTTCGCGCAGCGCGATCTCGTCCACCACTACGGCGGCGATCCCACGCGGTTGAAGCGGATCTCCGTCCGCTTTGCCCGTCCCGTGTTCCCCGGCGATACCTTGACGTTCCAGGCCTGGGACCGCGACGGGCACGTCGAGTTCGGCACGCTCGATGGCAAGGGCCAAGCAGTCATTGCGAACGGCCGCGCGACCTTTGGAGGGTAAATGGCACGGTACATCGACATCATCGG
>CANLGQ010000051.1 GCA_947490265.1 Pseudomonadota bacterium | reverse complement strand
TGCTGCATCTGCAGCTCGGCGGAGTCCTCGATCGTGATGATGCGCTCGCCCTCCGGAATGAACGACGAGAGCACGTTGAGCAAGGTCGTCTTGCCCGACCCCGTGCCCCCCGAGATGATGCAGTTCAGCCGGGAGCGAACCGCTCCCCGCATGATCTCCATGATGGGACGCGGGCACGACCCGAGCGCGACCAGGTCCTCGGCCGTAATCGGGATCGTTCCGAACCGGCGGATGGACACGCACGGGCCATCGAGCGCACACGGTGGGATGATCGCGTTGAACCGAGAGCCATCCTGCATTCGGGCGTCGACCATGGGGTTCTGCTCGTCGACGCGGCGGCCGACCGCCGCAACGATGCGCTCGATGATCTGGAGGAGGTGCTTGTTGTCGTTGAACGTGACATTCGTCTTCATCAAGCGACCCTTTCGCTCGACGAAGACCACCTTCGGTCCGTTGATCATGATGTCGGACACTTCCGGATCGCGCAGCAGGGGCTCGAGCGGACCGAGGCCGAGGATGTTGTCGAGGATCTCCTCGACGAGGCGCTCTCGCTCCATCCGGTTCAGGGGAAGCTGGCGCGCTTCGACGCGCTCGGTGAGCGTGGCGCGGAGGCGTTGGGCGAGTTCCTCGCGCGGCGTGTTTCCGACCTGTTCGAAGTCGAGCGATTCGATCAGTTCGTTGTGCAGATCTCGCTTGACCTGCTCGAACTCGGCCCCGAGACTGCCCGCTGCGGAGATCCCATGGGCAGTAGCGCTTACGCCCGTGGCTGCCGTCCGCAGTCGGCCTTGGGCGCCGCGAACCCGATCGATGAGGCGACCACCAGACATGAGTTGCTAACCTCGGTTAAAGAGACTGGCGAAAAATCCTTGCTTATCCGCGACGACGGTGGTTTGAGAGGCTTCCTCGGCTTCCGTGGCCTCATCGGTCAGCATGCCGACGAGCGTGGCGATGTCGCGGGAAACCATGCTCTTCTTGTTCACCTCGCGCAGCAGCTTGCCCTCGTTCAGCGCCTGATCGACCGTCTTCGGCTCGTCGCTGACGAGTGCCCCGACCGGAATGCCCAGGTTCTGCTCGATGTCCTTGATCTGCAGGAACGACGTCTTGGACCAGCGATTGACCACCACTTTCACGCGCGATTTGTCGAGGCCGAGCTGCTGCCAAGCCTTGATACGGCGAAAAGCGTCGCGGACCGAGATCACGTCGGCCGTGGTGATCAACACGACGTGGTCGGCCACGTTGAGGGCCACCCCAACCGCCTCGTCGAAGTAGGTGCCGCAGTCGATGAACACGTATTGGTACGCGGTGGCCGCGGTAGCCACGAGGTGCAGGATCCCATCGGCGGTGATGTTCTCTACCGAGGTGGGGTCGTCCGGTGTCAGGAGCGCGTGGACCTTGGACCGGTGAACCGAAACCGAGTTGCCGAGCACCCGCTCATCGAGTCGCTCGAGCTTTGCCAGCAAGTCACAGATGGTGTCCTTGGGCGGCAAGTCCAGCACCGACCCGACGTCGCCGGTGGACAGGTTCATGTCGATGAGCAGCACGCGGTGAATGCCGGCCAGCTCCGCGGCGAGGTTTGCCGCGATCATCGACGTGCCCACACCGCCCTTCGCTCCCGCGAAGGCCACGACCACGCCCTTGTCCTCGTCGACCTCAGAGGCCGAGCCACCGCGCGCTTCGCGCACGGCCTGCCGGAGTCGGGCCGCATCCTCGGGTAGGACGACGAACTCCTTGAATCCGCCTCGCATTGCCTGAAGGATTGCGCCGGCATCCGACTTTTTCGCCAGCGCCACGAGAACCATGTCCGGCAGGTCGCGCTTGATCGCCTGGGCGAGCGCCAACGCGTCGGTGCCGGTGAAGTTCACGATCGCCAGATCGGGTTTCTGGCGCTTTAAAGCTACGAGTGCGTCGGCGAATCCGATCGCACCGGGTGGGATCGCCGCCTCCGCCGACAACAGCTCCCGGGCTTGTCCCGCCGCCTCGTTGTCCAAGCCGACCAGCGCCACCGACGTCGCGCTGCCATGTGCTCCGATATTCCTCACGAAGGTACTCCTACCGCTGTAGTCCGACGGCCCCGGTGGGCGGCATCGTTCGGGAGCCTGGCCGGTGATCCATGCCGAGGACGAAGAACTCGAAGTCGCTCGGGTTGTGGTTCTCGGTCGTGCCGGGGGCAGCAGGGACTTCGCCAGGTGCGAGCGGTCGGACGAGTCGCGGGGTCACGTAGATGACCACCTCGGTCTCCTCTCGGGTGTGGTCGACGGTTCTAAACAGCATGCCGATCAGCGGGATCCGACCTAGCACGGGCACACTGGCGCGGATAAAGCGCGTGCGCTCGTTCAAGAGTCCGGCCACCGCGAAGGTCATACCACTCTGGATGCGTAGGTGCGTATTACCTTTTCGGCTGATGAAGCCGGGAACCTCGAGGGACGCGATCCTCGCCGCAGTGCCGTAGTCGGGTTCCGATACCTCCATCTGCATCCGAACATCGACCACGTCGTTCGCGAGAACCGTAGGTACGAAGGTCAGATGGACCCCGTACTCCTTGTACTCGATGCTGACGGAGCCGCCCTCGCCAGACGGGGTCGGGATCGGGATCTCGCCACCGGCCAGAAACTCCCCCTGCTGGCCCGAGAGACTCGTGAGCGTGGTCTGGGCGAGCAGCTTTCCCATCTTGTAGTCGTCGATCAGCGAGATCACCGCGGCGATCGGCAGCGAACCGGTCAGGACCCCCGAGAGGGTGTAGCCACCCGCGCTGGCTCCCGGAACCAAGCCGGTGCTGTAGGTCTCGGCCAGCGACGGTAGTTGCGCCGCCACGCCGAAATTTGGAGTCGGGCCTGTCATCTGGGTGTTGATTCGCGTGTCGCCATAGAGGAAGTTGAGCCCCAGTTCGCGCGCAGCGGTTCGGGAGAGCTCGGCGAAAACGAGTTCGAGTTGGACCTGATGGTCGCCGCGCACCCGCATGAGGTTGACGAACTCTTCGTCGTAAACCCGAGACACCAGGGCCACCTGCTCGAGCGTGTCGAGATCATCGACGTCACCCTCGATCACGATGCGCTCGCCGAGCGGATAGACGCGGGGCGGCTCCCCTTCGACGATCGAGTCGATGCGCCGAACGAGGTCAGAGAGGTCGCGACTGACCGTGATCTCGTAGATGTCCGGTGAGACGCCGGGACCATACTGCACGATGAGGTCCGTCGTTCCGATCGCGACACCCTGCACCTGAAGCTTGCTGGCCACCCCGAGCGAGACCACGTTGGCAATCGCCGAGTCGGTGATCGCCACGGCGCTGGGGTTGCGGGGCGTCTCGAGCACGGTGCTCTTGCCAAGCTCGATATCGAGCCAAGTCGGTGCTTCTTGTGCGTGGGCGCAGGGAGTGAGCAACGAGGCTGCTGCGGCGAAGATGGAGAGGACCATTCCTGAAGCTTCCTCGATCGAGGGGTGGTGGGCGCGGGCGGACGCCGTACTCTCAGTGATAGGGCGAACTTACTGGGGAGCGATCTTCTCGACTTGCTGTGTTGCGCCCTTGATGATGATCAGGGAGCCGTCATTTCCCGAGCTCGCGCTCCGGACTTTCCAGTCGGTGATCAACAGCCGCTTGTCGTTCGACTCGCCGCCCAACATCTTGGTCTGGGTCGACAGGAGGTCGCCAACCACCGCTCCATTCGTCACGACGTTGGTGACGTCGATGTCGTTTCGAAGCGTCAAGGTCAGGGTGGCTTGGTCGTGGGCATGGGTGAGCTTTTCAGCGGCTTCGGGGGTGACGGCCAGGGTCACACTCGGGGCGGCGTTGGATTCCTCGTTCTGGCTGGCCTGGGTGTCGCCCAGGCGCGCGTTGACAGCGAGCACCGTCATCGCTTGCATCATTGTGCGCGTGACGGCGGGCTTGTCCGCGTCTTGCCGGAATGTGACGATCACATCGACGTAATTGCCGGGATTCAGGAATCCGGAGACGGCCGAACCGGCGGAAATGTTGATCGATAACGCTCGCATGCCTCGAGGAATGATCGCGTTGAGTCCGACCCCAGCGGCGGGGTCGGCGAGCCGTTCCTCGCGGATGAACTCGTTGGTCAGAATCCGCTCGCGTGGCACGCGGCCCACGGAGTGTTCTACCTGCTTCAACACCGCGTCTGGGACATAGTCTGGAGGAACGGTGAACGGCTTCAGGTCCTCGCCTACGATGGTTTGACCAGGGTAAAGGTCGCGTGCTGCCACCATGACTTGCACCGTCTTTACCGGCTTGGTGACATCGACGAGCTTCTCGCGGTAGGACTTGACCACCTGCCACATTCCCGCAACCGCCACGCCGGCTACTCCCAGCGAGGCGATGAGGAACAGCACTGCTCGCGGTCGGCCTCCCGTGTTGCGATGCGCCATCGCAGACTCCCTCCGGCCTGGAGTGTAGCGCGCTCAGGCTGTCCGCGACACTCTTGGCGTGAACCTGGGCCCAAAAATGACACGGGCCAGGGAAAATCCCTGGCCCGTCCGACGGAAACGCTGGATCAGTTCTTCGTGCCAGCGGCGTTCAGCTTGCTGCCGACGGTATTGAAGATGTTGTTCAGCGATCCGCCCAAGAAGACGAGGGCGGCGATGATCGCCACGGCCACGAGGGCCGCGATGAGGCCGTATTCGATGGCGGTTGCGCCTTGCTCGTCGCGGATGAACTTGATCATGGGAGGCTCCAGGTTGGCTGCTGGGCACCCCACGCGCCCTGCAACTATATTGTTTCTCGCGCGGGGCCTGGGTGCAAGAACCTGCGCGGGGCTCAGGTGCGACATTGAGGTCATTGTGTGGGACGGAAGGGGCTAAGACGCCTGAAACTTTTTTGGGAAAGTTTTTTCCGGAGCGCACAACCGAGGTACTTCGCTCAAACCAAACTGGGCGCGCCGTCATTCCAGCTCAGGCGTGTGGAGTCCACAAGGAATGCCGTTAAAGCGTCGCCGACCAATTCGTCGCGCCACGCACCGAGCGCCGCGCGCACCGCGCTCCGATCGCCGGGCGGCGCGATCGCAAGTTCGTCGAGGCGCGCCCGCGGGAGCACGAGCCCAGGAGCCCAACTGGCCTGTGCGCCCAGGATCTCCGCTACGGCCAGCAGAGTGGCGGATCGGCGGGCTTCCAAACTGCCCGCGCGGATGGTGACGGGGAGTTCCTCGATCGGCAGTCCCGCGGCGGTGTGAATGGCTACGAGGATTTCGTCGCCGAAGTCGCGCACGAGGGACTTCGAGAGGCGGCGGTTCGCAACCAGTACCGAGCGAGTCTTCGGGAGGCGCCGCGCGAGCTCCCCGAGGATCGCGTCGGGCACGATCTGGCGCGCGGGCTGGTCGAGGAGGGCCGCTGTGCGCTCGCGCCAGGCGAACAACGCCTGGAGGGCCGCGGCATTGCGGGGTTCGAGCGACGATTGGGCGGAGCCACGTCGCCAGTCGGGGGAGGTTGGCGCCAGGGCCACCTCGACCATCTCGTTACAGGCTGCCTCGAGGCCCTGCGTGCGGCCGAGCGAATCCGCCCGCGCGGCCAGCAGGCTCCACAGCCGCTGCAAATCGGCCACATCGGCCGCTGCGTAGGTGAGCTGCTCCGGGTGAAGCGGGCGGCGGCTCCAGTCCGAGAGGGTCTCGCCCTTGTCGATCTCGATGCCGAGCCAGGTCATTCCGAGATCCGCGTAGGACGCTGGATAGCGCGGGCCAACCAAGCCGGCTCCGACCTGGGTGTCGAAGACGCGCCGGGGCCGACCGGCAATCGGCACGAGGACGCGGAGATCTTGCTGCCCGCCATGCACCACCCAGTCGGGTCGGGCCAGGCCGTCAGCGATGACCTCGAGCGTGTGCTCGTCGAGCGGATCGAGGATCCAGGTTGTCCCGTCGGGTAGCTTGATTTGCACGAGGTAGAGCTGCGGCAGGTACCGCCGCTCGGTGTGGAACTCGGTGTCGAGCGCAATGCACGGCACGTCCGCCAGCGCGGCGCGCACGTCGGGCAGGTCGGCACGTCCGGCGAGTCGCCAAGTCATTCGGCACGCCCTTCGCGGAGCCATGCGGGGTTGGGGAACCCACACGTGGGGCATGCCGGGAGGCGGCGGAACGCGTCGGGCTGGGGGAGCAGGCAACGGACGCACCCGGCGCTCGGAGCGCCAGGTTGGACGGCGCGGGTGACCAGGTCGGCAAGTGCGCGGATCAAATGTGGTTCTTCACCAATGGTCGGCGCGCGCCCGAAGTGGGAGATCCCGGCGGCGTGCGCGATGGCTCGGTACTCAACGTCTACCTCGAACAGGGTCTCGATGTGCTCGCTCAAGAAGCTGATCGGCACCAGGCAGACACGTCGCACCCCTTCGGTCCCCAGTCGGCTCAAGACATCGGGGGTGGAAGGCTCGAGCCAGCGCGACGGCCCCACCCGGCTCTGCCAGCCGAGCCACCAGGGTCCGGTCCACCCGAGTCGCGCGATCACGCGGCGCACCGACTGCCGGATCTGCTCCGGGTAGGGGTCGCCGCGGGTCACGAAGGATCGGGGGAGTCCGTGGGGGGTGAACACGAGATGGAGCGGTCCGTCGCCGGGTGTGGCGGCGACTCCCGTCCGGATCGTGGTCGCGAGTGCCTCGATGTAGTCAGGGTGGTCAAACCACGAAGAAATCCAGGTGATCGGCCTGTCCTGGAGCCCTTGAGCCCCCATGGCCTCCCACGCCAGGTTGAAGGCCGTCTGCGTTGTGGCGAGGCTGTACTGGGGAAACATCGGCACCGCCACGATCCGCTCCACATCGCCGAGATCGCGGACTGCATCCTGCATGGTGGGGGCGGTAAACATCATCCCCGAAGCGATCCTCGGTGCCTCGGGGCCGAGCGCTTCCCGCAGCAGGGCGACCTGGCGATGGTGGGTGGACACGACCTGCGACCAGCCGATCGCCTCGTAGGGTCCTTGCATCTTCGCCGCACGGAGCCGAGCGAGGGTCGGGGCGATCCAGCGCCTGAGGAACGGCGGGCCCGGGAGAACGTCGGACAGGAGCTCGCGCAGGAACGGCTCGAGCTCCGAAGGGCTCTGCGGGCCTCCGAAATTGACAAGGAGCACCCCGATGGTCGGCTGCCGGGTCATCCCCATCCGCGCTGAATCCACCATCCGGCTTGGCGCGCGCGCTCCCGGAGCGCGGGATCGGTTCGCTCGCCGTGGTCGATCAGGAGGGCGTACTGAGCCGCGTTCAGGAGCCAGAGGTCGCCGTCGGTGTCGCCTGCTGCGAACGTCGGCGCGCGGCCGGTTCGGGCGAGGAGGGCGTCGAGCTTTCCCTCCCGGAAGGTCGTCGGCTGCAACAGCTCCGGCAGATACCGATGGTCGGCCCCGAGCGGGCTGGTCATTCCGATCACCCGCTCCGGGTCGATTCCATAGTTCACAGCCACCGTTTGCACGACCGGCGTCGGAGATGCGGTCACCACCCAGACCTCCCAACCATGGTGCTTCATCGACGCGACGAGCTGGTGGATGCTCGGTCGAAGCGCGATGCGGCCCTCCGCGATCCCTCGGCGGAACGCGGCCTCCACCAGCGTGGCGACCTCGGTGCGGGTGAGCCCTCGGACGAGCTCGATGGCCAGCTTCTGATAGGCCGCGGCCCGATCGGCCTTGCAGCCGGCCCGGTACTCGGCCATGCGGCCGGGCTCCAGTTCGTCGAGGTAGGTGAGCCAAGTCTCCGAAATGTCG
This sequence comes from Pseudomonadota bacterium, assembly GCA_947490265.1. Taxonomy (GTDB): domain Bacteria; phylum Myxococcota_A; class UBA796; order UBA796; genus CANLGQ01. Next base: position 11,844 of record CANLGQ010000051.1, on the reverse strand, counting down.
CCGTGAATGCAGGTCTCGTCAAAATCGAACGCGGCGATCGGCGCGGTTCCCGCCGCAGTCTTGGCGAGCATGTCGTCGAGCCCGATCGCGATCGACGCCTCCCAGGTGCTCATCCGGTGCGCTCCAGGATCCCGCGGGTCAGCTCATCGAGGCGTTGGGCCAGCTGTTGGCGCTGTTCTTCGAGGCGCGTGGCCTCGCTCGCGATGGTCTCGGAGAGTTCACCGAGTCGGTCGCAGATTCCCTCGACATCCCACCAGAGCGTGGCACGAACTTCGGGATCCGGGTCGGGTTCGCCTGGCCGGGGAGGCGGCGGTGGCACGGGGATCTCCATGTGGATCGGCGTCAGAACGGCGGCCAGCGCTTCGAGGATGGACCGCGCGAGCGTGACGGCGCGCCAGGCGACGAAACCTCGGGGATCAGGCTGATCGCGGGCCGCCAGCTCCTCGCGGAGCCGGAAGAGGAAAGGATCCACCACCGCGGCCATGGGCCGGAGCATCGCCGCGCGCTGCTCGGTGGGGCGGAGGTCGCGCATCACCTCGTCGCGATCGGCGATGAGGCGCCCGAGTTCCGCGGCGGCGGCCGCCCATCGCGGTTCCTCGAGCGCGTGGCGCTGGCGATGCTCCAGCTCGTGCAGCTCGGAAGCCAGCTGATGGGCCTCCGAGGCGAGCTGACGGAGCGCCTGGCGGGCGCTCTCGAGCTGTTGCCCGCGGACCTGAAGGCGCAGGGGGGTGGACTCGGCGGAGCGCGGGGTACTCGAGCCGAGATCGGCGAGCACGGGCCAGCTCTCGGCGAGTGCCTGTACGAGGGGTTCTCCGGGGAGCGGGTCCAACTCCAGGTCGGGGCGGAAGCGCAGCTGCCCCTGGAAGACGCCGACCGACATCTGCGCCGAGCCGATGCGCACGAGGTCGGTCGCGGCGCGGCTCGCTTCCTCGGCGGCACGGCGGGCAACGCGGATCTCGTCTGCGAAGGGAAGTCGCATCTCCGCTCCTCGTCGGCCTGCAGCATACCTCGCGAGGCGTCAGCGCGGCGGGAAGAGCTCAAACACCTGGTAGTGGTCGCCGTCCATGCCGAGCTTGGAATAAATGCGAATTGCAGCCAAATTAGAGCGATCGACGTAAAGGCGCACTCCCGCGGCGCCGGACTGCTCCGCGCGCCGCAGGACCTCGTCGTACAGCGCCCGAAACACCCCGGCCCCGCGCTGATCCGGCTCGACGTAGACCGATTGAATCCACCAGACCGGGGCGTTGCGCCAGTCGCTCCATTCGACCGTGATCATGAGCTGGCCGGCTACGCGTCCCTCCGCCTCGGCGATCCAGTAGTGGGCTCCGACGTCGCGCTCGAAAACCGCGCTGGCTCCCCGCAAGGCGGTGATCGGGTCCAGCGCCAGCCCCTCTGTCTCGCGGGCCATGCTCACATTGCGGTCGGCGATCGCCGGCGCTTCGTCGGATCGGGCGGGTCGCACCTGAATCGGCGCGAGAAGTCGCCTCACCTCGTTGCGGACGACCTTGCCCATCGCGTTGCGGGGCAGGGCCTCCACGAGGCGGATCCGCCTGGGCACCTTGAACGCCGAAAGCTGCTCGCGAACGAGCGCCTGGAGCGCCGCTTCGGTGGGCGGCGTGGCGCCGGCGCGGGGGACGACTGCCGCAGCCGGCACCTCGCCGAGGTCGGGGTGCGGGATCCCGACCGCCGCGGCTTCGAGCACCGCCGGATCCTGTAGGATCACCGTCTCGATCTCCTGCGGGTACACGTTCAGGCCTCCCACGAGGATGACCTCGGACGCTCGACCACAGAGGACGAAGTATCCGTCGCGGTCACGAAAGCCGAGATCACCCGTGCACATCTCGCCGTCTCGCAAGGCGGCGGCGGTGGCCTCGGGGCGGCCGAAGTAGCCGGCGAAGACGGTGTCGCCCCGGATCCGGAGCTCTCCCACGGCTCCGTCGGGCAGGGTGGCGCCCTCGGGGCCGGTGATGCGCGCCCCGACGCCAGGGAGGGGCAGGCCGATCGACCCGGGGCGTCGCTCTCCGCGGAGCGGGTTCGATAGGGTGATCCCCACCTCGGTCATCCCGTAGCGTTCGAGGATGCGGTGGCCAAAGCGGCGCTCGAAGGCCATCAGGACGCTGGCCGGGAGGGGTGCGGAGCCCGAGGTGAACAGTCGCGCGCTCCGGGTGTCCGGCGTGCGCCCCGAGGCGAGCAAGCGGTGGTAAAAGGTGGGTACGCCCATGAAGATCGTGCCCCCGGACTCCATCGCGTCCCAGACCGCGTCGGGGTCGAAGCGGGGCAGGAAGAGGGTGGTCGCGCCCGCCCACAGGGCACCGAGCTGGGCGACGAACAAGCCGTGCACGTGGTCGAGCGGCAGCGCGTGGACCAAGACATCGGCCGCCGACCAACCCCACGCGTCGTGCAGCGCGCGGATTCCCGCCACGAGGTTGCGGTGCCGGAGCACGGCGCCCTTCGGCCGCCCGGTGGTGCCGGACGTATAGAGAATACAGGCCGGATCGTCTTCGCTGGGGGAACGGACGCGAGGCGCGATCGCGGTCGCCAGGAGGGTGTCGAGCACTACCACCTGCGCCGGAAGCACAGTCAATACAGGGGAGCAGTCGGCGGAGATGAAGGCCAGTTCGTGGGCGGATGCCCTCGCATTCACCGGCACGGGGACCGCGCCGATCGAGAGCGCGGCGAGGAAAATCTCGAGGAACAGCGGGGAACGGGGCAACTGGAGGACCACTCGGTCGCCAGGGCCCACCCCGCGGTCCACCAACCATCCCGCGCCCCGCTCGACCCGCTCCGCGAGGGCGGCGCCTTCGATCCACTGGCCGTTTGCCGAAATCCGCGGGACCGCTCCGCGCTCCCAGCGGTCGACGAGCTGCTGCCAGAGGCCTGCATGCGACATCCGGTCCGGTTAACCTGCGCCCTGCGGGAGTGTGGGGGGATGCCGGAGGCGGACGACGCAGCGATCCTGGCCGCGTTGCCCGTCCGCTATGTGGCGGACGACTTCCCCTGGTTGGGGGAGGGCGGGATGGGCCGGGTCCTCCGGGTCCGCGACGTGGTGCTCGGCGTCCCGGTCGCCATCAAGCTGGTGCGGCCGGATCTGGCGTCTGACGAACGCTTCCGTCGGCTCTTCGAACTCGAGGTGCGGATCTCCGCGCGCTTCTGCCATCCGAACGTGGTGCCGATCCACGACCACGGGCTCCTGGCGGACGGCACGCCCTACCTCGGCCTCGCCTTCGCCGACGCAGGAAGTTTCGCGCTATATCGTGGGCTTCCTCCCGAGTGGCCGGTCCTGCTGCGGTTGATGCGGGAGCTGCTGGACGCGCTGGCCCACCTGCATGCCCGCGGGGTCCTGCATCGCGATCTCAAGCCGGAGAATGTCCTTCTTTGGCGGGATCCAGACGCCGAAGTCCATGTCTGGCTCGCTGATCTGGGCCTCGCGAATGCGGCCGACGACCTCGCTCGCCGCAAGGGGAGGACCGAGGGCACTCCCGGGTATATGTCGCCTGAGCAGCGGCGGGGGGCACCCCGTGAGTACGGGTCGTGGACCGATATTTTCTCGCTTGCGGTGATGTTGTGGGAGGTCACGACGGGTTCGCGTCCGTTTCCCGACGAGTGGGTGGACCTGCCCGATTTGCCGCCCTTCGTACCGCGGATGGCCGTGCCGACGCGCCTGGGTCACCTGCTCGGGCTCGCGCTGGCGGCCGAGCCGCTGTCGCGGTTCGACCTTGCCGCAGACTTCCGGGCGGAGCTCGGGCGGCTCGGCCCTCCTGTGCGGATGCGCGCACCGCCGCCGAGCGCCCCCGCACCGGGAGCCGAGGTCCAGGGAACGGTCTACGGATTCGACCCGGACGCGCTGGCCCGATTCGCCGTCCCGTCCTGGAATCGGCCGCCGCCTGATCCTCTCCCCGAGGCGTGGCCGGCGCCGGTCGGGCTCGGAGGCCGTGCCCGCGCCTCGCTCCCGCTGTTTGCGCTGCGCGAGTTGCCTTTGGTGGCTCGGGAACCCTGGATTCAGCAGCTCTGGGAGGAAGCGACCAAGACCGCGACCACGAAGCGGCCGCGCGCGGTGATCGTGGTCGGGGAGGCGGGATCGGGCAAGACACACATCGTCGAAACGTTCGTCAGAACGCTGGAAGAGGGCGGTTGGGGAGAAAGTGTCCACCTTCGGTACGAGCAACCGGCCGGACCCGATGACGGCTACGCGGGCGCGGCCCGGGGACTCATCCGGCCTTGGAACGAGAGCGCCGATTCGTTGCGGGGGCGTTTGGCCCGGCGACTCGCGCGGGAACGTGGCGCGCGCGACCTCGCGGTCGAAGGGGAGGCCACCGCGCTGGTGCGGTGGGCGGGGCTTGGCGAAGACCGGGTCGAGGTGCCGGCCGGTTACGGCCTCCGGGAGGTCTATCGCCACCTCGATGCTCGCCTCTGGCGATGTGTCTCCTGCCTGGTGATCGATGACGCGCAATGGGCGGTCGAGGAGGGCGACGGGCTGGCCATCGCCGAGGCCGTCCTCCAATCGACCGATGGGGAGGCCGAGCGTCCGCTCCTGGTGGTCGCGCTCGTGCGGGAAGAGGCGCTTGCCGCGGACAAGAGGCTCGCCGCGCGGGTCGACGCGCTCACGGGGCTCGGAGCCAGCCGGATCGATGTGCCTCGCCTCGACCTGGCCGGCACCCGGCGCTTACTCGCGGAGGCGCTGGCTCTCACCCCCGAGCTGGCGGATCGCGTCGCGACGCGGTGCGAGGGCAACCCCTTGTTCGCGCGGCAGGTCCTGGTGGAGTGGTCTTCCCGCGGATGGCTCGTCGATTCTGGCGGGCTCGTGTTCGACCTTGCTCCGGGGGTCGAAGCGGACGCGGTGCTCCCCGCCGACGCCGCGACGCTTCTCCTCGCCCGGCTCGAGAGCCTCGCGGTGGCGTCTGGAGAGCCAGAAGCGCTTCGCGATGCGGCGCACCTCGCGGCCCTTGCCGGACGCTCCCTGCCTGCGGAGCTCGTCGACGAGCTTCTCTCACCGAGTATTTCGGCATTTGCACGCGGCTGCGGGCTGTGGGTCCCCGACGGCACGGGGCTCCAATTCGACGGCGCCCTGCTTCACCAGGCGCTCCGGGCCCAGGCGGAATCGCGCGAGGATATCGCGCGTCTTCACCTTCGGCTGGTGGAGGCCTGGGCGGCGGTTGGGAGCCGAACGGGGGTGCGGGCCGACCTCGCGATCGGACGTCACGCAGCAGCCGGAGGAGCCTGGGAACGGGCTCGAGAGGCCCTGTTTCTCGCCGCCGCGCAAGCCGCCCATGCTGGACGAGCCCAGGAGCTCGAGGCCGCTGCCCAGCTTGCGGCAGAGGTGTGCCACCGCCTCGGCGACCGGGTCGGGGCGGCCCGGGCGGCCCTCGCCCACGGTCAGGCGCTCGACGCCGCCGGGCGGGCGGCCGAAGCAAGTCAGCGGTACGCGATCGCCAAGATCGGCTTGGAAGGTAGTGACGCCGAAGCCGGAGTTCGGGCGACCCTGGGCCTCGGGCGGGCGGCGCTCCAGCGCGGCGAACTGGGGGAAGCGCTTCGGTGGACCGGCGAGGCGCTCGTCAAGGCGCGCGCGATCCATGCGCCACTCCTCGAAGCGCGGGCGGGGTTGGCGCAGGGCTGGGTCGAGCAGGAGCGGCGGAATTTCGATGGTGCCGAGCTGTTGTTCGCGCGCGCCGGCAACCGGTTCGCCCGGGAGGGGGACGCGCGCGGGGTCGCCGAGGCCGCACTCGGTCAGGCCATCGTCGCGCGCCGACGCGGGGAGTTCGATGAAGCGTTGGGACTGATCACCGAGTCGCTGCAGGCTTCTCAAGAGGTCGACGACCCGATCGGCCGCCTCAGGGCGCTGCTCGCTCGGGCGGAGGTGCACCGGCTCCGCGGCGACGCCGCTGCCGCCGAGGCGGATCTCTCGCTCGCGGCCGACGGGGCTGAGTCCCTCGGATCTACCGCGCTCACCTTGCACGCGCGGCTCCTCCAGGCCGACCTGTCGAGGCGGCGTGGGGACGAGGACAAGGCGCGTCGGGGCTATGAGATCGTGAGTCGGCAAGCCGAGCGGCTCGGGCTGGTCGACCTCGCCGTGTCGGCCTGCCTGGGGGAGGCGCGACTGGCCACTGCATCCGACGACGCCGCCGCCGCGCATGCGGCCGCGAACCGAGCGCACGCACTGCTCTCCCGGGTGCCGAGTCACTGGTTGTGGGCCGGCTATCGATTGATCGTTGCGCGGCTGGTTGCGAGCGGAAGCGACGAAAAGTTGGCTTTCCAGTGGCTCTGGTCGGCGTCCGAGCTCGGGCTCGCCGACACCGTGGACGATGATGCCGCCGCGGACCTGCTGGCGATCGCGCGGATGACGCGGGAGCGCGGTTGGGGAAGTGTCGCCCGGGTCGCCGCGAAGCTCGCGGTGGATCAGCTCGAACGCCTCGGCCAGGGCACCCTGGCCGCTGAGGTGTCGGGCTGGGTCGGGCCGGGCTGATCGATGTGGCTCCAGCTCCTCGCCTGCGCCGCGAGCGAACCCTCGCCCGTGCACTTCGTCCGCGACGGGATCGTCCGGGGCGGCCAGTTCACCGCGCGGCAGTGGGCGCCCGGCGACGTCGTCGATGGGATGGTCGCCCCGCGGGTCGCCGAGTGCGTTCCCCTGTTCTCGGTGGGGCTCGGGGATGCGTCGTCCCACGTCCGAGCCGGCGGGGAGGCGCCTGACACGGCGATCGTGTTCTCGCCCGACGAACGGTGGCTCGCGATCGGGACCTTCGACGGCTTGCTGCTCGTGGTCGATGCTTGGACGGGCGCCCTTCGGGGGCGCGCGCAGTGGAGCGAGGCCCTGATCAAGCGCGTCGCTTGGTCGCCCGACGGCAGCGTGCTGTGGATCGGCGAGCAGTCTCCCGACGGTTTCGTCTACGCACTTCGGAGTGCTGATCTGGCCGAACTGGGTCGATTCCGGCTCGCGGACGAGCTCGGCGGCGGCGAGCCTCCCGAAAGCGGCGACCTGTATGCCCGCTACGCCCTGCCCGGCGTCTATGGCCTGGTGGCGGACGCTGAGGGCGCGTTTGTGGTGGGCGCCCACGGGTGGACGGACGCTGCGGGGATCCGCCACAACCGGTCGCGGGTGTGGCGCCTCGCGCTGGGTGAGGGGGTCGGGGTGACGGGCGCCTGGCCCCCGGAGGGGCCTGCCGATGCCGTATTCAGCGGGCTGGCGCTCGCTGCCGACGTCCTTGCGGTGCCGGTCCGCCGCTCGGCGGCGGGGCCGGCGCCGGAAGCGATCCCGGTGGATGGCGTCGCGCTGCTCGACCGGGCGCTCGCGCCGCGGGCCACCGTCTCGTTGAGTCCCTTGCTTCCTTGGTTTACCAGTGTGTTTGTCGGAGACGGGGTCGCGGTCTCCGAGTCTACGGTGTGGCTTGGGCTGGGCGACGGCCGGGTGGTCGCCGCGGACCGATCGACCGGGGAGGTGCAGCACACTTTGCCGATCGGCGTGCCCGAACCGGGGATGTCGCTGCCCCTGGCCGCGACGGTCGGCTGGGTCGCCACGTCCGGGAGCGGGGCCGTCGCCGTGACAACACGGACCGTGATCCCCTATGGCGCGGCCTCCCCGGAACTTCGGCCGCCAAGGCTCCATCCGGCGGAGAACGCGGTGGTCGCCCTGGCGGCCGACGGCGAGGAGCGTTGGCGCGCTTCCTTTCCGCACAATCTCCAAGGCCTGGTCACCAGCGACCGCTGGGTCGTGGTCGGCGCAGGCGGCCGCGAGGCGGATGATCGGCGCGACCTGTTCGGCGCGCTGGTGCTCCACCCCGAGACGGGCACCCTGGCCGCGATCTGCCCGACGCCGAGCCCGGTTTTCTTCCGGCCCGCCATGAGCTCCGACGGGCGAATCGCCCTCGCCGAGGTCCCGTTTCGGGCGGCGGGTGGGGTCGCTGGCGAGTGGCGCGTCACCGTGATGCGGTGATCGCCGGTCTGGTGGGGTGCGCCGCGGAACCGCTGGCGATCGAAGCCGATGCGGAGCCGACCGGGGTGTCGATCCGCGCGACCCGGGCGATCGACCGCGTCGAGGTGCGGGATGGCGCGGGGCCGATCGTGCGGCGCGACGTGCCCGGCGGTGCGCTCCAGGTGTGGATCCCCGCTGCGCTCTCTGTGGGCGCACCGCTGCGGGCGATCGCATCGGCCGGCGGGACCAGCGCGGCGGTCGACCTCCGGGTGGGTCAGCCGGTGTCGGTCGCCCCACCGCGCGCAGCGACCGCTGCGGATGTGGCGGCGCTGGCCTCTTGGTTTCCTGCGGATGCCTTCGGCGTCCCGGAGGCGGCGCGGACCCCGGATCGGATCGAGCTGCCGGGCATCTGGGCGGTCTGGACGTGGCGCGCGCTGCCGGAACAAGCCCCCTGGGCGTGGACGCGGGTCGAGGTGACCTCCCGGGCCGACGAACCGAGGGACGTGGCGGTGGAGATGCGGGTGGTCGACGCGGTGGGTCGGGTGCCTGCGGCGTTCGTGCCTCGCGTGCGCGACCGACCTCAGGCCTCCGTCTCCACGGTGCTGCGGCTTCCGGCTCGGGCGCCTGGATCGGTGACGCTGCCGGTTTTCGTCGACCGGAACAGCGTGGAACCGGGGGTCTATTTCCGAGAGATCACGGTCTCCTCCCTGCACGGCGGGGCCCCCCTCCGGGTCGCACGGAGCCCGATGGTCGTTCGGCGGAGCGGGCCGGTACTGGCGGCCGGGATCGCCCTGGCTGGCAGCGGCGTCCTCGCTGGCTGGACCCTGCTGCTCGTCGGGCTTCGGCGTTGGCTCCGGGGTCTGTCCCCGGCCGACGCCTTGGTGATCGGCCTGCTCGGTTCGCTCGGGCACCTCGCGGGTGCCGTGGTGCAACTCGCTGGGGCGGGCGTTGGAGCCGTTCTCGGCCCGTTTGCCCCCTTTGCGACGGGGTTGGTCGACGATCTGTTGCGAGCCTGTTTGCTGGCGACGATGCTCGCGCTGGTTCCGCGGCCCGGCGCAGCGGCGCTGGCGGCGGTCGTGGGCACCACCGTTCGCGCCGTGCTGCTCGGAAGCGTGCATCCACTGGACTTTCTCGCGATCGGGTCTACCGTAGCCTGGCTCGAGGGGGCGGTATGGATGGGGGGCGCGAACCGGGCTGGCTGGATGGATCGTCCGCTCGCTTGGTGGCGCTTCGGCGCGGCGCTCGTTTCCGCAAACGTCGCGCTGACGGCCACCTCGCTTGTGTTTGGGGCTGTCGGCTGGCGCCTTTACTACAGTGCGGGATACGTGGCCGCTATCCTTATTTTACCGGGCGCCCTCTATGCTGCGCTCGGGTGCGCGGTCGCCGTCCCGTTCGTGGCGTCGCTGCGGCGGGTCGCGCCGTGATCCGACTCCGCGGTGCAATCCGCCTGCCGGATGGTTTCGTCGTCGGACCGCTCGATCTGAGCGTGCGAGCCGGGGAACGGCTCCTGATCACCGGGCCGTCGGGGTGCGGCAAGTCCACTTTACTGCGCGCATTTGCCGGCTTTCAGCCCGTGGACGGTGAGGTGTCTGGATCGGCGAGCCGGGGGTACGTCTCCCAGGATCCCCTCGATCAGGTGATCGCCGGCACTGCGGCGGAGGAGGTTGGATTCTCCACGGGGGATCTCGCGGCGGGGGTCGCGGGGTGCCAGCGGGTCGGGATCCGAGCTGACGCCGAGATCGCCAGTTTGTCGGGTGGAAGTATTCAGCGCGTCGTGGTAGCGGCCGCCGTCGCCGGCGGGGCCGAGATCCTGTTGCTCGACGAGCCGTTGGCCTGGCTCGATCCGCCGGCCGCCACGCGTCTCCTCGCGGATCTGAGCGGCACGGTCATCCTCGCTGAGCACCGGTTGACCGAGGCTTGGCGCTGGGCGACTCGCGAGGTCGCGTTGTTGGACGGTCGCGTGATCTACGATGGATCGCCGCGGCCGCCGAAACCGCAGGTCGCGCGTCCGCTCCCGGCGGCCGGGGACCCCCTTGTCGCCCTCCGCGACCTCGCCTGGTCGTTCGGGGATCGGGAGGTGCTGCGGGGCTTTTCCTTCGATCTGCGCGCCGGGGAGCGGGTGGCGGTGGTGGGGGAGAACGGCGCCGGCAAAACCGCGTTGTTGTCCGCCCTCGAGCAAGCGATTCCCGGGTCGTTGCGGATCCCGCAGGACCCCGACCTGTCGCTGTTTTGCACGACGGTCGCGCGCGAGCTCGCGGTCGCCGGGCCGCCGGTCGCCGGTCTGCCTGCCCGTTTCGGGCTGGCGGAGCACCTCTCCGCCCCACCGCACGGGCTCTCGCGGGGTCAACGCCTGCGGGTCGCGATCGGCGCGGCGCTCGCAGCCCAGCCGACCGTGCTCCTCCTCGACGAGCCGACGGCCGGACAGGATCCAGCGTCGATCCAGGCGATCCTGGACGAAATCCCTCCGGGAACCGCGGTCGTGCTGGCGACGCACGACCTCGCGCTCGCCCAGGCGTCCTGTCATCGGATCGTTCAGGTGGAGACCCGGGGGCTGCCGACGCGCGAGCGTCCGATCGAGAGCCTCGATCCGCGGGTGGGCGTCGCGGCGGTGGCCGGGATCGGCGTCCTGTCGCTCGTGCTCGACCACCCGCTCGGCCTCGGCCTCCTTTCCGTCCTCTCGGCTCTGGCCATGATCCGCGCCAGGCCCCGGTGGTGGCGGTTCGCGCTGGGCGCCGGGGTCGCCATTGTGTGGTCGGCCACGCTCTCCCAGGGACTGTTTTACTCGGCGCACCCCCGGACCCCGCTCATCGCCGTGGGGCCGATCGCCCTCTGGCGGGAAGGCCTGGCCCACGGCCTGATCCAGGGACTGCGGGGGGTTGCCCCCACTTGGGCTGGCGTCGCGCTCGCGGCTCGTTTCGACTCGGCGCGGCTGTACCAGGCGCTGCTGACCGTAGGGTTCCCGAGCGGACCGGGTTTTCTGGTGCTCGCCGGGATCCGGTTTGCGCCGGCGATGGCCCGGGAGGCCGCCGAGGTGCGCGCGGCGCGCAATCGCCGAGTGCCCCGGGGACGAAGGTGGCGGACTGAGCTCGATCTTTTCCGACCCCTGGTGGCGCGCGCGGTGCGCCGTGCCAGGGTGCTCGGGGACAGCTTGGCCGCGCGTGGCGTGTCGCTCGATGCCCCGCCGCGGGGGATTCCGCTTCCCCCCCTTCGCCCGATCGCGTGCGGGTTCCTGGCCGCGGGTGGGGTGGCGGTTCTGGCGCTCCTCGGGGTGGAGGCTGCTACCGCGCTGTACCTCGCCGACGTGATCTACCTTCCTTCGCTGCGTCCCCTGTATGCCTTCTCCCGTGGTTGGTTGTAAGTGCCCGACTCGCCGGTCGAGGTCGAGGTGGTCGCGACGGCCGGGGATCCGGGAACTGCGCCGGTGGTCGTTGCCGTCGACGAGCGCTTGCCCCCCGGGGCCGATGTGGGCGACGCCCTCTCGGCGGTCCCAGGGGCAGTGGTCCGGCGGCTCGGGGGGCTCGGCGCCTACACCGAGGTGTCCCTCCGCGGCTCCACCAGCAGACAGGTGGAGGTCCAGATCGACGGAATCCCCCTCGATCCGGACGGAGTCAGTGTGACCAATCTCGCAGAACTCCCGCTGTGGGCGTTCCAGGAGGTCAGGGTGTGGCGGAGCAACCCACCGGCGGCCTCGGGCCCGGGCGGCGTGGGCGGCGTGGTCGACCTAATCACCGGCGATCCTATTGGGTTTTCTGGATCGGTCGCCGGAGGGAGCCACGGGGCCGCCGTGGGCCATGCCCTGGCGGCGGGCCCCGGGGTCTTGGTCGCGGCCGATGTGCTGGGCTTGCAGGGGAATTTCAACTGGCTGTCGGACGGCGGTACGCCGTTCACCACGTTGGATGATCGCTTGGAAATGCGAACGAACGCCGATAAGAGACAGGCAT
>CANLGQ010000050.1 GCA_947490265.1 Pseudomonadota bacterium | reverse complement strand
TTTTTGCCGATAACTCCTACACCCTCGAAGTAGAGCCGAACGAGACGCCTGGCGAGGCCACCCAATTGTCGCTCGAAGAGGAGGGAGACACGGATTTCTCCTACGAAGCAGGTCGATTCGAGGGCGCGCTCTCGGTCGATCCCGACACGGATCACTTCGGACTGGTCGCCGGGGCGGGGGAGTTCTTGTCCCTTCGGTGTTTCACCGATGGCTTCGGGAGCCTGGCCCAGATCTCGGTTCGGGCTTGGGACCCGCTCGGGGTCGACGCGACGCCCACGGGCGACGGGGATGCGCCCGAGGGCGAGGATTACTGGCTCGCGAACGTGCCCATCAGTGAGGGAGGCACCTGGTCGGTGTCGGTGTCGTCGTCGGACGCCGTGTACGGCCTTCACTCGTATTATCGGTGCGCTGCCTTCCTTTCCGCGGAGCGCATTTCGGTCGAGTGAGGGCTTCCGCGCTCGAGGATCACCAGCGGAGCGACAGGCAGGTCATCGAGCCGTCGCCCGCCTCGATCTCGCTCACCTCGACCAGGATGGGGTCGTAACCGGCGCGCGAAACGCGGTCCGCTGCGACCGGGTAGCCGGCGCCCATCACGACGCGCGAACCGAGCGCGACGACGTTCGCGGCCCACTGCTCCGCGAAGGGCACCGCGTGCACTTGGAGTCCGCGAAAAATAGCTGGATCGAGCGTGCCTTCGGCCAAAAGGATCGCGTCGTCCCCGAGGGGCGAGCACACGCACTTCAGGTGCAGCACCCCTGCCGGAACGTCGATGGCGGTGATCGGCAACCCCAGGGGCGCCAGCGCGGCGATCCCCGCGGCGTCCGTTCGCTCGCTGATCCCGGCGAAGAGTCGCCCTCCGACAAGCAGGACGTCGCCGCCATCGCAGACCCCCGCGGTCATGTGGAGCACCTCGAGCCCCCGGGCGGAGAGGGCCGCGGCAATCGGGGGGCGTTCCAGGGCCCGGCCCGGGAGCGCCGAACGGGTCATCATCACGCGTTCGCCGACGATCACCGCCGTGTCTTCCACGAAGATCCCGTCGGGCAGGCTCTCGTCGCCCGCGAGCGCCTCCACCGCGAATCCGGCGGAGCGCAACGCGGCCTGGTACGCGACGTGCTGAGCGGTGGCTCGGTCGCTGTCGATGGGCTGATCGTGGCGCCGCGTGGCGTGCCGGTAGGCTGCAGGTACCGAACGGACGAGGGCCCTCACCACCCGCATTGCTGATCGGCGTTCTGCTCTTTCAACCAGCCTTGCAGCGGCTCGAAGTACGCCAGGATGGCACTCGCGTCCATCTGGCGCGAGCCGGTCATCGCTTCGAGCGCGTCGGGCCAGGGCTGACTCGAGCCCATGGCCAGCATCTTCTGGAGCTTGTCCCCCGCTTCCTTGCTTCCGTACGTCGAGCAGGTGTGCAGCGGCCCCTGGTGTCCGCTGGCGTCACACATCGCGCGATAAAATTGAAACTGGAGGATGTCTGCCAGGAAATACCGCATATAGGGCGTGTTTCCGGGGATGTGGTACTTCCCGCCGGGGTCGAAGAACGCCTCGTCGCGCGGCGTGGGCGGTGCCACGCCCTGGAACTTGAGGCGGAGCGCCCACCACCCAGCGTTGTACTGGTCAGACGGCACCTTTCCGGAGAAGACGTCCCAGCGCCACTGGTCGATCATCCGCCCGAAGGGGAGGAATGCCACCTTGCCGAGGGCCATCTGCATCTGGAAGTTCAGCACCGACTTCTCGGAGTCGGAGACCTCGGACACGAGGCCGAGTTGCTTCAGGTACCCCGGGGTCATCGACAGGGCGATCGAGTCGCCGATCGCTTCGTGGAAGCCGTCGTTCGCTCCGTTTTGGTACAGCGCGGGGAGGGTGTAGTACGCGTGGTAGTAGTAATTGTGACCGAGCTCGTGGTGGAGTGTGACGAGGTCGTCGTAGTTCGGTTTGATGCACATCTTGATCCGAAGATCGTCGTTCATCTCCACGTCCCACGCGCTCGCGTGGCACACGGCCTCCTTTCCGGGCGGCTTGGTGAACATGGAACGCTGCCAGAAGGTCTCCGGGAGCGCGTCGAGGCCCATACTGGTGAAGAAGCGCTCGGCGGTCCTCGCCATCTGGATGGGGTCCCACTTCTGCTTTTGGAGGGCGGCGGTGGGGTCGAGATCGGGCTCCCCCGGGAAGGGCTCGAGGAGGGGGAACAGGTTCTCCCAGCTCTGCGCCCACATGTTTCCGGTGAGATGCGCTGGAATCGGGCCGGTTTTTGGCGCGATTTGGTCGCCATAGCGGGTGTTCAGGCGCTTGCGGGTGTAGCAGTGAAGGCCCTCGTAGAGGGGTGAAACCTGAGAGTAGAGGCGATCTACCTCGGTTTCGAACTCGGCCGGCGTCATGTCGTAGCCGCTGCGCCAGAGCTCCCCCATGTCCGCAAAGCCGATTTCGCGGGCTCCGGCATTGCCGAGCTCGACAAAGCGTTGGTAGTCGCTGCGCATCGGTGGGGCGATGGTGTGCCAGCCAGTCCACGCCTCGAGCTGGTGGGCGGGGTCGCGATCCTGGGCGAGGACGTCCTCAAGCTGACCGAGGTCGCGGCAGATTTGGCTCGCACCCTCGCCGGTGCAATAGGCCCCCTTCCCATACATCCCGCTGAGGCGGGTGGAGATCTCGGCGAGCTCCTTCCTGCGAGCTGGGTCGGACGGCGCGGGGAGCGTGGCGTTGATGCGCAGCAAGTGAAGTTGCCGGGCGGAAGCGGCCGAGAGACCCTCCACTCCTCGGAACGTGGCCGCCTTGGGGATCGCCTCCGTGAGCCACGCCATCGTCGCCTCTCGCTTCGTAGAGGCTTCCTTTTCGTGCGCATCGGTGATGTCGGTCTCGTAGGCCCAGTCCGCTTTGCCGGCTTCCACCCAGAGCCGACGAAGGTCGGCGTTGGCCTGTTGCACGAAAGCGTCCGCCTCGGCCGCGGTGGGTCCGGTCGGCGGTTGCGGAGTCGGGGGTGTAGGGGCCACCTCGGGCTGTGCGCAACCGAGGATCGCCAGGAAGATCGCGAGACGAGGGCTTGGCTTGTGCATCCGGCCCGTTATCGCAAGGCGCGCCGGTGTGCCCCTGTTCAGGATAGAGAGTTCCCGCACCGCGAGGACCCCGTGAATAGCCGCACCGATCGCATCAGAGATGCCCTCCAACGCCGTATTCTTGTGCTCGATGGCGCGATGGGCTCGATGCTCCAGACGTGGAGCCTGTCGGAGGCGGACTTTCGAGGGGAGCGGTTCGCTACGCATCCGAGCGATCTCCAGGGAAACAACGACCTTCTGAACCTGACACGGCCCGATGTCGTGGCGGCCATCCATCGGCAATACCTCGAAGCGGGGGCCGATATCGTCGAGACCAACACGTTCGGCGCCAACGCGATCTCCCAGGCGGACTACGGGCTCGAGGCCGCGGTCTACGACCTCAACCGGGTGGGTGCGGAACTCGCCCGTCGCGAGGTCGACGCCGTCTCCACGCCGGACCGGCCGCGGTTCGTGGCCGGGGCGATCGGGCCGACCACCCGCACCGCCACGCTGTCTCCCGACGTCAACAACCCTGGGTTTCGCGCAGTCACCTTCGATCAACTGGTCGAGGCCTACAGCTTGGCCGCCCGAGGCCTGATCGACGGAGGCGCCGACCTCCTCCTCGTCGAGACGTCGTTCGACACGTTAAACGCCAAGGCCGCCCTCTTTGCGGTGGTGGGCGTGCTCGCCGAACTCGGCCTCGACCTCCCGGTGGCGGTGTCGGGAACGATCACCGACGCGAGTGGGCGCACGCTCTCCGGGCAGACCACCGAGGCGTTCTGGAATGCGGTGTCGCCCCTCCGCCCGCTGCTGGTCGGGCTGAATTGCGCCTTGGGGGCCAAGGAACTAAGGGCCTACGTCGCCGAGATGTCGCGAGTGGCCGACACCTTCGTCAGCGTCTATCCGAACGCCGGCCTGCCGAACGAGTTCGGCGGGTATGACGATACGCCGGAGAGTATGGCGGACCAGATCGGGGAGTGGGCGAGGTCGGGGCTGGTGAATCTGGTCGGGGGTTGCTGCGGCACGACGCCCGCGCACATCGCTGCGATCGCTCGGGCGGTCGACGGCGTTCCACCACGGGTAATTCCAGTCCTGGAGCCCAACCTGCGGCTATCTGGGCTCGAGCCTTGCAACATCGGCCCCCAGAGTCTGTTCGTGAACATCGGCGAGCGGACGAATGTGACGGGCTCCCGGCAGTTCGCAAAGTTGATCCTGGGCGATGACTATGACGCGGCGCTCGCAGTCGCTCGGCAACAGGTGGAGAGCGGGGCGCAGCTCCTCGATGTGAACCTGGACGAGGGGATGCTCGACGGCGCCGCCGCGATGACCCGCTTCCTCAACCTGATCGCTTCCGAACCTGACATCGCTCGGGTGCCTCTGGTCGTCGATTCGTCGCGGTTCGAGGTGATCGAGGCCGGGCTCAAGTGTGTCCAGGGCAAGGCGCTGGTGAACTCGATCAGCATGAAGGAAGGGGAGACGGAGTTCCTGCGGCAGGCCCAGCTGGTGCGGCGGTACGGGGCCGCGGCGATCGTGATGGCCTTCGACGAGCGAGGGCAGGCCGACACGCTCGAGCGTCGGGTCGCGGTGTGCCAGCGGGCCTTTGCGTTGCTGGTGGAGCGCGCAGGGTTTCGGCCAGAAGACATCGTTTTCGACGCCAACGTCTTCGCGGTGGCGACCGGACTCGAGGAGCATGCGAACTACGGCGTCGACTTCATCGAGGCGGTGCGACAGATCAAGGTGAAGTGTCCGGGCGCTCGCACGAGCGGCGGGATCAGCAACCTTTCCTTCTCTTTTCGAGGCAACAACCCGGTCCGGGAGGCGATGCACGCCGTCTTCTTGTTCCACGCTGTCGCGGCGGGCCTCGACATGGGGATCGTCAATGCCGGAGCGCTTCCGAGCTACGACGCGATCGATCCCGAGCTTCGGGAGCGTTGCGCCGACGTGATCCTCAATCGCCGACGCGACGCGACCGAGCGCCTCATCGAGTTCGCAGACCGCGTGAAGCGGGCCGACCGCGACCCGGCTGCCGAGCTGCAGTGGCGCCAGGGACCGGTCGAGGAGCGACTGAAGCACGCCTTGATCCACGGGATCACCGAGTTCGTGGACGCCGACACGGAGGAGGCCCGTCAAGCCTTCCAGCGTCCGATCGACGTGATCGAGGGGCCGCTGATGGCAGGCATGAACGCGGTCGGCGACTTGTTCGGCGCCGGGAAGATGTTCCTGCCCCAGGTGGTGAAGTCGGCACGGGTCATGAAGCGCTCCGTGGCGGTGTTGATCCCGTACTTGGAAGCGGAAAAGGCTGCGGGAGCAAAAAGGAATACCCGCGGTCGGGTCGTGATGGCCACCGTGAAGGGCGACGTCCACGACATCGGGAAGAACATCGTCGGGGTGGTGCTTCAATGCAACAACTTCGAGGTCATTGACCTCGGCGTCATGGTCCCCGCCGGGAAAATCCTCGACGCGGCGCGCGCGCAGGGTGCCGACCTCATTGGCCTCTCGGGCCTCATCACGCCTTCGCTCGACGAGATGGTGCGGGTGGCTGCGGAGATGACCCGCCAAGGCTTCACGCTCCCGCTCCTGATTGGCGGCGCCACGACGTCGCGGGCGCACACCGCGGTGAAGATCGCGCCCGGCTATGCCCCCGGGGTGGTGCATGTGCAGGATGCCAGCCGGGCGGTGGGAGTCGCGCAGAAGCTGATGGGCGAGGGTCGGGCGTCGTTCCTTGCCGCTACGGCTGCGGACCAGCACGAGCTCCGGGAACGGCGTCGAAACAAGGTCACTGCCCTTCGGCCGCTTAGCGAGGCGCGCGAGCGGGCTCCCGTCCTTGCTTTTGCGCCGGAGGCTCCTCGTTCGCGGGACTGCGTGGTGCTGCGCGACTTTCCGCTGACGGATCTCGTCGATCGCATCGATTGGACCCCTTTTTTCCAGACGTGGGAGCTGCGGGGCAGCTTCCCGCGCATCCTCGACGACGCGACCGTCGGGGCCCAGGCTCGCTCGCTCTACGCCGATGCGCGCGCCCTGCTCGCCCGAATCGTGGCCGAGCGCCGACTGACGGCAAGCGGCGTGTGGAGCACTTTCCCAGCCAATCGGGTAGGCGATGATGTGGTGGTGTGGACCGACGAGCGCCGGACGGTCGAGCGCACCCGCCTCCACCACCTGCGCCAGCAGGGGATGAGCGATCGAGGTTGTCGATGCCTCGCCGATTTTGTCGCACCGGTGGGAACCCCTGATTGGATCGGTGGTTTCGCCGTCACCACTGGCGTGGGCCTCGAAGACCTCGTCGCCGAATTCATGGCCGCTCAGGATGACTACCAGGCCATTCTCGCCAAGGCTCTCGCGGATCGTCTTGCTGAGGCGTTCGCCGAGCGCCTGCACGAGATCGTGCGCGTCGAGGGGTGGGGCTACGCGCCGGACGAGGCGCTGTCGCCCGATGACCTCATTCGGGAGCGCTATCGTGGGATCCGGCCCGCGCCGGGGTATCCGGCCTGTCCAGACCACACCGAGAAGGCGCCCTTGTGGGAGCTCCTGAGGGTGGAGTCGACCGCGGAGATTCGACTCACCGAGTCGTACGCCATGTGGCCGGGCGCCGCGGTGGCGGGTTGGTATTTCGCCCATCCCGACGCCGGCTATTTCTCGGTGGGCCCGATCGGGCGCGATCAAGTCGCGGACTACGCGGCCCGGAAGGGCTGGTCGCTGGCCACCGCTGAGCAATGGCTCGCGCCCAATCTGGGCTACGACCCCGGTACGGCGTGAGGGACCGCGCGCCCCGCGTGGCGGTGCGATCGATCGCACGCACGCCCGATTCGGATCGCCGGGACGCGATCGCGGGATAACTGCGGCCCGTGCCTGTCTCCACCGCCCGCTGCTGTGCCCTCGCGCTTGCGACGCTCACCCTCGCGATCGGAACCGGTTGCCTCGAGGGCTTCGAGCGCCTCGACACGCGCGTGGTCTACGATCCCCTGACGCACGGGTACGAGGTCGAGCAGACGCTGGTGAACGTCTCGCGGAGTTTCCTCGCCTGCGTCGACCTGGCGTCGTGCGAGGCTACGATCTGGCGCGCCCTCGCCGCCGAGGCGCCGGGGGGCTTCGAGAACTCCATTTCCGACCGGCTGAGCCAGCGCCTTGTCGAGACCGGGGCGGAGGGAGTCCGAGTGACCCTCACCCGGCGAGGCGACGCGCTCGACGCCGTGGCCCGCTATCGGGCGACGGCTGGGTCTCGCGCGGCCGACGACACGGCGGTGCGGGCGGAGTGGGGCGGGAAAGCGGGTCGCGAGAAATTCTACCTCGTCGTGGATCATCAACCTGAGATGACCATGCCGGACCTGCCGCACACGGTACGCCGCGTGGCCGGCGGTGCGGGGTGGGCCGAGTCGTGGTTGTTGAAGGCCGGGCGCTACGACGTGCGTGTCGGGCGCGCCGTCGATCAGGTCACACCGATTTTCGCCGAGTTTCCCGAGCTCGCCGCGCGGATCGCCTCCTGGCTGGACCGAGAGTGGGTCCTCGGAAGTCCTCCGGACAAGCCGGGAACCCCGCCGCCGGCACCGGTGGCTCCGGCTCCGGCTCCGGCTCCGGCTCCGGCTCCGGCTCCGGCTCCGGCTCCGGCTCCGGCTCCGGCTCCGGCTCCGGCTCCGCTGCCGCCCGTTCCGGCTCCGCCGGTCTCGACCCTGCCGATCCCGGTGCCGCCTCCGAGTCCCGCACCGGTTGTCCCGTTGCCGGCCCCTCCCGTCCCGCTGGTGGTTGCGGCCCCGCCGCCCGCACCGGCTCCCGCGGTTGTCGCCCAGCCGGCTCCGCTGCCGGCTCCGCCCTCGCAGGTCCCGGCGCCCGGCCCGGCCTCCCGCGACAGCCGTCCCCCAGCCGACGCGTCGCCGACTGCCCGGGTCTACCTGTTCGAGCCGCGGATCGGCGGCGGATATCCTCCAGAGCAGGCGCTGGCGTCGTTCGCGCCGATTCTCCCGCGGGTCGAGCACTGCTACCAAGTCGCAGCAGGAGTGAATCCAGCTTTACAAGGGTATCTTTTCGCCGACGCCCTGATTCGAGCCGATGGGTCGATCGTGTCGACCTCGGTCTACGGCGACCTGGCCGACCCGACGCTCTTGGCGTGCCTGGGACGGGCGATCGAGGGGTGGACCTTCGCGCCCTTCGGCGCCTCGGCTCAGGCGGCGATCTCCATCCCCATGGCGGTACGGGTCGAGGCCCCGCCCGAGCCGCCGGGCCATCGGCGGCGCTGAGGGTTATTGGATAGCTTTCCGATCGAAGGGCGAACGTGCAGATCCCCGACAGCCTGCTCACCGGTGAGAACGCCGCGTTTCTCGATGCGCAATACGCGAGCTGGCTGCGCGATCCGGATTCCGTGCCCGAGGCGTTCCGCCCGCTGTTCGCGGCGCTCGGTCCGGTCCCCCCGCACAGCGAGATTGTTCCGGGCGAAGCTCCAGTTTTTCCTCATCGATCGATTTTCGGATCGCCGCCGGAAGGGCCGCGCGCGAGTGATGGACTCTCGGGCCGGATCACCGCGCTGGTGTTCATGCATCGCGTCCACGGCCACCGGTGGGCGGAGATCAATCCGCTCGGCCCGCGGGTCCGGGAAGACGTGCCCGAGCTCGAGTCCGTATATCACGGGCTCGGTCCGGCAGATCTCGCCCGGGAGGTCGGCAACCCGGGGGTCGCCGGCGTGCCCGCTCGGACGACGGGCAAGGCGCTGCTCGAGCACGTTCGCCAAGCGTGGACCGGGTCCATCGGCTGCGAGATCAGTGATCTTCGCGAGTTCGAGCAGCGTCGGTGGGTGCGGGAGCAGGTAGAGTTGGTGCCGGTTCAACCGTCGCTCGACCGACCGACGGCGCAGCGTTTCCTGCGCAAGTTGGCCGACGCGGAGAACTTCGAGCGGATCATCCAGACCCGATTCCCGGGTGCGAAGCGCTTCTCGCTCGAGGGCGCCGAGACGCTGGTGCCGCTGCTCGATCTCCTGATCCGCACGTGCGCGGATCACGGGGCTTCCGACTTCGTCCTCGGCATGGCGCATCGCGGGCGCCTCAACGCCTTGGTGAATGTGCTCAACAAGCCCGTCCGGCTCGTGGTGGACGAGTTCCAGGACGTGAAGGGCGCGGCGCATGGCTCCGGCGATGTCAAGTATCACATGGGATTTTCGTCAGACACGGTCACCTGCGATGGCCGACCGGTTCACCTCACCCTGAGCCCGAACCCGTCGCACCTCGAAGTGGTGGACACGATCGTCGAGGGTCGATCGCGTGCCAAGCAAGACCGGTTTGGCCCGGACGGGCGGCGCCGGGTCGTCCCGATGCTCATCCACGGCGATGCGGCGTTCGCCGGACAGGGGGTGGTGCCCGAAGTGTTGAATCTGTCCGAGCTGGGCGGATATCGCACGGGCGGTACCCTTCACGTGGTCGTGAACAACCAGATCGGATTCACGACGCCGCCGTCCGACGCGCGGAGCACCCCCTACTGTACCGACGTGGCGCGGATGCTGGGCGTGCCAATTTTTCACGTCAATGGCGAAGATCCGGCCGCGCTGGCGGCGGTAGCGCGGATCGCCGCCGAGTGGCGGATGCGCTTTCAGCGCGACGTCATCATCGACCTGTACTGCTACCGCAAGCACGGCCACAACGAGGCCGACGAGCCCTCGTTTACCCAGCCCCACCTGTACGACCGCATCCGAGCTCGAGCCACCCCGCGCGACAACGCGGCGACCGCCCTGGTCAAGCTGGGGCTCCTCACCACCGAGGATGCGAAGCGCATCGATCGCGAGTCGAACGCCGACCTGGTCGCCGAGGCGGAGGCGGAGGCGCCGGCCGAACCACCGGCGATCCACCCGGACGGCGTCAAGCTGCTCCGCGACCTCTGGAGCCGATATCGCGGTGCGATCACGGACAAAGTGGCCACCCGCTTCGACCGGCAACGACTCGCGGACCTGCTCGCGTCGCTGAACACGCTGCCCGAGGGTCAGTGGCATCCGAAGGTCCGGCGCGTGGTCCAACAGCGCTTCGAGATGGCGGCCGGGGAAAGGCCAATCGATTGGAGCACGGCGGAACAGGCGGCATTTGCCACGCTGCTGGTGGATGGTTTTCGGATCCGGATCTCGGGACAAGACAGCGCGCGGGGCACGTTCACCCAGCGACACGCCGTCCTGACCGACACGGCTTCCGAACGCGAATACACCCCGTTGAAGTCGGTGGGTCCCTTCGAGATCTACGACAGCACCTTGTCGGAGTTCGGTGTCCTCGGTTTCGAGTACGGCTATGCCCTCGACTCGCCGGATACCCTCGTCTGTTGGGAAGCCCAGTTCGGCGACTTCGTGAACGGGGCCCAGGTCGTGATCGATCAGTACCTCGCCTCGGGCGAGCAGAAGTGGGGCCGGCAGAACCATGTTGTGCTGCTTCTTCCGCACGGGTTCGAGGGGCAGGGGCCGGAGCACAGCTCGGGGCGGCTGGAGCGGTTCCTCTCCGCCTGTGCCGAGGACAACCTCATCGTCGCATACCCCTCTTCCCCCGCTAGCTATTTCCACCTGCTGCGGCGACAGCTCCTGCGCCCGGTGCGAAAACCGCTGGTGGTGATGACCCCGAAGGCGCTCCTTCGCCACCCCGAGGCGGTCGCGACGCTCGAGCAACTGGCGGACGGGGCGTTCGAACTGGTTATTCCGGATCCATCTCCGCCGAGCCGGGTCGATCGCGTGGTGCTCTGCACGGGAAAGGTTTGGTACGACCTCGCGGCTGCTCGGAGTCGGTCCCCTGCCGGGGTCGCGTTGCATCGGGTCGAGCAGCTCCACCCCTTTCCACGCGACGAGGTCGCCGCGCTGTTGGCGGCGCATCCCGCGGCGGAAGTGGTGTGGTGCCAGGAGGAGCCGAAGAACATGGGGGCCTGGCCATCCGTCTATGGATGGTGGTCGGACCTTTTCCCCGGCCTTGCCCCACCGCGCTATGTCGGTCGACCGCCCGCGGCGGCGGTCGCCACCGGATCCTTCAAGAAGCACGTTGCCGAGCAGGACGAATTGGTCCGCGCGGCCCTCGGCTGATTCCCGGAGTCCCGCCCATGCTCGACGTCGTCATCCCCCGGATCGGGGAGTCCATCGCCACGGTGATCCTCTCCAAGCTGCTCAAGCGGGTCGGAGAGGCCGTTGCAGAGGGCGAGTCGATCCTCGAACTCGACAGCGACAAGGCCTCGATGGAGCTTCCGGCGCCGGCCGCAGGCGTTCTCTCCGCGTGGCTCGCGAACGTGGGGGACGAGGTGCCGATCGGGGCGGTCGTCGCCCGAATCGAAGCGGGGGCGGTGGCCGCCGCCGCGCCGGCGCCCGGAGAGGTGAAGGCGGGGCCTGCCGCCCGGCAGGCCGCCCAGCAGGAGGGGGTAGCCCTCGAGGGGGTGGCTGGGACCGGACCTCGGGGTCGGATCGTGACCCAAGACGTGTCGCGAGCGAGGCCCGCCCCGGTACCGGCCGTGGCAGCCGGCGTTCAGCGCGTGCCGATGTCGCCGCTTCGGCGCACCGTGGCCCGCCGATTGCTGGCCGCTACCCAAGAGACGGCCATGCTCACCACTTTCAACGAGGTGGACATGAGCCGGGTGATGGGACTGCGGAAGAAGCACCAGGATGCATTCGTCGCCAAACACGGTGTGAAGCTTGGTTTCATGAGTTTCTTCCTCAAGGCCAGCATCGAGGCGCTGAAGGAATTTCCTTCGGTGAACGCGGAGATCGATGGCACGGACATCCTGTACAAGCCGTTCTACCACCTCGGTGTAGCCGTTTCAGGGCCCAAAGGTCTGGTCGTACCTGTCCTTCGCGATGCAGACCGACTGTCCTTCGCCGAGACCGAGAAGGCGGTCGCCGACCTGGGCTCCCGCGCCAAGGAGAACAAGCTCGTTCCCGCAGACTTCGAAGGCGGAACCTTTACGATCAGCAACGGCGGGGTCTTTGGTTCCATGCTGTCCACGCCGATCCTCAATCCGCCGCAGGTCGGGATCCTCGGCATGCACAACATCCTCGAGCGGCCCATCGGGGTAGACGGTCAGATCGTGCTCCGTCCGATGATGTACTTGGCCCTCTCGTATGACCATCGGATCATCGACGGTCGCGAGGCGGTGACCTTTTTGGTGCGGGTCAAGGGGTACATCGAGGACCCTGACCGCCTGTTGCTCGAGGTCTGAGTGCGCGTCCTTCGAATCCGCGAACACGGCGGTCCCGAGGTGATCCGCCCGGAAGACGACCCAGAGCCCGTACCGGGCCCCGACGAGGTGGTGGTCGACGTCACCCATGTGGGGATGAACCATCTCGACGTGTGGGTACGGCGCGGCGTACCGGGGCACGCTTTTCCGCTGCCGCTGATCCCCGGAGCCGACATCGCCGGGGTTCGGCGCGACACCGGCGAGCGGGTGGTGGTCCACCCGGCGATCTCCTGCCTGCGTTGTCCGGCGTGCCTCGCGGGGCGGCAGGATCTTTGCCGGACCTTTCGCATCCGGGGCGAGCGCACCAATGGCGGATGCGCCGAGCGGATCGTGGTTCCGGCGTCCCAGGTGCTCCCGGCCGACGGCCTCGACCCCGCGGAGGCCGCGGCGCTTCCGCTGGCCGGGCTGACCGCCTGGCACCTGCTGCTGGGGCGCGCCCGGATCCAGCCGGGTGATCGCGTCGTCATTCTGGGAGCGGCCGGCGGCGTCGGTTCGCTCGCGGTGCAGATCGCGCTGCTCGCCGGCGCGCGGGTGGCCGCCGTCGCCTCCACCCCAGAAAAGCGCGCGGCGGTGCGTGCCCTTGGAGCCGAGCACACCTGGTCGCCCGACGAGGCGGTCGGCGGCGCGCGCGCCTGGACAGACCGGGCCGGGGTGGATCTGGTGGTCGATTCCGCGGGGGGGCGCTCGTTCCTCGACGGCGTCGCGATGCTCCGGTGGGGCGGGGCGCTGGCGACCTTCGGAGCCACCGGTGCGGCGGAAGTGGCCCTCGATCTTCGCGTGCTGTTCTTCAAGCAGCTCACGTTGCTCGGCTGCACGATGGGCACGCACGCCGAGCTCCAGGCGATGTGGGGCGCGGTGCGCGCGGGTCGGCTGCGAGCGGTGGTCGATCGGGTTCTCCCGATGTCGCGGATCGGGTCCGCCCACGCGCTGCTCGAGGGTCGTAGCGCGATCGGAAAGGTCGTGCTCGAACAGGACCTTTGAGTTTGAACGCCGGATTCTGGTCAACACAGCGAAGTTGCCGATGGTTACGGGGCTAGACGATCCCCCGATGCTGCTGGTAGATTGCACTCCTTCGCGCAGGGTCCGTTTCGGACCGGCGCGACTCGCCCTGGCGCAAGGATGGAACGGTGAACGCACACTTTCGTAGGCTGGCCCCTCTCAGTGTAGTCGCAGCGGCGCTCCTGCCCGGTGTTGCCGCAGGTCAGGGTTACTCCATTGATCCGGAGTTTGTTCGCCCTTCGTTCGGGGCTGCCTCCTTTGCCATGGTCGACGCCCCGGCGGTCAAGGAGCAATACGCATTCCGATACGGTGCGCTGCTCCAGTTCCAGCAAAACCCGCTCGTGCTGTACGACAAGATCGAGCAGGTCGAGCTTCAGGACAGCGCGGTGGTCGCCAACCGCACCAACATCATGTTGGGCGCGTCACTCGACCTGTCCGAGCGCTTCACGGTCAACTTGCTGGTTCCGACCGTATACAACTGGGGTTCGCAGGTCCCCGAGCTCGCCGGCGATGGCTTCGGGATGGCCGATGTCGGCCTGGGTGGGCGTGTGGTCGCGTTCAAGACCCGCAAAGACCTGTTCGCTGCAGGGCTTCGGGGTGGCCTGATCCTGCCGACCGGTCGCCTCGAGTCGTTCGTCGGGGAGGGCGGTGTGCGCGCCACTTTCGGCGTCCCGCTCATGGTTTCGTACAACCCGCGCGAGCACCTTCACGCGCCGCTGGCCGTCATCTTCGACCCCGGGTTCATGGTGCGCAATGCAGCGGAGACCCAGGAGGACTTCACCCAGGGCTCAGAGCTCCTGTTGAATGGCGCGGTCGCCGTCTCGCTGCCCGAGGCGACCCGAACCGCGCTCAATGTCCAGATCTCCTCGCGCGGCACGCTGAGCGATCGGTTCGGGCAGGGCGGCGCGGAGAACTCGCTCGAGGCCATCGGGGGCTTGAAAATCTTCGCCACCAACGCCGTTACGGTGGATCTCGATGCCGGACGCGGTCTGAGCCAGGGCTATGGCACCACCGATCTTCGCGTCATCGGCATGGTGACCATCGAGCGCGTGCCGAAAGAGCCGCCGCCGCCGGTGGAGATCGTCGAGGTGCCGCCGCCGCCGCCGCCGCCGCCGCCGGTGATCGAGGACATCGTCCTTCCTCCTCCGCCGGTGTTCGAAGAGAACGAGATCGCCAAGATCTACATGAACCAGATCATCATCGCCGAGCAGCCGAAATTCGTGGTCGATACGGCCACGCTGCTCGACGAGTCGCGGCCCCTCATTCGGGCGATCGCCGGTGTTCTCCACGACAACGCCCAGCTCGGGCACATCGTGATCGAGGGGCATGCCTCGAAGGAAGGAACGTCAATCCACAACTACGAGCTCTCCGAGGAGCGCGCGCAGGCCATCTACCAGGCGCTCATGGAGGAGGGGGTCCACCCGAACCGCCTCTCGTATCGCGGCGCGGGCGAGTCCATCCCGCTCAAAGGCTTCGAGAACTGCCTGGAGGATGCTTCGGTTCCCGCCAACGAGGCGTGCCTGGCTCCGAGCCGCCGGGTCGAGTTCCACGTCGTCGCCCAGATCGCGCAGATCGATCAGATGAAGGACTACCCGCCGACGTTCGTGCTGCCGTGGAGCGATCGGGTCCAGACCACGAAGCAGCCGAAGAAGCCCGAGCCGCCGAAGGTCGAGCAGGGCGAGGAGACCGACGAGTACGGCCTGCCCGTGAAGTTCAAGGACGAGGACGACGAAGCTCCGGCTCCGGCTCCGGCTCCGGCTCCGGCTCCGGCTCCGGCTCCGGCTCCGGCGGTGGAACCTGCAGCGCCGCCGGCGCCGGCGGTCCCCGAAAAGGTGGAGGCGCCTGCCGCTCCTGCTCCTGGTCCGGAGGCCCCCGCTCCGGCTCCCGCTCCGAAGTAGCTCGTGTTGCTGGCGTTCGCCCTTGGTCTCGGGTCGGTCGCCCAGGCGGCCGTGACCGGCCCGGTGCCGGTGGCCATCGTCGGGGCGACCAGCGACCCGGCCCGGCTTCAGGGCCTGCGGGAAAGCGTCGCCTGCACCGGTGAGTTCAGCGTCGTGGGCTCCTTCGATGCCACGAACCAGCTTCCCACCGATGAGTGGTTGGCCGCCTATGACGCGGTAGTCGTATTCAACGACCTGCCGTGGTCGGATCCGCTGGGGATGGGCGATGTCCTGGCCGATTTCGTTGACGCGGGGGGCGGTCTCGTCATCGCGGGGAACAGCTTTTCGGCGGGCACCGAGCTCGGCGGACTGCTCGCGAGCCGCAACATGCTCCCGCTCGGGGTCGGTACCCCGTCTGCGCCCGGTGGCGATCTCGGAATCGTGCCCGTGCCGGAGCACGAGTGGCCTCGACTTCCTGCGGTCCAAGGCCACGAGAGCCTCTACGGCCTGAACCTGTTCCAGGGCGGCGCGAGCTACCAGGCGGCGGGCGCAGTCGTATCGGCCGATGCGATCCGGATCGCCGACTGGACCAACGGCGAAGTGGCGGTGGCGGTGCTCGATACCCCGCTGCCGCGTGGCCGGGTCGTGGCCTTGAATCTCTACCCGGTTCCCACTCCCTTCGACCCGGATGGGTGGGATGGCGACACCGACGGCGACCGCCTGATCGCGTCCTCTCTCTTGTGGACGATGCACTATGAGTTTCCGGCCATCGGATGCCTGAACGACACGAAGGTGCAGGACCTGAATTGCAACGGCATCGACGTCGGTGACGAAGACATCGTGTCGATGCTCGGCCTGGACTGCGACCAGTATCCAGACCCCACTGGGGGCTTCTTCGAGGAGAACGATTACTGGTTCGACTACTACCGGTTCGAGTGCCAGTACCCCATGCTGCCTGGCGACCAGGCCGAGACCTACGACACCGACCTCCGCTACGACGGCCAGGGCGACGGGTTCTCCGCGGGCACGGTGCAGATCATCCCCGACGGTGAGCTCTTCCCCACCGAGGAATACCAGCTCTCGTGCGACAATTGTGCCGAAGTGTTCGACCATGCCCAGCGGGATCGCGACTACGACGTAGCGAACGATGCGTGTGAGGGAATCGGCGATCTCTGCGACAACTGCCCGTGGGTCACCAACAGCGATCAGGCGAACGCCGACACCGACTGCCATGGGGACGCCTGCGACAACTGCACCGACGCCGACAACGCCGACCAGGCCGACGACGACCTCGACGGGATCGGCAACGCCTGCGACAACTGCCCCACGGTGTTCAACCCCGATCAGACCGACGCCGACACCGACCCGAAGACGGACGAGCCGGTGGGCGACGGGGTCGGCGATGCGTGCGACAACTGCCTCGACCCGCTTCCTCCCAACCTCGAGGACATCAACCCGGATCAGGCCGACCTCGACGGCGACGGGGTAGGCGACGCCTGCGACAATTGCCTCACCGAGCACAATCCGCCACAGCTCGACGGCGACCGCGACACGGTCGGTGACGCCTGCGACAACTGCCCCGACCTCGACACCGCCGATGCGATCGACAGCGACGGGGATGGCACCGGCGACGCGTGCGACGCGTGCATCTACGTACCGAATGTCGACAATTCCGACGCCGACCTCGACGGCTTCGGCGATGTTTGTGACAACTGCCCACTCAGCGGA
Source organism: Pseudomonadota bacterium (assembly GCA_947490265.1). Lineage (GTDB taxonomy): Bacteria > Myxococcota_A > UBA796 > UBA796 > CANLGQ01. The sequence continues at coordinate 3,100 of CANLGQ010000050.1, read as the reverse complement.
AACCAAGACCAAAGCGACGTCGATGGCGATCTGCTGGGCGACGACTGCGACATCTGCCCCAACGCGCCCGACCTCGGCCAGGCCGAACAGGACGGCGACGGGATCGGCGACGCCTGCGACAACTGCCCCACCGACTCGAACGCCGAGCAGCGCGACACCGACGCCGATGGCTGGGGCGACGACTGCGATCACTGTCCCGAAGCGGCGGCTGACCTGCTCGGAAACCCGGATCGCAACGTCGACTCCGACGCCGACAGCCTCGGCGACGCGTGTGACAACTGCCCGCTCGCCGCGAATCTCGACCAGACGAACTCCGACGACGACCTTCTCGGCGACGCGTGTGATCAGCTTGCCCTGCGCGGAGGGGGCGATCCTCGTTCTGCCCAGGGGGCGTGCGCGTCGACACCCCCCCTGACCGGGTTCGGTGCGTGCCTTGCCACGTTGGCGCTTCTGGCCATGCGTCGCCGCGACAGCGGACGGGCCTGATCGCGGTCCAAGGTGCCGGGGGCGGCCTGAACTTCCCGCTCGGCCTCGGGATCGTGCGGCGTTGGGACACAAGCCGTGGCATACTGGGCTCGCTGCAGTCTTGGATCGCGGTGCCGCGTCGGTTGCCGAACTGGGGAGAGGTGATGAAACCCGTGCTATCAACTGCCCTTCTGGTTGCGATCTTCGCTCCCAGTGCCGCGCACGCGCAAGAGCAGATCCCCGTCGGCATGATCTTCAGCAAGGCCCCGCCGAACAACGCCCCCACTTCGGAGCAGCGCCTGCGCGAGCTGGTGATGCGCACGCAGGAATTCAGCTCGATGGCGATGTTCGACGCGAGCGCGTCCACGCCGACCGCCGCGGATCTCGCTGGGCTCTCCGCCGTGTTCGTTTGGAACGACGCGGCGTTTGGTGATCCCCGGCAGGTCGGTGACGTGCTCGCCGACTTCGCGCGCTCGGGGGGTGGAGTCGTCGTCGCGGGGCACACGTTCTCGCCTGGGGGCGGACTCGCGCTCGAGGGCAATTTCGTGACCCAGAACTTCATGCCGGTCGAGCCCGCCGACATGCTGTTCATGGGGGGAGACCAGGGGATCATTCCGGCCGCCGGGCAGGAGTGGCTTCCCGAGTTGTTCCAGGCGGGTCACCCGATCTTCTGGGTGGTGAACGACATCGACGGCGGCGCCTCCGAGATGGTCGACAACCTGGAGGTCGACGTCGATGCCGAGGTGGTGGGCCACTGGACCGACGGGGAGCCGGCGGTCATTACCTTCGAGCCGCCGCTCGCCTTTTACGGCCGGGTGGTGGCGTTGAACCTGTTCCCGGACGTCACCGGCGGCGGCTTCACCGAGGATGCGCTCGACGACTTCGACCACCTGGTCGCCAACGCGCTGCTGTGGTCGGCCCGCTGGGAGACGTTGCCCTCGCCAGACTGGTGCTACAACATTCTCTTCACGCAAGACCTCAACTGCAACCACGTCGATCTCGCGGAGGAGGACGCGCTCGATGTGACCCTCCCCGGCTGTGACACCGAGATCGATCCTCGCACTAACCTGCCCTACGACAACGCCGATTATTACTGGGACATCCACCGGTTCGACTGCGAGTATCCCACGTTCCCGTACTGGGATCAGCGCAGCTACGACCTTGACGTTCGCTACGATGGCACTGGCGATTGGCTCTCTGCCGGCACTATCACGGTCGACAACCCGGACCTTCCCTTTCCGGTCGAGTCCATCACGCTCTCGTGTGACAACTGCTCCTCGGAGTGGAACCACGACCAGCGCGACCGCGACTGCGACGGAAACGGCGATCCCTGCGACCTCTGCATCTGGGCGCCGCCGCCGTTCGGGGCGCATTGGGACGACGACAGCGACGGTTGGGGCGACGATGCATGCGACAACGCCGCGCCCTCGCTCGTGTGCCCACCTCCCGGAGGCGACTCGTTCAACCCCGATCAGTCCGACGTGGACCTCGATGGGATCGGGGATGTCTGCGACAATTGCCCGTTCAACTATAATCCGTGTCAGACCGACGTCGACTTCGACTTCGTGGGCGACCCGCCTGGACCCGATTGCCTGACGCCCGACGAGTCGTGCGACAATTGCCCGCCGGGCAGCATCCCGGGCGACCCTGCGCCGAGCACCGCGAACCCCACCCAGGCGAACCTGGACGGCGACCTTTCCGGCGACATCTGCGACAATTGCTACGACATCCCCAACACCGACGGGACGTTCGGTCCGCGCTACTCGGTTCCGCAGAACCAGGGCGATGTCGACGGCGACTACGTGGGCGACTTGTGCGACAACTGCCCGACGCTGCCGTTCCCCGACCGGCTCGACTCCGACGCCGACGGCATCGGCGACGCCTGTGACACCTGCGTCTACTTCATCAATCCCGATCAATCCGACGGGGATGCCGATGGTTTCGGCAACGCCTGCGACAACTGCGTTCAGCTCACGAACAGTGAGCAGGAAGACCAGGACGTCGACAACGTGGGGGACGCCTGCGACAACTGCCTCGTGGTCGCGAATCAGGACCAGAGCAACGTCGATCGTGACGATCTCGGCGACTCCTGCGACATGTGCCCGCGGGACAAGAGCGAGAACAGCGATGCCGACGAGGACGGCTGGGGCGACGAGTGCGACCTGTGCCCCCAGGCCGGCACCTATGCCGCCGATGACGACATCCTGCTCCCCGATCCGAACATCGACTCCGACGCCGACGGGATCGGCGACGCCTGCGACAACTGCGTCTACGCGCAGAACCCGAACCAGGAAAACAGCGACGCGGGCAACGGCGACGTGAAGGGCGACGCCTGCGATCGGTTCGCGATCCGCGGCGGTGGGGAGAACATCGCCTGGAACAAGCTGACGAACGGCTGTGATTCGACCGGCGGGGCGCTCGCACCCTGGGCCGCGGTCGGCCTTCTGGCGCTCGCCGTTCGCCGGCGTCGCTAGCCGAAGGCCGTACTAGTCCTTGACCAAGCGCGCAGCCTCGGTCTGAGCGGGAGAGTTATTAAGGAACGTGAAAAGATGGCTTGAAAAGCCCTGAAGTGCTGGATATCTTGTGGTTGTATTCAAAGGCCACGAGATATCCAGGAGCACTTCAGGTGAAGCCC
>CANLGQ010000049.1 GCA_947490265.1 Pseudomonadota bacterium | reverse complement strand
CGGGGGTGTCCGAACCCCCGCCGGACGGGGCCTCGCACGCAGCCAGGACGCCGACGAAAATGCAGTACCTCATCGTCTCCTCCCTTCCGCGGCCCGCGGAATCTCTCCCTCAACGTGCCACCTCGCGGCGCGACCGGCCATCGTTCCCCTGGCGATTCCGCTCAAACTGCCCCCCACCAATGCCCCTCCATGTGCAATACTGGGAGGGTGAACGCCTTCGCCGCCGCGCGCCAGCTCCTCCGCGCCATTCGGGGATCCCGTTCGCAAGTCTCTTTTTCCCGTCGCCTCGGCTATCGGAGCAACGTCGCGGCCGACTGGGAAGCGGGCCGCCGGATGCCCACCGCCGCCGCGTTCCTCCGCGCCGCCGCCCGCGTGGCGATCCCGGTCGATCGCGCGTTCGAGGCCTTTCACCCCGCCTCCGCGTCCATCGTACGCCCCAGCGACGGCGCGGCGATCGCGGCGTGGCTCACCGCGCTCCAGGGGGGCACGCCCGTCCAGGAGCTCAGCGATCGAACCGGGCTCTCGCGCTATGCGGTGGGCCGGATCCTGTCGGGTCGCACCCAGGTGAAGGTGCCCGACTGGCTGGCGCTGATCGAGGCCCTCACCGGCCGGTGCAGCGATCTCGTCGCCGGGTTCGTCTCGATCTCAGCGGTGCCGGAGCTCGAAGCCGTCCACCAGAATCGCAGCGCGGCGCGAGATCTCGCGTTCGAAAGCCCTTGGACGGCCGCAGTGCTTCGCGTGCTCGAGACCGCAGCTTGGCGAGCCCATCCGAACCACAGCCCCGAGCTCGTCGCAAGCTGGCTGCGGATCCCGCTCGAAACAGCGCAGGAAGCGATCCACCGGTTGGTGGCGGTCGGCTCCGTCGAGGTCCGCGCCGGGCGACTCGAAGCCGGTCGCCCCCTGACCGTCGGCACCGGGGGCGAGTTCGGCCGGGTGGCGGGCCAGAAGGCGCACTGGGGACGCGTGGCGGCGGAACGGAGCCAGTCGCCGACCGCTCTCGACCAATTCAGTTACAACCTCATGTCGCTCTCGCGGGCCGACAGGGCTCGCATCGGCGAGCTCCAGCGGAGCTATTTTCGCGAGGTCCGCCAGATCGTGGCGGCGAGTCAGCCCGAGGAGACGGTGGCGTTGCTGTGGATCGGCCTGATGACCTGGGACGAACCGACGTGATCTGGCTGTGGGCCGGGTGCGCGTCGCCGGACTCCGGCGTGGCGGTCTCGCTGGTGGCCCCGGCCGACCTCGCGGTGAACCCCTATGTCCGAGAGCTCCGGGTGACCGCCGAAGAACCGGTTTCTACCCGAGTTCACCTCACGGGGGCCAGCCTGGATCGCACCGCGATCTTCGCGGAACCGACCCGGGACCTCACCGTGCCCCTCCTCGGCTTCGTCCCAGGGGAAGCGGCGGAGGTCGAGGTCATCGTGGAGGGCACGCGCACGACGCGGCGGAGCTTCCACCTCGACCTGCCGCCGCTGCCGGCGCGGTTCCCGATCGTCGAGGTGCTGGCGCTCGACCCCGACGCCGTCGAGCCGGGTTGGACCCTGGGCAACGTCTCGGTGGCCCAAGGAGGGCCGTCGTACCTCGTGCTCCTCGACGAGCGGGGCGCGGTCACCTGGTGGTGGGAGCCGACGATCGACGTCGGCGATCTCCGGCTCGGGCCGGAGGGTCACCTGTGGGCGCTCGCCGCGGGCAGCGCGTTCGAGCTCGACTGGATGGGACGCGGCTACCGGCATTGGTCGAACGAAGATCAGGGGGTGGGCGAGTGGATCCGGCTCGACGCGAACGGCCTGAACCATGAGCTGGCGCTGGTGGAGGGGGGCCTCCTGAGCCTCGAGAACGACGAGATCGAGATCCAGGACTTTCCCATCGACTACGACGACCCGACCCAGACCGCCGACGTGCTGGCCGAAGATCCGGTCGTGTTGACGTTCGACCTGCACGGCGCGGTGACGTCTCGACGGAAGCTGTCCGCCGTCCTCGACACCCACCGAATCGGGGCGAACTCCCTCGATCGACACCGGGGTCTCTACGCGTGGGCGTATGCGAACGGCGCGGCCATCGACCCCACCGACGGCGGCGTGGTGGTCTCCGTCCGCCATCAGGACGCCCTGGTCAAGCTCGACCCCGACGGAGATCTGGTGTGGATCCTCGGCAACCACGAGGGCTGGGCGCCCGAGTTCGAGCCCTATCTGCTCGATCCCGTCGGCACGCCCTTCGCCTGGCCCTACCACCAGCACGCCCCCGAGGTGTGGCCGGACGGCACCATCGCCGCCTACGACAACCACAGCCACGACCCGGCGAGTCCGACGTTCGGCCCGAGTCGAGCAGCGGCCTGGCGGGTCGACCCGATCGAAGGGACCGTCTCCCAGGTGAGCGCCTTCGACGTCACCACCACGGGGCCGTTGTTCTCCGCGGTCATGGGCGACGCCGATCGCCAACCGGTCACCGGCAACATCCTCCTCGATCACGCCTACGTGGTCGACGAGGGCGCCGGGCCGGGCGCCGAGGTCGGATGGGGCGAACACTGGGTGCGGCTCGCGGAGGTGACCCCCGACGGGTGGGTTGCGGCCGATCTTCGGATCCGAAGCGAGCTGGACGCCGAGCCGACCGGGTGGAAGATGTACCGGGCCGAGCGGATCGCCACGCCGTGGGCCGAGGGAGTGGGAGTGTGGGAGTGAGCGAGCCGTGGTGGTGGACGGACGGCCTGTCCGTGGGGCCCGCGGGCCTCGCCCTCGATGGAACCCCGCTGGAGGCCCTCGCCCGCGCGCACGGAACGCCGCTCTACGCGACCGGGGCGCCCACGATCCGCCGTCGGCTCGCCGAGCTGCGCCAGGCCCTTGCCGCCACCGGCCGACCGAGTGCCATCCACTACGCGATGAAGGCCAATCGGTTTCGACCGCTGCTGGAGACGATCCGCGCCGAGGGAGACATCGGGATCGACGCGGCGAGTCCCGCGGAGGTCGCGCTGGCCCTGGAGGTTGGATTCCGCCCCGACCAGGTGTCGGTGACCGCCGGCATGCTCTCCGACCGGGACTTGCGCACCCTGGTCGCCCAAGGCGTCCATCTCAACCTCGACACCCGCTCGGTGATCCGACGCTACGCCGCGATCCCCGGTCACCGCCGCGCGATCGGCCTGCGCCTCGACCCGGCGGTGGCGACGAGCTGGGGGGGGGAGGCCCGACTGGCCTACGGGAACAGCAAGTTCGGCGTATTGCCCAACGAAATCGAGGACGTGGCCGCCCTGGCGAAGGCGATGGGGCTGACGGTCGACACCCTCCACGTGCACCCGGGGTGGGGGCTTCCCGACTCGGCGGCGCCGGCGCTGGCCGCGGTGTTCGCGCGGATGGCCTCCCTTGCGAGCGCGCTCCCCTCAGTGCGGACCGTGGACGTCGGGGGTGGCCTCGGCTGGCGCCACCGCGAGGCCGATCGGCCTCTTCAGCCCGCAGCGTGGAGTGCGCTGTTGACCGAAGCCTTTGGGGACACCGCCCTGCGGATCGCGTGCGAGCCCGGCACGTTCGTGGCCGCCCCCGCGGGGGTGCTGATCGTCGAGGTGAACACCGTCGAGGTCCGAGGCGGCAAGACGTGGATCGGAGTGGACGCGGGGCACAATGTCAACGTCTACGCCGCACACTACGGGATCCCCCACGCCATCGTCCCGGTGGACCGACCGCTCGCGGAGCCGGAGATCGAGGTGGAGATCGCCGGCAACATCAACGAGGCAAACGACGTCTTCGCCCGGGGCTGCCCCCTGCCCGCGGTTCGGGAGGGCGACCTGCTCGCGTTCCTGCCGGCCGGCGCCTATGGGGCGTCGATGGCGAGCAATCACTGCCTGCGCGGCACCTTCGCCGAGGTCTTGATCAGGTGACTTCGACGTCGGGGAGGTGGTGCTTGCCGATCGGTCGCACCGTGCTGGCCTGCGGGCCCTCCACGCCTTCGCCCTCATAAAGATCGAACCGCACCGACGCACCGTCCTCCAGCCCCTCGAAGCCCTCCCCCACCACGCTGTTGCGATGGAAGTAGATCTCTCGGCCGTCGGCGGTTTGGATGAAGCCGTGATCGGGGCTCACCCGCGTCACGGTGCCGTGTTGCGGGACCACATGCGATTTCGCGCGATTTCCCTGCTTGCGCGCGAAGTCCTCGAGCTGACGGTCCATCCGGTCGAAGGCGTCGCGAACCGCCACCCAGGGATCCGCGTACTGGCGATGGTCGTGTCGTTCGTGCCCAACCACGAGTTCTCCGCCTGGCACACCGACATCTACGCGAACATGGAAAAGGTTGCCGTGCAGGTGGCGGTGGTGCAGCTGTTCGAACATCACCCGGCACGACACGATGTCCGGGTGGAAGCGGTCGAGCCGGTCGGCGCGCTGGTGGATCTTGGACGCAATCGCCTTGGAACTCGCCATCCCCCGGAACGAAACCTGGATCGGATTGATCATGCGACACCCCTGCCGGAATGTGCGCACGCTCCGGCACGAGGCCAGCGTTCACGCAGGCGCAGCGCGGGATCTCACCCGGCGGAGCACGGCGATCAGCGGGTCGATCACCATCGACGCCAGCCCACCGATCGCCATGCCGACCCCGATGCTCACGGCGATCGACAGCCCCTCCGCCAGCCATCCCGCTGGAAGGAGCCCCGCTACGAAGTGGTGGATCGGCTCCGCGATCATCGGCACGCCGTGAAGCACGATTCCCCCGCCCACCACGAACATGGCCGCCGTGCCCACCACCGAGATCACCTTCATCAGCGCCGGCGTGTTCACCACTAGGAATCTGCCCAGCCGACGCCGGACCGGCCCACTCGACCGCTGGAGATGCAGCCCGATGTCGTCGAGCTTCACGATCAGCCCCACCAGCCCGTAGATCCCTACGGTCATCAACACGCTCACCGCGATGAGCACCGCGGCCCGGGTGGCAAAGGGCTCGTCGGCGACCGCGCCGAGCGCCACCGCCACGATCTCGGCGGAGAGCACGATGTCGGTCACGATCGCTTGGCGGATCTTCTTGCCCTCGATCGCGACGAGCGCGTCGGGCCCGGCGCGCACCGCGTCGACCAGCTTGGCGTGGTGCGCCGCATCTTCGGGGGCGTGCTTGTGGAAGACCTTGTGCACCCCCTCGTAGCAGAGGAACGTGCCTCCGATCATGAGTAGCGGCGCGATGGCCGCGTGCGGCAAGGCGAGCGCGATGGGCACGAGCACCGCCTTGTTCGCCACCGAACCGAGCGCGACCCGGCCGACGATGGGCAACTCGCGGGCCGGATCGAGTCCAACCAGCCCCTCGGCGTTGACCGCAAGGTCATCCCCCGCGATCCCCGCCGTCTTTTCAGCGGCGACCTTCGACAGCATCGCCACGTCGTCGAGGATGGCGGTGACGTCGTCGAGCAACGCGAGCAAACCGGTGACCGCCATCCGCGAACGTCCTCGAGCCCAGGAGCTAACGCGGCCGGCGATCTCCGCCCCGGTTCACTCCCGGTCTTCGTCGGGCGCGCGCTTCGCGGCGCGGGCCTGCGGGGCGTCGGGTTGCGACGCGGCCCGCGTGGGCCGAGCCTCGGCCGGCTGCGCCATGCGCGCGCGCTCCGGCTCCCGCGCCTCCGGTTGCTGGCGGCTCGGTCGCCTTGTCGCCTGGGCGGAAGCCGGCTGATGTTGCCTCGATCCTTTGCTTTGCTTCTTCGGGCGCATCGGACACTCTCCTCGGTACGGGGCGGAACCCAATCCCATCGCGAAAGTGCTTCTCCACCGGATCTAGTCGCCCGGCAGCGCCCGCCAATCGGGGACGTCGTCAGTTTGTGCCGAGGTGCGTCGCGAGATCGGACTGCAGGGCGGCCAGCCGCGCGACCGCGCGCGCCTCGGCGGCGGCGAGCGACAGGTCGGCCATCGACTCACGGACCTCGAAGTACAGCTTGATCTTGGGCTCGGTCCCGGAGGGGCGAACCAGGACCACGCTGCCATCGGCGAGATCGAACGCGAGCACGTCGCTCGGGGGAAACGGCGAGCCGGGCGCCAGGAGGTCGCGGATCGTCGCCACGGCGACGCCGCCGAGGTGGCTCGGCGGGTCGCGACGGAGCTGCGCGCTGATCGCCGCGATCCGATCCTGGCCCGCGCGCCCGGGGAAGGTCATCGACCGCTGACCGCTCTGGTGGAGCCCGTGAAGTCGGTACAGCCGGACGAGCGCGTCGATCAAGGTCTCCCCGCGAAGGGCGAGGTGAGCCACGAGGTCGAGGATCAGCAGGGCGGCCGAGATCCCGTCCTTGTCGCGCACGACGCTCCCGGCGCTGATCCCGAGGGCCTCCTCGAAGCCGAGAACGAACGCCCCCCCCGAGGCGTCGAACGGGATCGCGGTGTTGGCGATCCACTTGAAGCCGGTCAAGGTCTCCGCGTATTCAGCCCCATGATAAGCGGCGATCCGGGCGAGGAGCCTCGACGAAACGATTGTAGTCGCCACGAGCTGGCGCCGATCGTGGGGCCCATGGGCCAACAAATCTTCGGCGAGCAGGCACCCCACCTGGTTGCCGGTGAGCGGTCGCCAGCCCCCCTCGTAGGGTACCGCCACCGCCAGGCGATCTGCGTCGGGATCGTTGGCCAGGACCACGGCCGCGCCGCGTTCGGACGCCAGCTTTAGCGCCAGATCGAGGGCACCGGGCTCCTCGGGGTTCGGAAACGACACGGTGGGAAAGCGGCCATCGGGCTCGGCCTGCTCCGGCACCGGCACGAGCCCACCGGCACGTCCCGCCGCGGCGAAGAGCACGCCGAGGAGATCGCTTCCGACACCGTGCATCGCCGTGTAGACGGCCGTTGGGGTGGGTCCGCCGGGGTGAACGCGGAGGGCGAGCACCTGCGCGACGTAGGCCGCGCGGATCCCGGGCGGCACGGGCGTCACGCCTGCCAGATCGCCTCGGCGGATCCCCGCCAGGGGACCGACCCGGTCGATCGCCGCGGAGATCAACCCGTCCAAAGGCGGAATGATCTGGGCGCCGTTCCGCGCATAGACCTTGTACCCGTTGTCGCCGGGCGGGTTGTGGCTGGCGGTCACCATCACCCCACCGACGGCCCCGAGCGCGACCACGGCATGGGCGAGCTCGGGCGTCGGGCACACCCGGTCGAACAGGTACACCTCGCGCCCGGCACCGAGCAGCACCGCAGCGGCATCCGCGGCGAACGGGGCGGACCCGCGGCGGCCGTCGTACCCGACGACGACCGGACCCGGCCCCTCGAGCACGGCCGCGAGGCCCGCGGTCACCCGGTGGACCCAGGCCCGGTTCATCCGGTTGGGGCCCGGCCCCAGCGCCGCGCGCATGCCGGCCGTTCCGAATTCCAGGCGAGCGCCGAACCACTCCGTCAGCAGGGCCAGATCCCCGCGCTCGAGCGCATCCCCGAGCTCGGCCCGGGTCTCGGGGTCGGGATCCTCGGCGAGCCACGCCCGCGCAGCCTCCAAGACACGCATACTCGCCTCCTCAATCGCGCAGGTGATTTGCGCCATACCACCGCGCAGCCGCCAGTCCCAACGCCTCGGCGTCGCGGATCTCCGCGGTGCAAGCGGGAGGCCCGTCGTTGCCCTGGACCATGGACTCGGGGATGGTCGGGAACGCCACGCCGGCGGCCGTAACCGCCCGAGTCGCCTCGAGAAACCTCTGAAACGGCACGAGCGGCTCAGGAGAGATCAGCAGGCGATCCCCGGCGGACAGGCCGAGGCCACGGAGGGTGGTCGTGAGGTCGCTGGCCCAGCTCCCGTCGCCCTCCGCCTTGGCGATCGGCGCCGCACAGCCCGAGGCACCGCCGAGCGTCACCCGATCGGCGGCGCCCTCCCGTTCCCCCGACAGGCAGCTCTCTCGCGCTGAACCCGCCGGATAGGTCAGGTCGCACGCCGGTCCGGTCCAGCACTCGAGCGGGAGGTCGGCGGCGAATCCATCGAGCACCGGATGAAACCGGGCCGATAGCTCCACCCACGCCTCCGCGCGATCGCCAAACAGGTCCATCCGGGTGGTCGGGCGGGCCGCCGTCGCGCTGGCCCCTGCCGCACACGCCGCGCCGGCGGGCCGGGCCGAAGTGGGCCCGGACACTCCCCCTCCGCCGACGAACGTTGCAGGACCCAACCCAGCTTTCGTGGCGGTGAGGTAGACGGTTCGCACGCGATACCACGGATCGTTGTCGCGCGCGGTCAGGGTGTAGGGCTGCGGCGGCACCCCGGCGAGCGCCGCGGTGAGCCCGGGCAAGTCGGCGTCGAGCGGCCACGCGTCGATCTCCCGCAAGGGAACGACGTCGGCACCCTGGACCTGGACCGACGTCGCGGTGATCGACACGTCGAGCCCAACCGGGGCCTGGGAGCACGCCATGATCAGCCACATCAAGGTTTCTTCCTACGAATGGCGAGGACAGCGACGAAACCCAGCGGGGAAAAGGCCCAGGCCGGTACAGGGAGGACCGCACATCCCGCGAGACCCTTCGCGCCGTCGACCCGCGCGCTCGGGGGATCCACCGCCTCGGGCGCAGGCCCGGTGTCCCTGCCGCCGGGATCGGGCGGGTCGGGGGGCGTCCCCGTGTCGACCGGGAGGGTGCCGTTGCAGGCCACGGCCAGCGTGAAGTCGCTGACTGCGCCCTCCCAGCCGTCCGCGACGAGGACATAGGTCGTACCAGCAGTGGCTTCAAAGGCCAGGACCTCGTCCGAGCCATCCGGGCTGACCGACGATGCGAGGCAACCCGTCCCGTCGCATTCGACAGAATCGAGCAAGTAGAGGTCGAGATCCGCGCCGAGCCCGGTCAACGAGACGCTCACCGGTTCGTCGAGGTTCGTGGCGAACGTGAACGCGCGCTCGGGACCGCTGTACACGAATTCGCTACATCCGTAGTGCCACGCCGCGCTGGTGGCGCCGTCGCCGTCATTGCGCGCCGCGAGCACGTCGCCGCAGGTGAGCGTGGCAACCGGCACACACGGTCCGGCCGGCGCGCAGGTGTTGCCGGGGAGACCCTCGTAGGGCCCCTGCTCCACCCACCAGGTCGGAGGGGCACCGCAGGGTCCGTCGAATGGATCCCCGGCGTACCCCGACAGGCCGTTCACCTGAAAATGAAGGTGCGGGCCCGTGGAGTAGCCGGAGCTCCCCATCTCGCCGAGGAGCTGCCCGCAACTGACCACGTCGCCGACCGACACCCGCACCGACCACTGCTTCAGGTGAGCGTAGATCGTGACTTTTCCATCGGCGTGCTCGAGGTACACGTAGTTCCCGTACCCGCCGCCGCCGGCGCAGTCCCCGCTGGAACACCGGTCGAACTCACCGTCGTTGGTCGCGATCACCGTCCCTTCGGCCGCCGCGCTCACGTCGCGTCCCTCGTCCATCCCGGCGAAGCTCCCCGCTCCGAAATCCGAGCCGTGGTGGCCGTCGTAGGTCAGGCTCCCGCAGTTCCAGTCGGTCGCGCCCCCCCAATCCTTGTACGCGGTGGGGTAGTAGAACCCATAGTCCGCCGCCGAGGACGGAAAGCTGTAGTCCTGGCCCAATGCGGTCGCCGCGACGAGCGCGATCATCGCCATCCCTCCGGCAACGCCACGGCCCCGTCACGCCAGACGAGCGCGTCGCCCGAAAAGGCCAATTCGTCCCCGGCAGGCGGGGCCACCCATCCCGCCGGGGGACCGCTTCCGGCGCGCTTCGCATCCTGAGCGGACCGGTCGGCGTTGGTGAGCGCGAGCCGCGCTCCGTCTGCGACGCGGGCAATCCAGACGCCCGCGAGGCCGCCCGCGGCGGAGACGTAGGCCACCCGGGTTCCGTCGGGAGAGACGACCGCGCGGTCGGGGTTGCCGCGATCCGCGATTTGCAGCACGTCTTTGCCGTCGATCGCCACATGCAGGACCACCCACGGCGAGCCTTCGGTGCGCAGCGACCGAGCGGTCACCCGCCCGCTCAGATCCGACGAGACCCGCCCAACGAGACCTGGAACCAGGCGATCCGACTCCACCAACAGGAGCCGCGCCGCCGGGTTGGAGGCCGGGGGAACCAGCGGTGCGTCACAGGCGGCCAGGAGCAGCAGCACCCCGAGACCCATCCGCCCTCCGGCCCCGATCCTCACACGGGAGGGCCCTGTGGGCTACAGGGGAGCGGCATGGGCAAACGCGACCGACTGCAGGCGCTGTCCACCGGCTGGGCGCGGCGCACGCTCTCCGCGGGTCGAATGGCCGCTTCTCTGGGCAAAGCGGCCGTAAAGGGCGCCATCGCGACGGTGACCGACGACGACGCCCTGGCGCTGGGCGAAATGCTCACCGAGCGAATGGACGAGATGAAAGGTCTCACCATGAAGATCGGTCAAATGGTGAGCTACCTCGACGGCGCGGTGCCGGAGGGAACCGCCCGGGTGCTCCGAAAGCTGCAGCGGGGGGGACGACCGCTGGAGACGGACGTCGTGATTTCAATCGTGGAACGGGCTTTCGGGCTGCCGATCAGCGAGATCTTCGAGTCGTTCGAGCCCGAACCCCTCGCCGCGGCGTCGATCGGCCAGGTCCACGGCGCGCGACTCAGTGGCACCGACGTGGCGGTGAAAGTGCAGTATCCGGAGATCGCCAAGACCATCGAGGTCGATCTCTCCAACGCCAGCCGCATCGGGCTCTTGGCCGCGCTCGGCACGTCCGTGTCGTCGTCCGACGTGCTGGGCGAGCTCCGCGAGCGGTTCCGAGAGGAGTGCGACTACGAACGAGAAGCGGCGAACACCGAGCTGTTTCGCGCCCTGTTCGCCGACGACCCGCGCGTCGCCATCCCGCGCACCTTTGCGGAGCGAACGCGCGCCAACGTCCTGACGACCGCGCGGATGAGCGGCCAATCGCTGTATGACTTCGCAGCGACGGCGACCCAGGCCCAGCGCGACCGCGCCGGCGAGATCGTCTTCGCGTTCGCGTTTCGCTCCATCTTCCAGCACGGCGCCTTCAACGGCGACCCCCATCCTGGAAACTACCTTTTCAACGCGGATGGGCCGGTGGTCTTCCTCGACTTCGGCTGCGTCCGCTTCTTTGATGCCCGGTTCCTCGAGGCCTGGAAGGCCCTCGCCCGCTGCGTGCTGGACGGGCGACGCCGCGACTTCGCCGACGTGGTCTTGCCCACCGGCATCGTGGGCTCGGATCGCTTCGACTTCGACGCCCATTGGGAGCTGATGCAGTACTTGTATCGCCCGTTCCTCACCCCGGGGTTCCGATACGACCAGGCCTACGTCGTGGAGAGCCTGGACCTGCTGAAGTGGAAGAACCCGAACCTCCGCTACACCGCGATGCCGGCCCAATGGCTGTTCGCGAACCGGCTGCAATGGGGGATGAACTCGATCCTCGCGATCCTCGGCGCCACCGGAGATTGGGGCGGGATCCTCCGACGGGCTGTGGAGTCGCCGATCGCGCTCGCCCCGAAACCGGGGTCCGAGCGCCGCGACTGATCTGCTTACGCGGCGGCGATCGGCCTTCGAACCTGCGCCGATACCGACTGGAACAAGGCCGGGTCGCGGAGCAGGGCCTCCCGCACCGACTCTCGACCCTGGCCCAACCGGGTGTCGCCGAGCGAGTACCAGGCCCCGTTCTTGGTGAGGATCCCGAGCGACTCCGCGAGGGTCATCAACTCCGCCGCCTGGCAGATCCCGCGCCCGAAGAGGATCTCGACCTCGATCTGCCGAAACGGTGGCGCTAGCTTGTTTTTTACGACCTTGATCTTCACCTTGTTGCCGATGGTGTCCTCGCCGGCGTTCACTGAACCGATGCGCCGGATGTCGAGGCGGATGGAGGCGTAGAACTTCAGCGCGTTTCCCCCGGTGGTCGTCTCGCCGTTCCCGAACGTGACCCCGATCTTCTGCCTCACCTGGTTGATGAAGATCACGAGCGTCTGGGTCTTGCAGATCAACCCGGTCAGCTTGCGGAGCGCCTGGCTCATCAGGCGAGCCTGAAGCCCCATGTGGGCATCGCCCATCTCGCCTTCGATCTCGGCTTTGGGCACCAGGGCCGCCACCGAGTCGATCACGACGAGGTCGACCGCGCCGCAGCGAACGAGGGACTCGCAGATCTCCAGCGCCTGCTCCCCGTTGTCGGGCTGCGCAACGAGCAACTGATCGACGTCAACCCCCAACTTCCTGGCGTAGGACACGTCCAGGGCGTGCTCTGCGTCGACGAACGCTGCCGTCCCGCCGGTACGCTGCACCTCGGCGATGGCATGGAGGGCCAGCGTCGTCTTCCCGGACGACTCGGGGCCGAAGATCTCGACCACCCGCCCCCGGGGATAGCCGCCAATCCCGAGCGCGGTGTCGAGCGCCAGCGAGCCGGTGCGGCTGACCGGCACGTCGCTGATCGCCCGCTCGCCGAGGCGCATCAGCGCCCCTTTCCCGAACCGCTTCTCCATCGACTCGATCGCTGCGCTCAGGGCATCCTTTCGATTTTGTTCCTCACGACTCATCGTCCCTCCTTCGCCGGGAAACACCGGCGTCTCTTGTTGATTTTCGACTCAGCTGAATCGTGTCGCCCTCGCGCGCCCCCTCGGGCAACGCCTCGACCGACACATAGAGGACGGTGAGATTCGGAAGCTCCACGGCCGCGATCCCGGCATCGATCTGATCCACGACCACCTGGCGGAGCCACCACCCCACCAGCCGCCTCACGGCCGCACCGCCGTCGGTCGATACCCGAGCGCTTCGGCGACGTGGGGTTCCGCCACCCGTGCCTGCCCGGCGAGGTCGGAGATCGTGCGGGCGACCTTCAACACCCGCCGGGTCGCCCGCCCCGAGAGGGCATGCGCGGTCACGGCGACCTCCAGGAGCCTCGCCGCGTCGGGATCGAGGGGCGCGAACCGCTCGAGATCAGCCGGGTTCAGCCGCCCGTTGGGGAGAGCCTGCCCCCTGGCCGCCTGGCGATGCCGGGCGCTCACCACCCGGGCACGCACGCACTCGGACGACTCCCCGTTTCGCGCCCCGAGGAGCACCTCGGCCGGCACCGGCTCGAGGTCGACGTGCAGGTCGATCCGATCGACGATCGGGCCGGAGAGGCGCGAGAGGTACCGGTGGATGTCGTGTGGCTTGCAGTCGCAGCTGCGGGCGCCCCGGCGACCGCAAGGACACAGGTTGCAGGCCATCACCAAGGTGATGCCCGCCGGGTACTCCGCCGAGCCCGCGGCGCGAGACACGCGAACCACGCCGTCTTCCAGTGGCTGGCGGAGAACCTCGAGCGTAACCCTGGAAAACTCGGTCGCTTCGTCGAGGAACAGCACGCCGTTGTGAGCGAGGCTGACTTCGCCGGGGCGGAGCGTGCGGTCGCCCACCAACCCAGCCGGGGTGACGCTGTGGTGGGGCGCGCGAAACGGTCGGCGGGTGAGGAGGTGCGGCGCGTCGGAGAGCAGTCCGGCGGCGCTGTGGATGCGGGTCGTGGTGAGCGCTTCCTGGGCGTCCATCGCCGGGAGGATCGACGGCAGCCGCTGGGCCAGCATCGACTTTCCGCAGCCCGGGGGGCCCATCAGCAACAGGTGGTGCGCCCCGGCCGCGGCGATCTCCAGCGCGCGGCGCGCCGCAAACTGACCGCGAACATCGGCGAGGTCGAGCGCCGCCTCGGCACCGGGGACAGTCCAGGCCTCCGAGAGAGGCGGATCTTCCGCAATCCCCTCCCCTTCGAGCCAGCGGACGACGTCGGCGAGGGACCGAACCCCCACGACGTCGGCGCCTGAGACCAGCCGGGCCTGGGCCGCGTTGGCAACGGGAAGCAGCAAGGTCCGCCCGAGACGACGGGCGAGCGCCGAAAAGGCCAGTGCCCCGCGGACGGGGCGCAGCTCGCCACCGAGCGAGAGCTCGCCCACCGCCATCAGCCGCAAGGCGCGCGCGGCCGGGACGAGTCCGGCAGCGACGAGCACACCGATCGCCATCGGGAGATCGAGGCCGGTGCCCTCCTTTCGGATGTCGGCCGGGGCCAGGTTGATCACCACCCGTTTGCGCGGAAACTCGAAGCCCGTGGCCACGAACGCGGACCGAACGCGCTCGGCGCTCTCCTTCACCGCGTTCGCAGCAAGCCCCACGATGCAGATCCGCGGCAGTCGCTGGAGCAGATCGACCTCGACCTCCACACCCACCGCGTCGACCCCATGCAACGTCGCGCCGAGCACCGATACCGACATGCCGCCTCCCGACGGCGGGCGGCCCAAGCAGGGAGCGTGCCAGTCCATATCGGCGATATTATCGGCGTTTCACCATATCGACCGATGTCGGAAGGCGACGGCTGTCGACCGGACCCTCGTCGGTCGGCCCGCTCGGCGAGACGGAAGCCCCGGGTGCCGTTCAGCCCGGCTTCGGGTCGCGGTGCTCGATTTTCGCGGCGTGGCCGAGCGCCTGGAGCAGAAGGTCTGGCCGGAGCGCCTGAAGTGCAAGGTGCCCACAGCCCATGCACATGCGGAGCACGACGTCGAGGTGGTGCGCTGAGGGCCGGTATGCAGCGTCACCCCTCCAAAATGCTTCGATCCGGATTTCCCGGGCGACCGCGATCTCAGTCCCCTCGCACTGCGGACACCGAAGCGACGCGTTCATGTGGCGGCGCCCAGGCGCCACAGGCGCTGCATCCCGAGGCCCTTCAGCTCGGTGTCGAAGCCCTCCAGCGCCAAGCCCAGCGCCGCGATCTTCGCCTCCACGACCGGATCCTCGATCACCGCTCCGGTGAGGACCAGCGCGCCGTCCTTGGCCGCCGACTGCGCCCGCGCCGCGAGGTTCACCGTGCTCCCGAACCAGTCCATCCCCGCGGTATCCGAGTGAACGGCGAGGGCCGGCCCCAGATGGATCCCGACGTTCAACCGCGGCCGGGGCGCGACCGGATGCGCCGCGATCCATTCGTCGAACGCCGTGCGCATGGCCAGCGCCGCCGCGAGCGCAGCCGAAGGCGTGGAAAAGCTCGCCATGACCGCATCGCCGATCGTCTTCACCAGGACGCCGCCGTGGCCCTCGATCACCCCCTGCAGCAGCGCGAAGTGGTCGCGCACCAACGCGTAGGCCACGGCGTCCCCGATCTGACGGTACATCGCGGTCGAACCGGAGAGATCGGTGAAGAGGAGCGTCACCGCGCGCGCCCCGATCCGGACATTCCGCGCGAGGACCTGAACGCCGAATTCTCTACGAAATTCGGGCATCATCGACACGAGAGAGGCGGGGGCGACCATCCGATTGGAAGCGGCGTCGGCCAGGAGAACGCGCTGACGGACATCCGTGGCGTTGTACGCCGATAGAGTCACCGTTCCGGGTGCGACCGTTCGCCTCCCCGAGACGCCGGACTCCCACCGCACCGCCGAGTCGCCCCCGGCCTCGACGTCGATCTCGAGATCCGGCGCGTCTCCCCCAGGTCCGAAGGCGAAGGACGACCCCGCGACCAGCTCGACCGCGACCTCCACGCTCGACCGCGGCTCCATCGGAAGGGTGGCATAGAGCGCAGGAGCACCCGAGGGAAAGAGCGTACAAAACCGCTCGTTGACGCGCGGCACGATGGCCGGATGGGGGGCGAACAGCAGCTCGACCGTATCGCCGAGGTCGGTAGCGACGGAGATCCGGCACGACGGGCAGTCGACATGCTCGGTCAGGTCGGACAGCGTGTGGGTCGAGGCCACCTCGCCCCGACACCGACGGCACCGCACCGACCAGTACAGCTCGAGCACGCCGGCGGGAACCGCGCGCATCATCGAAACAAGGGTTTGTTCCGGATCCAAGCCATACCGGTCCGCCACGGAAAACGCGCGGAGCTGCCGGAGCTCGGTGTCCCGCTCGTGGCGCAAGAGATCCACCACCGCCTCCACAATGGGGGCGTTCGACGTCTTCGACCATCGGTCGAGCGCCCCGCGGGTGTGCCCATCGAGGGTGCGCTCGAGCGCCGGCGCGATCGTGCCGCCCGCGGGGAGGGCGTCGAGCACCGCCTGCCACTTCACGCGGCACGCCTCGGTCCGGGCAGAGAGCACGGGAGCGAAAACGCGCGCCGACGGCTCGAGATCGAGTCGGATCGTGGGAATGACGCCGGTGTCCGAAGGCTCGAGGGTGAGCTCGAACCGGCTCTCGGCGATCGGGGACCGCTGGAACGAACGCTCCTGGCGGAACCAGCGGTGGCGAACCCACCCGTTGTGGGTCTCCTCGAAGTGGAGCGGAAACCCGAGCGGCCCCCCCATGGTGCCGACGATCCGCGGCGCGCCCCCTGCGTTGGGCTGGAGCGCCATCTCGACCCGGCCGCCCCCGACCTCGCGGTTCAGGAAGTCGCTGTCGCCGAGTCGGCTCCACGCTGTGGCCGCATCGGTCGGCCGTCCCTGGATCTCGACGCGCATCCACTTGCTCCGGGTCCCCAACCCTCCTCGATCCGGTCGAGGATCGCAAGCGCGTCGGGGCCGATCCCCTCCGCCGCCGCCAGATCGCGCACGCAGTGGAGGGGGGCGTGCGCGCGGAGCGCCTCGTTCAGGGCGACGTCCAACCCTGACCGAGGCTCAGGCGGTGGCCACGGCCCGACCCCCGGGGAGATCGCCAAGGAGTCGGCCGCGCGCCGCGACCTGCCTGCCGTGCAGCAGGACGAGATCCGGCTTCGGGGCCGCCTCGCGTTGGGCATACGGTGACCAGCCGGCGCCGGAGATCAGCGTATCTTCGTGGATACGGGCCACCTCGCCCTCGGAAAACAGCACCAAGTCGGCGTCGCATCCGCGCTCGACCCGACCCTTGGTGGAGAGGCCCATGACCCGCGCCGGCCCCTCGCAGCACAGGGCGACGAGCGACTCGAGGGACAGCCTTCCGTACTTCACGGCCGACAGCATGAGCGGAAACATGAGCTCGGCGCCAGGGATCCCTGCGTTCCCCGACATCGGCTCGGGGTGATGGTCGGACGCCACACAGTCGAGTCGGCCTCGCTTCACCGCCGCCCAAAGGGTTCGTCGGTCCTGCTCAGCGCGCACCGGCGGTACGGTACGAACCTCGGGATCCTCTTCCACAGAGAGGAACAGGTGGTGCGGAGTAACGCCGGCCGTGACTGGGAGATCTCCGCGTACGGGGTCGATCATCGCCAACTCTGCGGCGGTGGACAGGTGCAGGAGGTGGATTGGCCTCGCACCGGACCTCATCGCGGCCAGCACCGTGTCGGTCGCGCCGCCAGCCTCGTCGAGGAGGTCGAGGCGCACCCCGAGCACCGTTTCACCGCCGAGAATGCGAGCGAGAAACTCGGGCTTGATTCGGAGGTGGCCGGTGCCGACCGCCGCGAGCGCCCCGACGAGGAGGCCTTCGGCACGCGCAGCGTCCATCTCCGCGAGGTTATCGTGCAGCGCGGCGCCCCACAGGCCGAAGTCGCACCACGACCGCGTCGCGGCGTGCTCGAACCGGCGACGCGCGCTCGCCCGATCCACCACCGGGTGGTCGCCCCCCGGCAGCGCGATGACCGTCGTGATCCCGCCGCTCAATGCCGCGCGTGACTCCCGCTCCCAGATGCCCGGATCCCCGTTCGGATCGAACTGCACGGCGGTATCGACGACACCCGGAATCAGAAACTTCCCCATGGCCGGGATCTCGATGCGCGCCGGGCGGGGCGGGCGGGGCCCGACATACGCGATTCGGCCGTCGGCCACAGCCACGTCCGCCACGAGGCGGCCGCGCGGGGAAACCAGGGTTGCATCACGCAAGATCAGATCGTACACGGCCGCGGGACCTCCGCCCGACGAACGCCGGGTCCTCACGAAGTGGCGCCCTTTAGCGAGGTTTCGCGTCCGTGACAAGTCTCGCCCTCGGGGCTCGGGCGGGCCACACGAGAGGGAGCGGGGTGCCACGACAGAGGTGTCGTGGTGCGGCCGACCCGAGTAAGTTCATAGATTATTAAGTATGTACGGATATTTTTTCTACCAACCCGCCGTCGACGTCGATTCCCGCATGACCCTCGTCGCCGGACTCAAGCGGCGGAGCCCTGGAAAATGGGCTTTACAAGCGGTCAACCTGCACGCCTTCGCACGCATCACACTTTGCCGGCGTTGTTGGCCGACCATAGCCGAGTCGCGCCGGCGTGCAGGCCCGGAGCCCGGGGGACTGCGACATCGATGTCGTGCTCTCGCCCGCGAACGGCGAGGTCCGCTGACGCCGTAATGTCCGAACGCCAGCTTTTTACCGGAATCGCGATCTGGCACGAGCCTTGCATGGGTTGGCGCCGGAGACGCAAGGGGCGACCCGGCCACCGGTGCCCACTGCTAGAGACGCCCGATCCTCGTTCGAGGGTCGGGCGTTTCTGCTTTTCCCCGCCCCTTGCTGCCCGCGACCGACGGCGGTAGCTTCGCCCGAAGGCGGAGGGAGCTTGGACGAGGGACCCCGCGGCATCGCGTCGAGCGACGCCGAGCTGGATCGAATCGCCGCCTCGCGGGACCTCTGGCCAGGCGGGACGATCGAGATGTGGGCCGGGCGACCCGGGCCGGTGCCCGATCGGGTGTATTGGCCGGAGAACGACGCTGAGGTCGAGGCGGTCCTTCGGTGGGCCAACGACCACCGGATCCCGGTGGTGCCCTATGGAGCCGGGAGCGGCGTGTGCGGAGGCGTTGCCGGTCGCGCTGGAACGGTGGTGCTCGACACCAAGCGGCTCGACCGGATCGGACCGCTCGACTCCGCGCGTTGGATCGTCGACGTGGAAGCGGGCGTCAACGGCCAGCACCTCGAGGATTGGCTCAACGCGCGCGGCTTCACCCTCGGGCACTCGCCCTCGAGCATCTGGTGCTCCACCGTCGGCGGGTGGGCGGCTGCGCGCTCTGCGGGCCAGTTCTCGAGTCGGTACGGGGTGTTCGAGGACATGGTGCTTGCCCTGGAGGCGGTGGCTCCCGGGCGCGGCCGCTTTCGGGTCGGCGAAGGCGGCGACGCACCCGAAGCCTGGATGCCTCTGTTGTTGGGCAGCGAGGGCACCCTTGGGGTGATCACCCGCCTGACGCTGAAGGTCTGGCCTTTGCCCGCTGCCCGCTGGCTCCGGGGCTACCGCTTTCCGGGCGTGGCCGAAGCCGTGGACGCCATGCGCCAGCTCATGCAGGCCGAGCTCTGGCCCGCGGTGCTCCGCCTCTACGATCCCGTCGACACCCGCATCGGCGGACGAACAAAGCCGCACGCCGCGGTCCGAACGGAGCGCCGGTTCGTTCAGCGGTGGCTCGCCCGCGCCGCGGACCTCCCCGCGCTGAAAGCGCGCAGCTTGGCACTCCCACTCGCCCTACCCGGGCTCCTCAACCGGATCCTGGACCGCGCCGCCGGGGGGGTCCTCTTGGTGGTGGGCTGGGAGGGCGACCCCGAGGTCATGGCCGCGAGCACGGCCGCGGGTCGCGCGATCCTCGAACAACGCGGGGTCGACCTCGGCGCGGAGCCCGGGGAACGGTGGCTGAACTCTCGGCATCACGTCTCCTACAAGCTCATGCCGATCTTCGAGCGAGGCGGCTTCGCCGACACGATGGAGGTCGCCGTCCATTGGTCGGCGTTAGAAGCACTTTACCACGCAGTTCGCGCCGCCGTGTCACCGCACGTCGTCGTCATGGCCCACATGAGCCACCTCTACCCCGAGGGCGGATCGATCTACTTCTCGTTCGCCGGTCGCGGCGACCGCGCCGTGTATGACCGCACTTGGCGCGCGGCGCTGGCGGCGGTGCTCTCCTCCGGGGCCACCGTCACGCACCACCACGGGGTCGGGATCCTGAAGGCCGAAGCCGTCACGCGGGAGATCGGTCCGGCGGTCGAGGCTTGGCAGGCACTCAAGACCGTCCTCGATCCGCACGGCATCCAGAATCCGGGTCGGGTGTACCTGCCGGGCGTGGCGCTTCCCGGACCGGAGGCCGATCCCCCGCCGTTGGTCCCGGGTGACGGCGTCGCCCGCTTCACCCTTCCGTTCGCGGGTGGGCCAACCGGCGAGCTGTCCTGGCCGTGGGAGAGCCTGCCCGCTCCTCCCCGCTGGCTCCGCTCGTGGTGGCAGTCTGGGCCGATCGAGGTTGCTGGCTCCATCGCCGGCGTTCCGGTTCGAATTGGACGCGGTCCGCGGTCGGCCAGCGGGCCGGATCCGCGGGAGTGGTTCCTGCCGACCGCGTCCACCGTCACGCTCGCCGTCCCGCCAGCGGG
>CANLGQ010000048.1 GCA_947490265.1 Pseudomonadota bacterium | reverse complement strand
GCTCGAGATTGGGGCGGGCGGGTTCTTCGACGCCGGCGGGGAGTTCATGACCCAGCCGACCGACAACAAGGACGGCTCGCTGACCAGTCTGCCGTTCAACGGCTTCGCCGGCTTCAGCCCCGGGGGTGGCATCGGCATCGATTTTCGCTACAAGGGCATTCTCGGCCTTGAATTCGACATTGTGCGTCGACTCCAGGTCGGAAAGAGCGAGTTCACCATCAACGGCGTCGACTTCCCGTGGCAGATCGAGCAACGGGCCACCCAGTTGCCGCTGCTGCTGAAGCTCTCGGCCCCGATCGGACTCGTACACCCGAACCTGTTCGGCGGGATCGAGCCGGTGATTCCCGGTCCGGCGACCACCGTGCAGCCCGGATGGCCCACCGGCTTTGCGGGCCCGAGCATCGAAGCGGCGGCGGGAAGTTGGCTCTACCTCACGTTCGGCCTGGGCTTCGAGTTCGCGCTTCCCATCGAGGGGGCCGACCTCCGGATCCCCTTCGCGATTCGGCTCTCGGACAACCCATCCCTCCCTGAAAGCGCCTTCGAACGGGCGGATTACATCATGGAGGGCGGGCAGCTCCAGCGCATCGTGTACGTCTCGGAGTGGCAATACCAGGCAGCGATCACCCTCGGGGTCTGGTACCACTTCCTCTGATCGGGGCGTTGAGCCGGCCCGTGTCGGGGGGCGCCTTGCGCGTCGGCGCCTGAGCGGCAGCGCCGGGTGAATCGGGCTAACGGGGCCGGATGCGATACGATCATCCGACCCTCGAAGCAAAATGGCAGAAGTATTGGAAGGAGCACCGCACCTTCCAGACCCCGACCGACCGGACGCGGCCAAAGTACTACGTGCTCGACATGTTCCCGTACCCCTCGGGGGTCGGCCTGCACGTCGGCCACCCGAAGGGCTACGTGGCCACCGACGTCGCGGCGCGGGCCCGTCGAATGATGGGGTACAACGTCCTGCATCCGATGGGGTGGGACAGTTTTGGCCTCCCTGCCGAGCGCCAGGCGGTAAAGGATGGCATTCATCCTAGCGAAGTGACCGCTCGGAACATCGCGGTCTTCAAAGGCCAGCTCGAGCGGCTCGGCTTGTCCTACGACTGGTCTCGCGAGCTCGCGACCTCTGAGCCGTCCTTCTACCGGTGGACTCAGTGGATCTTCGGCTTGCTTCATCAGAAGGGACTCGCGTATCAGGCGGAGGTCGCGGTTAATTGGTGTCCCGCCCTTGGCACCGTGTTGGCCAACGAGGAGGTCAATGACGGGAAGTACGTGGAGACGGGGGATCCGGTCGAGCGCAGGCTGATGAAGCAGTGGATGCTCAAGATCACCGCCTACGCCGAGCGGCTGGTCACCGAGCTCGAAGACGTAGATTGGCCCGAAGGAATCAAGGAGATGCAAAGGGAGTGGATCGGGCGATCCGAGGGCGCCGACGTGCGGTTCGGCCTGGTTGGTCGCGACGAGACCTTCACCATTTTCACGACGCGTCCCGACACGCTGTTTGGCTGCACCTACGCGGTCCTGGCCCCCGAGCACCCGTTGGTGCGCGCGATCACCACGCCCGAGCAGCGGGCCGCGGTCGCCGCCTATCAGGAGGAGGTCGGCAAGCGCTCGGATCGCGAGCGCACGTCGGCCGCCGCAGACGCGCCCAAGACCGGGGCCTTTACCGGTGCCTGGGCGATCAACCCAGTGAACGGCGAGGCGGTTCCAGTGTGGATCGCGGACTACGTGCTCGGTGGGTACGGCACCGGCGCGGTGTTCGCGTGCCCGGCACACGATGGCCGGGACCATGCGTTCGCTCGCACCTTCGGGCTCGAGATCCGGGAAGTGGTTGCCGGTGGCGACGTGCAACGCGAGGCGTGGCTTGGCGACGGAGGGCACGTCAAAAGCGGGTTTCTCGATGGCATGACCACCGCGGAGGCCAAGGACGCGATCGTCGGGTGGCTCGAGCAACAGGGCGCGGGGCGCGGGCGCGTAAACTACCGGCTCCGGGACTGGCTGTTCAGCCGCCAGCGTTATTGGGGGGAGCCCTTTCCGATCCTTCACCTGGAGGACGGTACGTCGCGCTTGCTCGGCGACGACGAGCTGCCGGTGCTCCTGCCGCCGCTCGACGACTTCCGTCCCACCGACACCGGGGCGCCCCCGCTTGGTCGCGCGAAGGAGTGGTTACACCTCACGGATCCCGTTTCTGGGCAACGAGCGATGCGGGAGACGAACACGATGCCCCAGTGGGCGGGGTCGTGCTGGTACTACCTCCGCTTCATCGATCCTCACAACGCGGAGGCCCCGTGGGACCGGGCCGAGGAGGCCTATTGGATGCCGGTCGACCTCTACGTCGGCGGTGCCGAGCACGCGGTCCTCCACCTGCTGTATGCCCGATTCTGGCACAAGGTCCTCTATGATCTCGGCCTCGTGTCGACGCGTGAGCCGTTTCGGCGCCTGTTCAACCAGGGCATGATCCACGCCCAGGCCTACAACGCGTCGCCGGAGATGCGAGGAAAATTCTACTATCCGCACGAGGTGGTCGCCGACGGCGACGGGATCCGGGCGAAAGCGGATGGTCAGCCGGTGTTCACGAAGCTCATGAAAATGAGTAAATCTCGGAACAACGTCACAAACCCAGATGATATGTGCAACGAGTACGGGGCGGACGCGCTCCGCCTGTACGAGCTCTTCATGGGGCCGCTCGAAGACGGCGCGATCTGGGAGGACACGGGCGTGGCGGGCACCCGGCGGTTCCTCGACCGGGTCTGGCGGATCGCGGTGAACGAGGACGGGGGGAGGACGGCCAAGCTGCAAGACGTGGCCGACGGCGATCGCGAGCTGGCTCGCGCGCTCCACGCCGCGATCAAGAAGGTCGCCGAGTGCATCGACAACCTCCGGTTCAACACCGCGATCTCCGAGATGATGATCTTCGCGAACGCGGCGACCAAAGCCGAGGTCGTGCCCGTGGCGTGGTTTGAGTCGTTTCTTTGCGTGCTGTCTCCCTTCGCGCCGCACCTCTGCGAAGAGCTATGGGCAAATCTCGGTCATACCGAGTCGATCTCGCAAGCCTCGTGGCCGTCGTGGGACGAGGCGCGGCTGGCGGTCGACACCATCACCGTGGCGGTGCAGGTGAATGGCAAGCTCCGCGCCACGATCGAGGTGCCAGCCGGAGCAGAGGCGGCCACCGCGCTGGCGGCTGCCCGGGTCCACCCCCAGGTGGTGCGGTGGCTCGAGGGCGGGGTAGTCCGGCGCGAGATCTACGTGCCCGGGAAGCTGGTCAACCTCGTCGTGGGCTAGACTGAGCGGGGGGGGACGCAGAGATGGGCTACCGGTTGGCGATGGGGTGGATGCTCGGCGTTGCCTGTACGGGTAGCGATGCCGACAAAGGCGAGACCGACGCCCCGGCGACCGATCGCACCGGCGACCCCGACACCGACACGGACACCGACACCGACACCGATGCGGACACCGATGCGGACACCGACACCGACACCACCTACACCCCGCCCGGGGGCTACCCGCCGGACTGCCAGGCCGACTACCTCTCGGGGACCCCAGCCCCGGGCTCGGGTGGCGCGGCGTGCATCACCGAGGAGGTTTTCTGCGGCGATGTGATCTACGCGACGACGGAAGGGGCCGATGCGCTCTACGACTACGAGTTCTGGGAGCAAAATTTCCTGATTTCGACGCTCGAACCCGGTGATCTCGATGGCCCCGAGCGAGTGTATCTGTTCCGGGGTCTCGACTACGAGCAGACGGTGACTTTTACGGTCGACTCCTGCGGTGCGCTGTGGGGTTCGACGATCCTCTACGGCGACGTGAGCGGGGCGTTCTGCGATTATGACGACCCGCTGATTCTGGGCCAACACATGATCGGCGGAGGAACGGGCTTCCAGTACGGCACCCGGGTGAACGGCATCTACGCCGCCGATTACGACATCATCGTGATCGTGGACAGCTACCAGGGGAATGTCGATAACTTCACGATGACGGTCGCGTGTGGGCCGTGAGGCGGTAGCCTCGGCCCCCTGCTCCGGGGTATCGTCGCTCACGAGGGGAGAAACGCGCGAGTGCGGCTCGAGGTCGGTCAGACCATCGAACGGTTCGAGATCCAGGCGCAGATCGGAAGCGGAGGCACCGCCGTGGTGTACCGCGTGGTCGAGCGCGCCACCGCACAGGTGTATGCGCTCAAGGTCCTGAGCCTGCACGGGCCGGCGATCCGCCAGAGAATGGCCCGGGAGGGCGCGCTTCAGGCTGCGCTTCGACACCCGAACATCGTGCGGGTGCACGAGGTGATTCCGATCGCCGATGGCTCCCCGGCGCTCGTCATGGAGCACATCGACGGGCCGTCGCTCGAGCGGGCGCTCACCCGGTATCGACTGGCCCTGCCCGACGCCGAACTCCTGTTCCTGGGCATCGTGGCAGGGGTGCGCCACGCCCACGCCGCTGGGCTCGTTCACCGCGATCTCAAGCCAGCAAACGTGCTCCTCGCGCGCACGCCCGAGGGCTTCGTCCCCAAGGTGACGGACTTCGGCCTGGCCAAGATGCTCGCCGAGGAGCCGGGCGTCTTGCAAACGCGCAACGGGATCGCGATGGGGACGCCCGCCTACATGGCGCCGGAGCAGATCCGGGATGCCCGGCGCGTCGATCGCCGAGCCGACCTGTTCGGGCTCGGCTGCATCCTCTACGAAGTGGTGACATTCCAACGAGCGTTTCAGGGCGATGAGGCCCTGGTGTTGTACAACGCGATCACCCATGGAGACTATGTCCGGCCGCGGGAGATCGTCCCGGAGCTGCCCGACCGACTCGACATGGCGATCCGCGGCGCGCTCCTGACCGAGAGGAGCCGCCGCATCCCGGATTGTGACACCCTCATCCGCGTGATGCAGGGGTTGATCCCTTGGGATTGTAGCGAGGTCCCCGGCAGGGTGGTGGCTGCGGTGGCGAGCAACGGGCACGCGGGAGCCGTCCTCGACTCCGGGCCCGGCGAGGAGTGGAAAGCCCGCGACGACATGCGGGCGCCCCTCGAGCGGGCGACCGGGGTTGCCGTTCGCCTCGAAGACGCGGAAACGATGCCCTACCCCGGCTCGTCGGCACCGGCCGCGACCCTCGCGCCCTCGAGCCGGTGGGTGGGTTTTGCGGCGGCCGGCACGGTCGCCTTCGGCCTCGTCCTTCTCGTCGGAATCGTGGCCATGTCCGCTGGCCTGTTCGTCTGGTGGAGCGCGGGTTCGGCGACCCCTTCCCCTCCCGTCGTCGTCGTTCCGCAGGCGCCGATTGCACCGGTCGCCGGGCCAGAGGCCGCGGCGCTTCCCCCTCCGCCGGTGGCGAGCGCCCCGGCCCGGAAGCCCGCTTCGACACCGCGGCCCTCAGCCGAGCCGGTTGCGCCGCCAGCGCCGATGCCGGCTTCCCCCGAGCCTCCGGCTGCCGCGCTGCCACCGGCGACCGCGGTGGTCAAGCTGCTCTCCGATCCCCCCACGGCCGAAGTCGTGGTCGACGGGGCCGCGCGCGGGCGCACCCCGGCGAAGCTCGAGCTTAGCCCCGGTCGCCACGCCATCGCGATGAAAAGTGGCGAACAACGAACCGAGTTCGTGATCGACGTGAAGCAGGACGTCGAGAACCGGTGGTGCTATTCGTTCGTCTCGTCGCGCAGCACCCCTGGGCCCTGCCCGTGATCGCTTGGCTCTCTGCGATGGCCTTCGGCTGTGAACCCCTCGGGCAACGGCTAACCGAGGCGCAGGCCGCCCTCGACGATGCCGAGGTCGCGCTCGCCCGCGCCGCCGTGGACGGGGCCTACAAGTCGCTCGAGTGCCAACAACAGGTGGTCGAACCCGAGGAGTTGCTCGCTCTTTATCGGCTCGACGGGGTGGTTGCGCTCGCTGCCGGGGACAAGGGACGCGCGGTGTACGCCGTCCTCCGCGCGGGCGCCATCGACCCGGTGAGCGCCATCCACCCCCAGGAACACGGTCCCGACCTCGCCTTCCTTTTCGCCACCTATGCCGCTCCCCTCGGAGCCAGCCTGATTGCGGTGTCGGTGGACGACAGCCGTTCCGTGTGGATCGACGGGCACCCCATCGGCCTGGTGCCCCTTGGTATCGCCAGAGGGGAGCATGTGGTCCAGGTCGGCACGCCGGGCGCATTGGCGAGCCGCGTTGTCGAGATCTCCGCCGACACGATCTTCCACGAGGGCGAACCGGGCCCGGCCCCGCTGCTCGGCCCACCGGTCGAAAGGGCCGCGCCGCCGTCCCCTCCGATGCCGCTGCTTCCGGAACCGGTCGCGGCACTGATTCCGGTCGAACATCCTCACGATGTTCCGTCGCGCGTCGTCTGGATCGGAGGGCTCGCCGTGGGGGCGGCGAGCGGGGCCGCCTTCGTGCTCGGGTGGACTGCCGAACGGGACTTCAACGCCGATCCGTACCAGGCCGAGACCTATGCCGGCTGCCAGCGCGATGAACCGTGCTGGAGCACCGGCCGCACCGAGGAGATCCGCGCCGCTTCGGATCGGGTCCGCCTGTTTTATCTGGCCGGATATGGGCTTGCCGGGGCGGGTGCGGGGCTCTTCCTGTCCGGCGCGACCGGCGCTGCGATCCACACGCGGTGGTAGCGGCGTGTATCGTTGCTTGGGAGGTGCGGTGAGGCTCCGGTGGGCGGTCCCCTTCGCGGCGACGGGGTGTTGGTACTCGCCCCCGGATGTGGCTATTGTCAAGGAGATACCGATCTCCCCCGGGGAGGTCGGTGGGGTTGCCTTCGTCGCCTGCGTGCTCGATGGCGATACGGTCGATTTGTACGCTTGCGGCCTGGAGAACGGAGGCGAGACCATTCGGATGTTGGGGATCAACACGCCGGAGATCGAGCACCCGGGCGAGCCGGCTGAGTGTTGGGGCGACGAGGCCGCGGCCGAAACGTCGGGGCTGCTGCTCGGGCGCGAGGTGCTCGTCACCTATGACGGTGGCAAGCGAGAGGACCTCTACGGGCGCACCCTCGCCTACCTCTGGGCGATCGATCAGACGCTCGAAGACCTGTCCGACCTGCCGGGCATCGCGGAGGTGGTGGAGCTGGACTCCGACCTCGCTGAGGATGGGCGTGCTTTGCTGATCAACGAGTACCTCGCCGCGCAAGGGCACGCGCGGGTGTATGGTCCGGAGGTGTTTGGGGAGCTGAAGCTCCAGGCGCGGCTCGAGGCTGCGCAGGCCGCTGCGGAAGTGGCGGGGCGAGGGTTGTGGGGTGCGTGTGAGGAGGCTCGATGACGACGGCGAGTGCCAAACCAGCGTCCGTGACGGGGTCGATCGACGAAGTGGTCCGGTGGCGCGCCGGCGAGGAAGTCGGCCTCCGGAACGAGATCGATGCGCTGGATCGCGAAATCGACGAGATGCGGGCGGCGATGGCCGCTCTCTCCGAGCGACTCGAGGCTCGCCAGTCCGCTCGAAGCACCCTCGACTCGCGGGTTCGCACGATCGCCAACAGCGGGACGATACGGGCGTACCAGGCTTTGTTTGCTG
Organism: Pseudomonadota bacterium; assembly: GCA_947490265.1. GTDB lineage: Bacteria > Myxococcota_A > UBA796 > UBA796 > CANLGQ01. The sequence goes on along the minus strand of CANLGQ010000048.1, from coordinate 12,679 downwards.
CGCTCGCGGAGCAAGCTGCCGCGATTTCCGAGCGCTCCGGCTTGGTGGCCGCCGAAGAGTTTGCCCGAAATTCGAACCTGGAGACGTCCCTGATGGCGTCATCAGGTAGCTTATTCGAGGAATATCGGCAGTTCAAGGTGACGGTTGAGCCCACGCTCTCCGGGCTGCCCGAAAGCTATCGCAAGGTGCTGCTTGCCCACCACGCGGAGCTCGCGGCGAAGGTGCGCTCGGTGGTCGAGTCGGCCGTGGAGTCGATCCACCCCCTCGGGGCCGAGACCCTCGAGATCGATGTGGTGTGGGGCATGGATTCGCCAGATGGCACGCCCGACCTGCTCGTCATGGTCGTGCCCGCCGACGAGTCGGTGGCCACCGGGTGGGCCGACCGGGGCGACGATGTGGACTTGTGGCTGGCTGCACGGGTGGTTCAGGGGTTGTCCGAGGCGCTGTTGGCGGGCGGGCTCGCTGGGGTGCGTCCGGCCCTCGGGGGACACCGCGGCCTGTTGGCGATCGAGGTGGACCTCGCCGATGCGAGGCCGGATTTCGGAGCGGTACTCGCAGCGGCCCTGACGCGGGTGTTCGCTGCGGCGCCCGAGTTGGACGAAGCGCGAGTCAAGGTCACGCCGCGCCAGGTCGACCTGGACTGGCTGCTCCCGCCCGAGAGCACCGAAGGGAGTGGGGCATGATCCGCGAACTTCGCCCACTGGGCTTGGTTGACGCCGCGAAGTTCGCGAAGGTCGATCCCTTCGAGCTGATCCGGATCGAAGTGGGCCTCGGGACCCAGATCGAGCGGCTCGCTTGGAGCAAGGACCGCTTGGCGGTCGTCGCCCGCGACGGCGGGATCGAGGCGGTGTGGCTCGATCCCGCGAAGATGCCCACAACGGCGGCCGGCCGCATTCGGGAGGCGTTCGGCGAGCTGGTTCGCCGTGGGTTTGTGGGCACAAAACCGACCCGGGTGGACAACCTCACCCGCGGACTTCCGCTGGGGGAGGGCGACAGGATCCGGCGGGCGGCGCCGCTAATGGCGGACGAAGGATTTCTCCTGATGGTCTCGGGGCCGCTCGGTGCCCTGGTCGCGGTGCGGCCCGGCATGGAGTCCCAAGTTTCGGCGATCGCCGCGGGCACGGCAGAGAGCCGTGCGCTTCGCGACGCGATGGCGGAGTAAGCGATGTCGGCCAAGAAGCGCAGAACCCTGCTCGGAACCCGTCCCGCGGGAGGAACGCCCGATCCGACGCCCAGTCGGGCGAAAGCGCCGGTTTTCAGACAAGGGGATCCTCCTTCTGATCCGTTCGACCTTCCCACCGAAACAAAAGGGCGAGCCGCGGCCGAGGGCTACGATCCGCCGAGCGCGCCGATAGCACCGGTTGCCACCTCGCCGACTCCGGCGGCGCGCCCCGACGTCCCCGAGGCCGAGCCCGAGCCCGAGGCCGAGCCCGAGCCCGAGCCCGAGCCCGAGCCCGAGGCCGAGCCCGAAGAGGCGGCTCGTCCGCCGTATGGCGGTGTGGTCTACGAGGAGGTGGCCGACGCGCGGGTTCGCCCGATCGACCGACCGCTCGGTGTCGGGCACGATGACAAGGAAATCCGCGCCACCGAGCCCAGCTATGTTGCCGTGGGTGACGCCGCGAGCAAGGAGGACTCATCGGTCGTTGGGTGGGGCTCCACCAGCCTGGATTCAGGAGAATCGCCGGTGGTCGGGCGCGGGTTGGCCTACCGCTCCGAGTCCTCGGAAGCTGCTGGAAAGGCCCGTCGCTCGGTGGCGTTCCCTCGGACGGGGGATCCGCTCGAGGACAACCCGCCGACAGAGGATCTCCCGGTTGTCCGAACGGTGAGCGAGTTGTCACCACCCATCGGTGCGCCCATCGAGATTCCAAATGCACCGCCGATTCCCGGCGCGATCGATCGGTTCACTCCCTCGCCAGGCAACCTTCCGGACCCGAGCAGGCAGGCCTCCCGCCCGAAGTACCTCGCTGAGGACGGACACCAGACGAAGGAGCGTGAGAATCAGGACATCGGGATCGGGCGGGCGCGTGGCCGCCGGGCCATCGCCCCAGCCGAGGAGGGCAGCTCGACGATGATGCGGGTGGCTCTCGGACTTGCCGGCGTGGCGATCATCGCGATCGTCGCCGGCGGCATCGCGGTAATGCTGGCCGGGCCTCCGGGTGGAGACGCCGAGGTGGCACCGCCGGTCGAGACCCACGAAGGCGTGGAAGTGCGGGGCACGATGCGAGGCCAACGCCCCGTCGCGCCGGTCCCCGCGCCGGCCCCCCCACCTTCCGGGGCGCTCGGCGCGCCGGTCGCCCCGCCGGGCGAGGCTCCCGCGGCGCCGGTGCCCGAGGCGCCGGTCCCCGCGCCGGCCGCAGAAGCCCCGCGCCCCGCTCCGGTGCCCGACCGTCCGAAACCGGCGCCGGCAGCGGCGCCAGCCGCGTCGGCCGGCTTGATTACCATCACGAGCAATCGGCGCGTGCTGGTCTACGTCAACGGGGACCCCGTTGGTTATGCCCCCGTGGAGCATAAGGGCAAGCCCGGTAGTTACCAGATTCAGGCGATGATTCCCGGTCAGCCCGACACCAAGCAGACACGCGACGTGAAGATCGGGGCCACCGACCAAAATGTGGCGGTGAACTTTAACTTCTGACAAACCATAGCGGACCGCGGCCACCTTGGGGTATGCTTCGAGCGCAGGGGGGTCCGATGGCGCGCGGAACTGGGTGGATCTTGTTGGCTGCCGTTGGCTGTGGAGAGCCAGCGGCTCCGGGCGATTGCGACCCCTCGGTGCGGATCGACGCGTTCACCGACGCCGACAACGATGGCGCCGGCGACCCGGACTCCCTGGTCCAGGTCTGTTCGCTCGGGAGCGACCAGGTCTCCAACGGCGACGATTGTGACGACCAGGACGCGGCTATTTCCCCATTTGAGGCGGAAATCTGCGATTTGATCGACCAGGACTGCGACGGCACGCCCGACGACGGTCTGGTCGGGGGCACCTGGTATGCCGACGTTGATGGCGATGGATTCGGGGATCCCGATGTCGAGTTGAAGGCTTGCCGGCAGCCGGCCGACAGCACGGTCGACCACACCGACTGTGACGACGCCCATGAGGAGGCGTTTCCCGAGGCGCCCGAGGTGTGCGACGACCTTGACAACAATTGCGACGGCACAATCGACGACGGCGACCCCTTGGTAGACCGTTCCACCGGCGTTTTCTATTACCGGGACGCCGATGGGGACGGATATGGGGACGACGACAGCGGGGAGCAGTGGTGTCGCAACCCGAGCCCCGACAACCTGACCGATGTCAGTGGCGACTGCTTCGACGCGGATGCCGATATCCACCCGGTTGCCAACGAGATCTGCGATTTGCTCGACAACAACTGCGATGGCCTGATCGACGAGGCTGATCCGCTGCTCGACCTGTCCACCGCCGAGACGTTCTACGAAGACCTCGACGGCGACGGCGTCGGCAACGCGAATGTGCAAATCCAAGCTTGTTTCCGGGGCAACGGAGCCGCAGACGTCGGCGGAGACTGCGACGACACCGAGCCCCTGTTGGCCGCGCCGGGCAACTGGGTGTTCGACAACGACGGCGATGGGGTCGGCGCCGGGGCGGTGGTGGGTGGCGGTCCGACCTGCCTGCAGCCCCAGCCGGGCACCGTGCCCGAGCCGCCGGTCGACGACTGCAACGACGCCAACGGCGCCATCTACCCCGGGGCGGCAGAAGTCTGCGGCGACGGGATCGACAGCGACTGCGATACTCGGGATTGCTCGGATTGGCTCGAGGGCTTCGAGGCGGGGCCTCCCCTTGCGCCGGAGTGGACCACCAACGGAAACGCGAACTGGTTCGTGAACGGACAGGACATCCACACCGGTGCCTTCGCTGGAGAGAGCGGGAACATCGGCGACAGCCAGGACTCCAACCTCAGCGTGGTGCTGGACTTCCCGGTAGGGGGCAGCCTGACCTTCTGGCACTCCGGAGACACCGAGTCGAACTACGACTACCTCTATTTCTACGTCGACAACACGCAGTTTGTCTCTCGGTCGGGTGCCTGGGGCTGGACACAGGCCGCGATCAATGGCATCGCGCCGGGGGTCCACACCCTGCGGTGGACGTACCACAAGGACGGCACGTTGAGCATAGGCGCCGATGCCATCTGGATCGACGACATCGTCGCCGTGGGCGGAGCGCTGTAGCCTAGCCGCTCTGCGGCCGCGCCCCGAAAATGGCGCTCCCCACTCGTACCCAGGTCGCACCCTCGGCGATGGCCACCTCGAAGTCGTGGGACATGCCCATCGACAGCTCCCGCAACGCGGCGTGGCCGCGGGCGCGGTGGGCTTCGGCCAGGGCGCGGAGCTCGGCGAAGAACGGCCGTGACGCCTCTGGTTCCTCGGCGGGAGGCGGAATGCACATCAGGCCCCGCACGACCACCGCGCCCTGTTGGGCGAGTCCATCGAGGAGCGCCCCGAGGGCGCGAGGCTCCACCCCTCCTTTGCTGGTCTCCCCCGCCAGGTTCACGGCCACCAGCACCGACGGCGGGCTCGCTGCCCGCTGCCCGACGGCCAGGGCCTGATCCAGTGTCTCGAGGGCGTGGATGCGGTGGGCGTCGGCTAGATATTTAGCCTTGTTCCTTTGGAACCGTCCGATGAAGTGCCAGCGGATGCTCGCGTCGAGCCCGCTGGACTTGTCGCGCAGCTCCTGCGCGTAGTTCTCGCCGAAATCGCGGTGTCCGGCGTCGAATGCCTCCCGGACGCGCTCGGGCGCTACCGTCTTCGAGACCGCGATGAGCTGGACAGCCGCCGGATCCCGACCTGCGGCGTGGGCGGCAACGCGCACGCGTTCCGCGATCTGGGCCAGGTTCGTGCGGATCACGCGAGGCTGGCCAGCGCGGCCAAGGTCTGCTCGAGCGGAAGGCCCACCACGTTGGTGTAGGAGCCGTGGATCTCGGCCACGAGCCCACCCCCGTGGCCCTGGATCCCGTACGCTCCTGCCTTGTCGTCGGCCTCCCCGGTCGCGAGGTAGCGGGTGATCTCGCCCGCGGCGAGGGCCCGAAAGCGCACAGCGGTCGTGACCGCGAAGGCGATCTCGCGCTCGCCGCGGCGGACGCACACTCCGGTGGTGACGGCGTGCCAGCGACCGGCCAACGCGCGCAGGTGCTCGGCGGCTTCCTCGCGGTTTTCAGGCTTTTCCAGGATCCGGTCCCCGAGGTGGACGACCGTGTCCGCGCCGACGACCGCCGGTTCCGGCGGTCCCGTTCGGGCCTTCGCCATCGCGAGGCGGAGCGCGTGCTGGGGCGGGGACCCGTCGCCAGCGCGCGCCTCGTCGAGGTCGGCGGGGTGGACGGTGACGGTCATTCCGGCGCTCTCGAGCAGCATCCGCCGCCGGGGCGAGCCGCTCGCGAGCCAGAGCTTCACTTCCCCGCTCGCATGCGCGCCAGGTGCTCGCGGGCGGCCAGCCGGGCCGCGCGCCGCGCCTCGGCCTCCGCCCAGCGTCGTCGCTCGTCGTCGCTCCCGAGGTCGAGGGTCGGCACCCTCTGCGGCCGGCGCTCCGCGTCCAGCGAGACGAACGTGAGGTAGGCCGAGGCCGTGTGCTTCCGCCCCCCCGTGTACGGATCCTCGGCCTCGACGCGGACCCCGACCTCCATCGACGTGCGGCCCGACCAGTTGACCATCGCGACCACCACCGCGATGTCCCCTTGGCGCATCGGCGCCTCGAAGACGAGTTGATCCATCGCGGCGGTAACGACGTCGGAGCGACAGAATCGCTGGGCCGACACTGCTGCGCAGACGTCGATCCAGGCCATCACCTGCCCACCGAACACCGTACCGAGCGCGTTGGCTACGCCCGGCATCGCGATCCAGGTTTGCTCACAACGGGTATCGATCGGCCGCATTTGCGCCTGCTATCTCGCCGTCACTCGCCCTCGGTCGGGGCGGTGGGAGCCGGGATCTCGGTCGGCTCCGGCGGTGGCGGTGGCGGTGGGGGAGGGGCCTCGGGTGCCGGCGCGACCGGTTCGGCGGGCTCGATCGGCACCGAGAGGTTGCGAAGGGGCCACTCCGGAGGGGGATTCGGCTGGGCGAGCTCGGCCGGCCCCCCGCAGGCGGCCAGCCACATCCAAGACAACAGACTCATGTGCGCTCCCGTGGTCATCCTACTTGATCCGATACCCTTCCATCTCGTTGTTGAACACCCATGCCACGACCTCGCCGATCTCGAACTCGGTAGGCAGGTAGCTGTGGATCGTGGCGGCTGCGGAGCCCATGTCGCGCAACTCGAGGCGAGCGCCCAACATTCGCCGCATCCGGTCGAGCCACTGGCGAATGTTCTCGGGCCGCAGATCGACCCATCCCTTCCTGGCCCAGCGATCGACGTCCGCAGCGTCGAGGGAGACTGAGCGTTGATGGCCGGTCAGCTCGGGGACGTTGATCCGCGGTCCCCGCAGCAGGCGCGTCCCGTCGGCCGAGAGGATCGGGATGCCGATCGACGGGGCGAGATAGCGTACCGGACTGTTGTGTAGGTGAGCGGCTAACTTTTCCGAAACGGCGTTCGCATCGCGGGGGCCGTTCGCGTCGTTGACGACGGACTCCATCGCGCCGAAGCACTCCTTTAGGAGCTGGGCTTCGAATAGGAGTTTCGACAGTTCCGGGGGGCCCAGACGGCCGAGTGCCACGCTGGGTACGGCCGCCGCCGCGTCGGCGGAGCGGAGGTCGCTCATGGCCACGCTCCGCACCAGGCCGGCCTTGTACGAGGGATCCATCACGGAGCTGTCGAGCGCGCTGATCACGTCGCGGCCGGAGTTGGCCCCGCGGATTTCCTGGACCACGGCTCGGGCGATTTCCTCGGGCGTGATGTACTCCATCTGGCCCAGCGCGGTGATCGCCGCGAACTCTCCACGAGTGAAAACGCCGTTCTCACCAGTGTCCACAACGGGAACCGTGAGTCGGCCACGGACCGGGTACCCGGTTGCCGCCTCGGCGAGGGTCAGGTCGCCGGCTGCATCGACCTCCCGCGGCTCGTAGAGCTGGTCATTGCCGTGTTTGTCCTTCGCGTGGATGGTGGTCACGGCCTTGTAGCCGATCATCGCCGCTGGCTTCACCTCCTTCACGATGGGAGCGCCGGGTGTGCGGGCAAGGAGGAAGAGCAGCCCGGTGTGTCCGAACGCGGCCTCGGTTTTCGCGAGCAGGACCTGGCTCGGCTTGTCCTCGGAGTGGGTGTACGGGATGTTCAAGCCCATGCCACCGGTTCCCGTCGTTCCCACCTTCAGGTAGCTTCGAACCCCTGCTTCGGTCGTACAACGGTGCAGCATCCGCACGTGTCGGATGAGCTGGGGGACGCTCTGGGAGAGGAGGAACAACTCGAGATCCTCGGTTCCGCCAGCGTCGAAACCCGCTTCGCCGAGCCACTCCATGACCCGCGCGGCCCCTTCGAACACATTCTGGTACGACAGCCCGGTGGCCGTGTTGACGCAGTCCACGACGACGCTCGGCCGGTGGCGCCCGATGATCGCGACGAGGTGGTTGTCCTGGTATGCGGCGTCGAAGTTTCCGAAGAGCTGCTGCAGGAGGGTGCGTCGCCGGTCGCGATCGGCGAGCAGCTCGCGGCGCGGGAGGTGGGCCCAGGCGGTGGGGACGAACAGGTCGCCCCATTCGGGGATGAACTGGGTCGCCGGGAATTCGACCGCGAGCCGGCTGCAGGCGTCGCGCGCCTCGCGCTCGAGTAAGGACGCCACCACGAGCCGGGCAGGGGAAAAGAGCCGGCTGATCTGCCGGCAGACCTGGGTGCCGACGAGGCCGGCGCCCCCGAGGATCAGGTACTCACTCTGCACGTCCGGCATCGGTCGCCCCCCGGAGCGGTCTATCCGGGAGAGCTGTCGACGGGGGCTGCGCCTTCGAACACCGCCCACCACGAACGAGCGTCGGCCTCCCAGCTTCCCCTCTCGGGGAGCGGGTTTTCCTCGATCCCTGCGACCTGGGGGAGGCTTCGAGCGAGCCGCCACTTCCTGAGGCGATCCAAGGCGAGCCGCGGTCCGACCGCGACGTCGAGGCGCTCGGAGAGTAGGTTCGCCCGGGAGGAGAGCAGTCCCAGAACTGCTGACTGTGCGGCCGGGGCGAGCAGGCCGAACCGGCCCTCGAGATCGCTTGTCGCCCACTGAACGCGGCTGGCCTCGACGGCGAGGTCGTCGGGGCTCGTCAAGTCAGGAGGAACGCCCAGGAGGTTCCGCAGCTCGGGCGGCAGGTTGAAGGTCTCCTGCCCCTCCGACCACTGCTCCGCCGCGTCGATTCCGAAGCCATCCTTCTCGGCGTCGTTTTCAGGGAAGTTCGTGTCGTCGTCGAGCTCCCCGCTGTCGAACAGCGGCCCGGCGGGCAGGTCCGCGTCCTCGGTCCATCCGCTGTTCTGGTCGTCGCGCTCGGCCTCGTTCGTCCACGTTGGCGTATCCGTGGACTCGGTCTCGTCGTCGGGGAGGAGGTTCGGAGGGGCGGGGGCAAGCGGCGCTGGCCGCGGAATCGGGGAATCGAGGGTGCGCATTTCAGCGGTCGCTCGGCGGACGACCTCGTGAAACACCATGCCCAGATGCATGTGGATGGCGGCCAGCGTGGCCGGATCGGCGCGCTGTTGGATCGCTTGATCGGCTTCGCGAAGAAGTTGCAAGACCCTTGGGTCGTCGGCGGGATTTGGCATGATGACACACTAGCGCTGGCGACAGCGAAAGGGAAGTCCCTGCCTTGCAGAAGCCGGCTTGAGAGTTACCCCCAGGCGGGTGGGGCAGCACTCCCAGGACATCGCCATCGCCCACCAGCAGGCCGTGGCGCGGGGCGAGCGGCTGTACCGCGATCCGCAGACGGGGTGGTGGGTCATGACCGACTTCGCGCTGACTGAGCGCGGTTACTGCTGCGGCAACGGTTGTCGGCATTGTCCCTATCCGATCGGTGACCGACCTCGGGTCGGACGGTCCGGCACGTGAGGCCCCGGCCGGAGCCCATCGAGATCGAGATCGGCAGCCTCGCCGAACGCGGTGTTGGCGTCGGGCATGCCGACGACGGGACGCTCGTGCGCGTCCGCGCGGGCGCTCCGGGAAGCCGAGTTCGGGTGGCCCCTGGGAAGCGGCGTCGCGGCGTGGCCGAGTCGATCAAACTGGCGACGATCCGTCCGGCGCCGGGCTTCGCCGAACCCGCGTGCCCCCAATTCGGCCGGTGTGGGGGATGCGCGCTGCAGGAACTGGGCCTCCCGGCTCAGCGGGCCGCGAAGGCTGGGCTGGTTGCGTCCGTGCTCGGCGACCTCGCAGGGGTGGTCACGCACCCGATACGAGGCGGGACATCGGCCTACGGCTATCGCAACAAGCTCGAGCTCGGGTTCGGCGGGCGTCAATGGCTTGCCGAGGCAGATCGCCACCTCCCGAACGAGGGTCGATTCCTGGGGTTTCACGCTCCGGGTCGGTTTGATCGCGTGGTCGACGCCCCCGTGTGTGCATTGGCCGGTCCGCGGATGTCCGCGGCGCTGACGGCCGTCCGAGCGGTGGCGCTCGACCCGGCCGCTCCGGTGCCGTGGGACCCCCGGGAGCACACCGGATTCTGGCGGCACCTTGTCCTTCGGGAGTCCGAGAGCGGTCTCCTGGCGGGGCTGGTCACGGCGCCGGCGGGCGAGTCGGAGGCCCCGTGGGCGCGACGGGTCCTCGACGCGCTGGATGCCGTGGCCGACGGCGCGGTTTGGATGGAGAATGCCGGGGTCGCGGATGTCGCCCGCGGGGTGGTTCGCGAACGTCGCGGGGTGCCCAACCTCGTCGCCCGGCTCGGCGGGGTCGCCTTCCGGCTTTCGCTGGAGAGCTTCTTTCAGACGAACGCACAGGGAGCCGAGATCCTCATCTCCACGGTGCGCGAGGCGCTCGGCACCGCGTCGGGCACCCTGGTCGATCTCTACTGCGGGGTTGGAACGTTCTCTTTGACCCTGGGCCCCGGGTTCGACCGCGTCGTCGGGATCGAGGAGGTGCCGGCCGCCATCGACGATGCTCGGGCCAACGCGCTGGAAGCGGGCCTCGTCGCCGAGTTTACCGTTGGGCGGGTCGAGGACCTCCTCGGCCAAATCCCTGCGGACGCGGTTTTGGTCGTGGATCCTCCCCGTGCGGGCCTCCATCCGCGGGTCGCGGCCGCGCTGGCGGTTCAGTCCGCACCGGTGCTCGTGTACGTTGCGTGCAACCCGGCCGCGCTCGCGCGGGATCGCGCGGTGCTGGAAGCCGGGGGCTGGCGGGCCACCGACCTCTGGACGGTGGACCTGTTCCCCCAAACGGGTCACGTCGAGGCCGTGATGCGGTTCGCGAGAGACCCGTCGTGAATCGCCCTGTCCTCGTCACTGGGTTCGGCCCGTTTCCGGGGGTGGTGGACAACCCCTCGGCCCGGTTGGCGCGTCAGGTGCACGGGTGTCGGGCAGGCAGCAGCCCCGTGGTCGGCTTGGTCCTCCCGGTTCGGTGGCGGGTGGGTCCGCTCATGGCCATCGAGGCGGCGCGCGCCCTCGATGCCCGCGCGGTGGTCGGTCTCGGGGTCGCCACCTCCCGCTCGGGAGTCCACGTCGAGCGCCTGGCCGTGCGCAGGACGGATGGACGTGCGGATGTTGTTGGGGAGGTGCTCCCGCTGCCGCCTGGCGAACCGACCGTCGCCGCCACCCTCGACGTCGATCGCCTCGCGGCGGCCCTCGATGCGGTCGTCTCTTCAGACGCCGGGAACTACGTGTGTAATGCCTGGCTGTACCAGGTCGTTCCCGCCCTCGTCGGTCGTCCGGTCGGCTTCGTGCACCTGCCGAGCGAGGGCCTGAGCCCGGCACGCCTGCTCGCCGGGTTGGCGGCCCTGCTGGACTGACGGTTACCCTGCACCCGGAGAGCCCTGCTTGCTACGCCTTTCCAAGTTCCTCGACGCGGCCGAGCGGCCGCTCCTGGTCGCCGCGGGGCTCGCGGTCGGACTGTACCTGGGCGATCTCGCGGGGGCGTGGCTTGCCCTGGGTGTGTCCGACGCCGTTTCGGTCGTCGGAGCCGTCCTCGACGCCGTGTTCGTCCTGGACCTGGTTCTTCGGCTGGTCTCCGGTCGGCTGGCCTATGTGCGCACCCCCTGGTTCGTGGTCGACCTCGTGTGTGCGCTCCCCGCGCTGACCACCTTCGGCGGGCCCACGTTGCTCGAAGGGCTGCGTTTTGTGAGGATGTTCCGCCTGTTGCGTGCGCTACGCCTCTTGCGGTCCCTCCGGGTTCTCCGGGTCTTGCGGGCCTTCGAGTACGCCGGAGAGACCCAGGAGAGTCGCAGGTTCGACCGGGTGCTTCGCTTCGCGGTTCTCGGCTATGCGGGCTTGTTTGTCGGGCTCCTGTTGGTTGCCCGCGGGGAGGGAAACGGGGGCCGGATCGTGGCGGTCGAGGGGCGGCCGGTTGGGGACACCCTCACCGTCACGGTGGAAGGGGCCCGCTCGACGCGCGAACTCGAGGTCCCCGCCACGGTGCTTGCGGAGAACGGCGATCGCATCGAGCTGTGGTTCGTCCTCGGCTCCCTCCTCGGCATGGCGCTCTTGTTGGTCGTCTCCCAATTCCAGATCCCCGCGGTGTTCTCCAAGCAGGTGCGGGCACTCCTCAACGTCGCCCTCCCGCGGCAAGTCGCCGACTGGTTTCTGGCCCACCCCGATGCCTACGACCAAGATGTGCGAATGCCCGCTACGGTCGTGTTTTGCGACATCACGGGATTTACCTCGGCATCCGAGGGCCTACCCCTCGAGGAGCTGAAGCGGCACTTGGAGGGGGCGCTCGACGCGGTCGTGGAAGCCCACCTGGCGCAGGACCTGATTGTCGACAAGTTCATTGGCGATGCGGTCATGTCTTTTCGAGGCGGAAACCTGGTCTATGGCTCCCCTGAGGATCACGCGGTGCGGGTGGTGCGAGGGGCGCTCGATGGTGCCCTGGCCCTCCAGCGACGAGAGGATCCGTATTTCAAATCGGTGAAGCTTGGCGGGTCCAGCGGCAGTGCGCTCCTGATTGGCACCTTTGGTACTTCGAAACGGCTCTCGTACACGATCCTGGGCGACCGCGTGAACCTGGCCTCCCGTCTGGAGGGCGCCTGCGCCGGGCTTGGGGTACGCAGCCTATTTTGCTCCGATACCCGCCGACTGTGCGGCGACCAGGCCGGACTCGTGTGGCGCCGCGTCGGGCGGCTGACGGTGAGTGGGAAACTCGAGGAGGTGGAGGCCTGGGAGGTGTTCGACGCCGCGGAGGACGGGGGGTGGATCTCGCTTTTTGACGCGGCCCTCACCGCATGGGACGCGGGTCGTCTCGACGAGGCGTCGAGCGGTTTCACGGCGGCCGACGGCGCTCGCCCCGGGGGAGACGGTTTGTCGCGGACCTACCTGCGCCGCATGCCGACGCGCCCGGTCGACGGGGATTGGTCCCCGGTGCTAGAGACGCGGAAATAGGCGCTCTCTGACCGGGGTGGCCCCGTCGTGGTCGAACACCGCGGTTTTGGACGGTGGCGGTGTGAGGCGCCGTGGGTTCTCCCAGCGGCGTGGCAGGGCAGGGCCCGTGCGAGGCGCGCGGATTCCGAGTCGGTCGGAATCCGGGTGCCGATAAACGGTTGGTCCTTGGCGCGGTACGGGTCCGCCGTGGGGTTTGGGGGGCCAGCCCCCCAGCGGGGTTGCAGGGGCAGGGCCCCTGCGAGGCGCGCGGATTCCGAG
>CANLGQ010000047.1 GCA_947490265.1 Pseudomonadota bacterium | reverse complement strand
TAGCACACGGCTGAGTTGGCGGCGGAGCCGCGGCCCTGGCAGAGGATTCCCTGGCGTCGCGCGAACGCCACCGCGTCGTGCACCGTTAGAAAATAGCTTGGAAAGTCGAGTTCATCGATAAGTTCGAGCTCATGGGCGATCTGTGTGCTGACCGACGCGGGAACGCCGTCGGGGTAGCGCTCGGCGAGGCCCCGACGCGTGAGCGCGACGAGCCAGGCCATCGGCGTGGTGTGTTCGGGGACGACCTCGCGAGGGTAGCCATAGTGCAGGTCGGACAGGGCGAACGTACACGATGCGGCGAGTTCGTGCGCCGCGTTTACGGCGGTCGGGATCTCGGCGTACCGGGCACGGAACACCGCCTCGGGGAGCAGGTGTCGCTCGCCGTTGGGCAGGAGCGCCCGCCCGGCGGCATGGAGCGTGGTCTTGCGCCGGATGCAGGTGAGCACGTCGGCCAACGGCTGACGGTGCGCGGCGTGGAACAGCACGTCGTTGCTGGCGACGATCGGTGCGTCGATCGCCGCGGACAACTCGCTTGCCCACCGCAGGCGGTCGCGATCGACAGGCGACAGGGTGCGCGACCACGCCACGAAGAGACGCTTGCCGAACGCCTCGCGCAACACTGCGGCGGCCGGCTGCTCCCAACCGAATCGGAGGAGGCAGGCGAGCCCTTCGGTCTGCTGCGCGAGGTCGGCGAGCGCGAGGCAGGCCCGGCCCTTCTCCACGCCGCGTCGCGCATCGAGCTCGCGGGCCCGGGTGAGCAGGTGGCACAGGCGGGACCATCCACGCCGGTCCTGGACCAAGACCACCGCAGCGGGCTGGTCGGCGATCGTGAGCGCCGCGCCGATCGTCAGGTGCAAGCCGGTGCCCTTGGCTGCTTTGTGAGCCTGTACCGCGCCGTAGACTCCATCTCGGTCCATAATGCCGAGATGCGAGATGCCTGCGGTCAATGCCGACTCCACAAGCTCGTGCGGAAGCGACGCCCCCTCGAGCAGGGAGTATCCGGTGCGGGCGATCAGCTCGGCGTAGGCCACGGGGTGAACATAAACGCATGGTGAACAGGTGTCCAGTCTCTTGACCCCGTCTCGCGCCCTGCTCGCGGAAACCCTCCGGCCGGCCTGGCAAGCACTTGCCGCGGGCTCCTTGGCCGCCGCCGCGACGGGGGCGGGTCGAATTGCCTGGGATGGAGGTGTGATTCCCGACCTCGGCACCTGGTTCGCGCTGGTGGGGCTCGCGGCGCCGGCGACGGCAACCGTTCTCCTCCCGGGCGTGCTGGGTTTTGCGGCCGTGGCGCCGCTGCGGGCCTGGGTGGCCGAAGGGGCGTGGACCGGGCTCCGCGCAACCGGCTGGCGCGGCCGGGACCTCGCAGCGGCCTGGCTGGTGCTCGGGCTGGGCGGAGGCTTCGTGACGGCGCTGGGGGTGAACGTCGTCGAGCCCGCGGCGCGCACCACCGCTCGCGCGCTCGTTTCGCGGGCGACCGTCGCCCTCGTCCCGGGCATCCGGTTGAGGTCGGGCGAGGTGGACCTGATCCAGGTCGGGGCGGGGGGAACGACGCTCGTCTCGGGACGCAACTGGGTGGCGGCCGCCGCGACCAGTCGCGTTTCCCAGGGAGTGCTGTCGCTTAACGCCGGCCGAGCGGTGATTCTCGGCGGCGGCGAGCCAGCGGTCGTGGATTTTGAGACCTTTGAGCAGTCTTTCCTGGACGAGGGCCGCACCGATCTCGGCTCGCGGTTCACGCCGGCGGTCTCCGCGGTCGCCGCCCGGAGCGAGGCGGCTGGCCGCGATGCCAGCTACGAGTGGGCGATCTGGTGGAAGCGATTCCTCCATCCGTTGGCAGCGTCGCTCCTTCCCCTTGCGGCCGGGCCGCTGGCGACCCGCGCGTCCGGTCCCGCGTGGCTCGCGGCCCTGGCGGTCGGGTGGCTGCTGGCGGTTCGCCTCGGCGACGGACTCGCGATCGGCTGGGGTGCGATGGCAAGTGCCGCCTTGGGGCCCAGCTACGTTGCGATGGCCGCCGCGGTGAGCTGGGCGACCTGGCGCGACCGGTGAACGTCGGCGATCGCCACTGGGCCACCGATGCCGGCTGGACCATGTCCCGCTGGCTGGTGGGGGTCTCGGGGGCCGGCCTCCTCGTCGAGCTGGTCGAGCGGGGCGCCTGGGCCCCGGCGCTCGCCGGCCTGCCGGCACGAACGTGGGTCGTGTTGCCACTCGTGTGTGCCCTGGGGGCGGGCCATGCCCTTCGCAATTGGGTGCGCGACGGTCGCTACGTCTCGCTCGTCTCCCTCGGCTGGTCGCCGGCCCGGCTCGCGGTCGCGGCGGGCGGAGTGAGCGGGGTCCTCGGGCTTGGGGTCGCGCTCGCCTGGGAGGTCGCGCCGGTCGCCCCACCCGGCGGCGGGGAGTGGGTGTCGTTCCCCGGCGAACCAGGGTCCGTGGCCTGGATCCGCGCCGCGGCGCTGGACGCGGCGACCGCCCGAGACGTCGATGCGATCTGGCTGGTCGATGGCGCGCTCGTCGGTGCGGGGCACGCGGAGTCGGCGACCTGGGACGGACACACCTGGACGGTGTCCGGTCCCCCCGTCACCCGCATCGACGACGAGGTGCTTCGGGAGAGTCCCTGGCTGCTCCCCGATCCAGCCCATTGGGCCGGCGCGCCCCGAGCGGGGCCCCTGACCGCGCTCTCGGGGCTGCTGGCGGCCCCCCCGGACGTGTCGCGCAACGCTTGGCTTCTATCGCGGGTTCTCGGCTGGCCGCTCGCCTGCGCGGGAGGAGCGCTCGGGGTCGTCGGCGGCTTGCGGGGGGGCACCCGGGGGGTCGGCCTGGCCGCGTTTCTTGCGGCCATGGCGGCGATTCTGCAAACCACCTTCGCCCTGTCCGTCATCCAAGGGCGTGCTTCGCTGCTGACCTTGTCGCTTGCCCCCGCCGTGGCCCTTCTCGCCGCGGGCGTCGGGACTTTCGTGCTGCATCGGAAGCCATGATGGGTTCGCCCGACCCCGAGCCGCGCGTTAGGGCAGGAGGTCGAGGAAAAGGATGACTTTTCAAGTGGGTGATCGCGTCGTGGTGCCGAACTACGGAGTCGGCAAGATCCGCATGGTCGACGCCATGCACATGGAAGGGCGGTCGTACGAGGTGTTCGTGATCGACATCCTCGCGAACGGCATGGAGTATCGGGCGCCGGTAGACCAGGCCGGCGCGAACGGCCTGCGGGAGATCATCCCGCTCTCCGCGGTCGAGAAGGTCTACGAGGTGCTTCGCGACCGCGACACGCCAGCCGATAAGCAGACCTGGAACCGTCGCTATCGCGAGTACACCAACAAGATCAAGACCGGCGACCCGCTGGAGGTTGCAGCCGTGTTGCGCGATCTCGCCAGGCTGAAGGCGGAGAAAACGCTCTCCTTCGGGGAGAAGAAGATGTACGATCAGGCTCACTCCCTCATCGTGCAGGAGTTGGCCGCCGCCAAGGGGGTCGACGAGAACGCACTGAAGAGCGAGCTCGAAACCCTCTTTGCCGTACCGTGAGCGACGTGACTCCCGGCGGTGGCCCCCCGGTCCATCCGCCGAGCCCGCCCCCGTTCCGGCTCTACGACACCCGTTCGCGCGACGTCCGCGAGTTCCAACCGGTTCGCCCGGGACAGGTCTCGCTTTACGTGTGCGGGATGACCGTCTACGACGAGATCCACGTCGGCCACGCGCGCGCGATGATGGTCTTCGACACGTTCGTTCGCTACCTGCGGTTCCGCGGCTGGAACGTCACCTTCGCGCGTAATTTTACCGACGTCGACGACAAGATCATCGAGCGGGCGGCCAAGCGAGGGGAACCAGCCGTCGAGCTGGCGAATCGGTACATCGCCAACTTTCATCGCGACACCGACAGCCTCGGCCTGATCCGCCCGGATCTCGAGCCGCGGGTGACCGAGACGATCGCGCCGATCGTCGCGATGATCGACGAGCTGGTCGCTGCGGGTCACGCCTACCCGGCCGACGGCTCGGTGTGGTACTCGGTTTCGAGTTTCCCGGCGTATGGGGCGCTCTCGAACCAGTCGCCCGACGAGCTGCGAAGCGCCGACCCGGAGGGCGGCAAGCGGGAGGCGGCCGACTTCGCCCTGTGGAAGGCGGCGAAGCCCGGCGAACCAGCTTGGGAGAGCCCGTGGGGACCCGGGCGGCCCGGCTGGCACATCGAGTGTTCGGCGATGGTGCGGCATTACCTGGGCACCACCATCGACATTCACGGGGGCGGGCTCGATCTGGTGTTTCCGCACCACGAGAACGAGATCGCCCAGTCCGAAGCTGCGAACCACGCGCCCTTCGCGCATTGCTGGATGCACAACGGCCTCCTGACGATGTCGGGCGGCGCCAAGATGAGCAAGTCGCTGGGCAATGTGGTGAACGTCGAGGATATTCTTCTCGAATTCCCGCCCGAGGCCCTCCGGCTGTACTATCTTCAGTGCCACTATCGATCCCCGCTTCCGTGGGATCCGGCCTCGGCGCTGCCCGAAGCGCTGGGCATGCTCGCCCGGCTGTACGAGGCGGTGGAGGTCGGGAGTCGAATGGGCGGACTCGGTCCCGCTGAGGCGGCGGCGGCCGAGCTCGGTCCCGACGCGCTCGAGGTGCTTCAGCTCGGCCGCTCCTTTCAGCGGCACTTCCTGGCCGCCCTCGACGAGGACTTCAACACCGCGAAGGCGCTGGGGCATGCGTTCGAACTGGCTCGGGCGATCAACCGGCTGTCGAACCACAAGCGGGCGAATGCGCGAGGTGGAACCGTCGTTGCGCCGGCGCTTGACGCGCTGCGACTGCTGGGCCCGGCGCTCGGCTTGCTCGCTGGCACGCCGGCCACGTTCGCCGAGGAGGTGAAGGCCCGGCGGCTGCCCGCTCTTGGGCTCACGTCGGAGAAGGTCGAGGCGATGCTGGCGGACCGTACCGGAGCGCGCATGCGAAAGGACTGGGCGGAGGCGGATCGCCTCCGCGCCGAGCTCGACGGCGCGGGCATTGTGGTGATGGACCGCGCCGACGGCTCCGACTGGCGGGTACGGGTCTGACCGGTCTGACGGCGTCGGAGTACCGCGCCGTCTGCCGAACGCATCGGAAACGCGCTCGGTCGTGCGCTGCCGGTGCATCCGGGCACGACATCGACCCGCAGTCGCAGGCCGAAGACCGGCTCAGTCACTGCTTCCCCGAGCAGCGCGGGTCCAACCCCCCGGCCGCCGTCCAGAGATCGTCGTCGATCCGCGCGAAGTCGCCAGGGTGGTCGATTACCGACGGGTAGTCGATCCTCGTGGTCGCCGGCCCCCTACCATGCTGCCGGGCCGGGAACCGGTGACAGGGAAACTCCTGCACGAGGTGGAACCTTGCAGGACTGGGCTCAAGCTCGCGCTCGACGCTTCCAGCGCTGGCATCGTCCGTGGAGGCCGTGTCGGGCGATTCGGAGTCCCCGAGCTCGGGGGTGCAGGCCAACAGGAGTTCGACGCAGATCACTTGGCGCCCGCCGGCGCGAAGTAGGCGATAAAGGCGTCGTTTTCACCCGACAGCTTGGTCTCCCGCTCGGTGCCGGGCTCGAGCGTGATGGAGGTCATGAACGAGCCTACGACGGCAATCCCACCCTTGGCGTCGAGGGCCGCGCAGCCACCCCCGCGGATCGCGCCTCCGGAACTACCGGATCGGCCGCTCCCGGGATGTGACCGGGTCGCCCTACCCCCCCGCTTCCACCCACTTCCAGATGATCTCCTTCATGATCTCCGACGTTCCCCCGCCAATCGGGAGCAGCCGAACGTCGCGGTAGGAGCGCGCGATGTCGTACTCCTCGATGAAGCCGTAGCCGCCGTGGAACTGCAGGCAGTCGTAGATCACCTTCTGCGCCAGATCCCCGGCGAACAACTTCGCCATGCTGATCAGCTTCGTGGCGTCCTCTCCGGTCGCGTGCTGTTGCACGGCCTGCCAAGTGAGCGCCTTGGCCGCTTCGAGCGCGGTGAGGTGCTCCGCAAACTTGTGCTTCCAGACTTGGAAATTGAGGATAGGACGCCCGAAGGCCCTCCGCTCCTTTCCGTATCGGATCGCGTCCTGGATCGCGATCTCCATCGAGGTGATGCCCATCAGGGCAGCCACGAGGCGCTCGCCCTGGAAATTCTTCATGATGTAGTAGAAGCCGGCGTTTTCTTGGCCGAGCAGGTTCGCGACGGGGACGCGGCAGTCCTCGAAATGGAGCTCGCTGCTGTCTACCGAACGGGTGCCCAACTTGTCGAGCTTTCGGCCGCGGGTGAACCCCGGGGTGTTGGTCGGAAACAGGATCAGGCTGATCCCGCTGTGGCTTTCGCCCCCGGTGCGCACCGCGAGGGTGAGGTAGTCGGCGAACGCCCCGTTCGTGATGTAGGTCTTCTGCCCGTTGATCACGTAGTGATCGCCGTCGCGGCGGGCGGTGGTACGGATCGAGGCGACATCCGACCCGGCACCGGGCTCGGTGACGCCGAGCGCAGCGACCTTCTCGCCGCGGATCGTGGGAGCGAGGAACTCGGCTTTCTGCGCCTCGGTCCCGATCTCGGCGATGATCGGCGTGGCCATGTCGGTGTCGACCAGGATCGACATGATCAGGCCCGCGTTGCGGCAGTGCGCGAGGCCCTGGATGAAGGCGACGGTGTACCACCAGTCGAGCCCAAGGCCGCCGTGGGCCTCGGGGAAGCGGATCCCGAGCACGCCCAGGTCGGCGAGCTCGTTGAAGATCGTGCGTGGGAACCCTCCTTCCTCGTCCCAGTCCTTCCGGTGCGGGGCCAGCTTCGCCTCCGCGAATGCGCGGACGCTGTCTCGGAAGGCCTCGAGCTCGGGGGTAAAGGGGGGAAACATCACATCTCCCATCCCAGGCCGATGTCGAAGGTCATCTGCTGATCATTGAGGGATCCGCGGTCCTCGCCCGTGTCGGCGCTGGTCAGCACCACCTGGCGGCTCGACCAGCCGAAGCCGAGATCGGCGAACAGGTGCTCGACGAAGGCAAAGCCGACGTTGGTGTCGATCGCGCTGGAGTAGGGCTTCGACCCACCGGCCAGCCCGAGGTCGTACCCGGTGATCAGGTGGAACTTGCCGATTTCGACCCCGAGCTCCGGGCCGACCCCGACGCCGAGCACGCCCAGCGGCTCGTACTCGATGCCCGGACCCTCCGGGCGGCAACCCTCGTCGAGACAGCCCTTGAATACCATGAAGTCGTTGTACCGGAAGCCAGCTTTTGCGCCGATCCAGAACTCATCCTCGCCGACCGCGAACGGGTAGCGACCATTCACGTCGACTCGGATGTCCGACAACCAGTCTTGGGCCGGGTTTGCGAAGGTCTCCGACTCGACCTCATAGAACGTCTCACGAAGCTGAGCGTGGAACCCGAGATTCGTGAGCGAGGGGACCCACACGCGGCCATCGACCTCGAACCCGATCGGGCTGGCCGGGCGTCCCCCCGAGGGTCCACCGACCAGCAGCGGGACGTCGAGCAGTTCGCCCGGGGTGGGGGTTGGGCTCTGCTCGTAGGTATAGATGCCGCCCACCCCGCTGGCGCGCGCCCGGAACCAGGGGTTGTCACTGACTTCCTTCGGTACCTTCGGGACGGCTGGGGCCGTCGCCACCGGTGCGGGCGCGGGCGCCGCGGGTGCCGGCGCGGCCCCTGGTGCGGGCGCGGGCGCGGGCGTTGCGGGCGTCGCGGGCGCGGGCGCGGCCGGGCTCCCCCACGGCGAACCCCCTGGCGCTGGCGCAGCGACGGGTGCAGCGGCGACTGCGCCGCCTACCTCGATCTTCCCGAGTGCCGAGATCCCGGAGTCGTGCATGATCGAGACCTTGGCCGTACCGGTGGCCCCGGCCGGGATCGTGAGCGTGGCGGTGTAGGCGCCGTCCTTCTCGGTCACCGGGCCGAGCGTGCCGATCGACGTCAGGAAGTCGAGCGTGACCCCGGGGATCGCCTGGCCTGCGGCGTCCACCGGACGCGCGACCACTTGCACGGTGGTGCCGGCGGCGCCGGACGCGGGCACCGTCACCTCGAGGCGGGTGGGCTTCGTGCCCACTGCGGCGAGACCGGCAGCGGCGACCGGGGCGGCAACGACCGGCGCAGCGCCGCCCTTCGCGGGCACCACCAGGTTCCCCGCGGCCAGCGCCCAGGTGCGCGCGATGTCGGCGGCCGAACCGCCGTTCGGGGGGATCGCCAGCACGGCGGCGTTGCCCGGGATCTGGGCGACCGATCCGGATCCCACCCGCCCGTCGGCGGTGGCCTGAATGTGGACGACGCTCGGTTTGCTGCCGGCCGTGTAGTCGACGCGGCCGATCCCGTCGCCGTCGGTGGTGACCGACGTCGCGGAGAGCTTGCCGTCGCCTCCGACGACCGCGAGCTCGACCTTGCGGTTCGCGACCGGGTAGCCGAACCCGTCGGTCGCCAGGATCGTCACCCGCGCCTTCGAGGCGCCGTCGGTGGGAACGCGGCTGTCGGCGAGCACGACCACGTGCCGCACCGGGTTCCGGCTGACCGGGGCGTGGGGCAGCGCTCCGATGCGCGCCGCCGTTGCCGCCGTCACGCCGACCGTGGCGCTGTAATCCCCATTCTTGTTGTCGGTGACCGGGCCCTTCAGCGTCACGTTGCCGCCGAACTCCACCACCCGCCCGGCGAGGGGCTTCCCGTCCACGCCGGTGACCTTGGCGGTCACCTTCACGCTCGTGGTGGCGGGTCCGATCTCCGCGGGGTCGGTCGAGAGGGCCACGCGCCCCGGGCGGGTACCGAGGATACCGACCTCGAGCTCGTCCGTTTGGACCTTGGAGTCGTCGACGTTGACGGTGACCTTGGCGGGCCCGCCTTCGGCCGGCGGGGTCCAGTCGGCGATGAACAGGCCGTTGGCGAGGTGGCGCGCCGCGCTGATGGTTCCGCGCGTTGCGCTGAACGTGACCTTTGCGGCGGCGTTCGGCTTGCCGTCGGGTGTGAAGACCACCGCCCGAACGGGCACGACCGTTCCCCCGGGCACGTCGGCCGGAAGCGGATAGAGCGCCACCCGGCGTGTCTCAGGCACCTTCAGGTCGAGCGCGCTCTCGGTGGATTGGCCGTTGGTTTGGGTGACCTGCGTGGCCGTGCTCACGCCGGGCGGAACGTTCACGGGCACGGCCCCCGTTCCGTCGGCCGCGAGTTGCACCGGACCGAAGTCGCGCCCCGCGACCTTCAGCACGACGGTGGCGTTCGCCGGACCGCTGACCGGAAAGTTGACCGAGCCGACGAGCGGGATGACGACGTGGCTTCCTTGCGCGGTCGGGTTGCTCGCATCCGCGGCGGTGACGATCGCGAGATGGGGGTAGGGGAGCCCCGGCGCGGTGTACTTGGCGGTGTGTTTTCCGCCGCCCATCGCGGTGAGCGCCTTCACTTCGCCGGCGCTGCTCCGGACGGTGGGCGTGCCGCCAGAGAGGAGGGAGAGGGTAGACTCTGCGCCGGTTCCGAGCGTGATCTGGTCGGGGTTGCTCGTCACCGCGAGGACCGGGTCGACGGCCGCGACCGCCAGAGTGGCGGTGGCGTGGAGATCGATCGCGCCCTTGAGCTTCAACGTCCAGGTGACCGACGCGGCGCCGGAGGGCGGTGGCGTCCAGGTGAACAGGTAGCTTCCCGGGGCCGTTTCGCGCCAATTCCCCGCGGTACCCACGGAGGCTTCTGGCTTCAGCTTCAGTCCGGCGATTCCCTTGCCATCCGGCGCCCAGGCCAGCACCGCGACATCGACCGGGCCGCCGTCCGCGCGAAGCGCCGCCGGGGGGACGATGTCGAGGAGGCCGGTCGCGGGGATCGGGGCGTCGGCGGCGACCGCGACCGTAGCGGTCAGGAGGGGGCCAGCCGAACCGGCGAGCGCGAGGGCCAGGACGAGAGAGCGGGTGAGAGTCATCGAATCTCCTTGAATACTGCGCTGCCGAGTCGGGGCCTGAGCTCCGGCGGCGCACGTCGGACCATTCTCGGCGGCTGCTTCTTACCGCGGAAATCGTCAACGCGCGGTAAAGTCAACCGAGCAGCCGCCGGGCCTTGATCTCGAGGTACGACGAGACGAGCTGGGGCGCGAGGCCGCCGTTCGGGCAGTCGACGATGTGTACCCCCTGTTTTTCGAGGCTTCGCAGGGCAGTCTCGCGGGCGTCGATCAGCTCCGCCGCTGCGGCCCGACGCCAAGGCGCCACCGCGTCCTCGCCCGGCTCGTCGAGCCAGCGGTCGAGCGTGGGATCGCGCAGCCAGACGGTGAGCACGAGGTGTCGTCGGGCGAGGCCCGAGGCCAGGGCGCGGGCGGACTCGGCGCTCGGCTGATCGATCACCGAGGTGAGCACCACGAGCAGGCTCCGCCGGCGCACCCGCTGCCCCAGGTGCCGCAGGGCGAGGGCGTAGTCCGGCTCGGAGAGCGACGGCGAGAGGTCGTAGATGCCCCGGATGATGCGCGCCCCGGATCGGGTCCCTCCCCGCGGTGGGAGCCAGGCTCGGATCTTGTCGTCGAAGGCCAGCAGCCCGACGCGATCGCCGCGGCGCAGCGCCACCTCTCCCATCATCACCGCCGCGTTGAGCGCATGGTCGAACGCCAGGAGGTCGCCGCTGCGCTGTCCCATGGTGCGACCACAGTCCAGCAGAAAGATGAGGTTTTGATTGGCTTCTTGTCCGTATTCGCGCGTCACTAGCTCGTTCCGACGGGCGGTGGCTTTCCAGTCGACGTGCTTCATCGGGTCGCCGGCGACATAGGGCCGAAGGCGTTCGAATTCGTTCTCCCCACCGGGGCGGCGCCGCGCGCGGACCGGGGCTTTGTCCTGCACCAGTCGCGTCTCGAGGTCGAGGCGGCGAAGCTGAGTGAAGTCGGGGAAGACCTTCGCCTCGCCGGGCACGGGAAGTCGCCGCTGGCGTTCCCACAGGCCCCACGGCGAGCGCCATCGAACGGTGATCGGGCCGAACCGGTGATGACCGCGGCGGTCGATCCGGGCCTGATACACCGCTTCGAAGCGCCTGCCGGGTCCGATTCGGGCGTCGAGCGGGAGGCCGGTGGCCGGGCCGGGCGCGTCGTCGGTCACCCGCACCCGGAGCGGGCGGTGGCCCAGATTGTCGATCCACACCCGAACGGGGAAGTCACGGCCTACCCCCTGCACGGTCGCGAGCTCTCGCCCGGCGCGCACCGCGGCACCCCCCCGGGCGAGATCGACGGCACCCACTACCAGAACCAGCGCATTCACCACGACCCAAGCGGGCAGTACCGCATCGGTCCAGATGGCGAGGATGGCGAGCGGCAGGCCGAGCGAGGAGAGGGCGACCAGCGCCGGCCGCGGGATCACCCGGTCGAACCCGGGACCGGCACGTCCGCCAGGATCGCCCGGATCACCATGTCGTGATTCGTGCCCTCGAGCTCGGCATCGGGCTGGAGGAGGAAACGGTGCCGGAGGACGGGGGCGGCGAGTTCTTTCACGTCATCGGGAACCAGGTAGGTTCTTCCTTCGGAAGCGGCGAGAACCTGCCCACACAGGAGGAGCGCGATGCTGGCCCGCGGGCTCGCGCCGACATCGACCGCGGGGTGACTTCGGGTGCGGCCCACGATCGCCGCGATGTAATCCAGCAGCGTCCGGTCGACGCGGACCGTGCGCGCCACCGCCCGCATCCGACCGATGGATTCGGTGTCCACCTGGGGCTCGAGCCCCACCGCCTCGAGGTTTGAGGCGTCGAATCCTGCCAGGTAGTGCTCGAGTAGCGTCACCTCGACCGCGGCGGTGGGGTGGCCGACCAGGACCTTCAGCAGGAAGCGGTCGAGCTGCGCTTCGGGCAGCGGGTAGGTGCCCTCGCTCTCGATCGGGTTCTGGGTGGCGAGCACGAAGAACGGCACCGGCAGCGCGCGGGTGGTGCCATCGACGGTGACTTGGCGGTCGCTCATGGCCTCGAGGAGCGCGGCCTGGGTCTTGCTCGGCGCGCGGTTGATCTCGTCGGCGAGCAGGATCTGGGTGAACACCGGCCCTGGGCGGAACACGAACTCCCCGGCCCGTTGGTCGTAGAGGTTCCCGCCGGTGACATCGGACGGCATCAGGTCCGGGGTGAACTGGATGCGGCGGAACCCGATGCCGAGCGTGCAGGCGAGGGTTCGAGCGAGCAGCGTCTTTCCGATCCCCGGCGGACCCTCGAGCAGGATGTGCCCGCCGGCGAACAGGCCCACGAGCGCCAGCCGCACCACGTCATCCTGCCCGAAAAGCACCCTGGCGACCTGATTCTCCACCGCCCGGAAGCGTCGGGAGAACCACCCGATATCGTGGACCGGCTCAGCTGTTTCGCTCACCGCGTGATCCGCCAAAGCTCCTCCACGAGGTCCGGGTCGCTCAGTTTTCCATCGGCTAGGCGCTCGATCTGATCGGCGGTCTGCCGTGCCTCGGCCGGGGTTCGCCCGGCCCTCGCCGCCGCGGACTGTAGCCCGGCGACGCCGATGCGGCGCAACCAGAGGCGGGCGTAGGCGGCGTCGGCCCAGCCGCGATCTCCGGTCCGCCAGGCGCGTCGGGCGAGCGCCTCGGCGTGATCGGCGAACATCAGTCGCTCCTCGGGGGGAGGGTCGCGCGGGACCGCGAACGGGGCGCCGCGCAGGGCGGCCACCACCGACCACAGCACCAGGACCTGAAAAATGACGGCGAGGAGTCGCCCGTTGGCGAGGCTGTCCGCGGCGGCACAGCCCCCGCCCGAGCCCTGGCCTTGCGCATACGCCCGGGTCGCGAGCTCGACCGCGATCGGCGAGGCGAGCGGCCATCCCCCGACCGCCTGCCCGAGCTGGGGAAGCTCGGCCAGGAACCGTCGGTTCTCCGGACGGATCAGCGCGCCGTTCTCGAGCAGCGCCCCGTCGGCGATGCCGACCACCACGCCGGCGCCGAGCGGGATCTCGGCCACTGCGGCGCTGCCGTCGGTCCCAACCAGGGGCGAGCCCGCCGACCACGCGCGAACCGGCTCGTCGGGCCAGCGGGGCGCCTCGAGGTCGAGGCCCAGCGTCCAGCCTGCCAACTCGGGCGGTCCGCTCGGAACCCAGTCCTCGAGCTCCGGAAAGATCCCGGAGGCATCGCCGGCGACCACGAGCACGCCACCGGCTTCGACCCACGATCGGATCGCCCGGTGCTCGTCCTCGCCGGGGAAGACCCAGCCGAGGTCGAGGACCAACAGATCGGTGGTCTCGTCGAGTTCGACCAGCGGCTTCGTCCGCCACGTCACCGCGTAGCCCGCGCGCTCGAACAGAGCGCCGAGCGCGGCATCTCCGCGCGGACCATACCGGTCGCTGGCGAGGGCTACCGGCCCCAGCAGGGCGAGCGCGGCGGCGACCGCCACCAGCCGCCCGGCGGCTTCCACCGCCCGCCGGGCTACCGCGAGATCCACCGGGAGGCCGCCCCACCGCACGACCTCGGCGCTGTTCGCCACGTCGCGCAGGTCTTCGTACAGGGCGGCGTCTCCCCGCAGCGCGCGCACATGCTCGCGGTCGGTGCGGCTGCGGTGGAGCGAGATCCGTCCCCGTTCGGCCAGGCGGCGCAGCGCGGCCCCGCGGGCGAGCAGCACCGCCTCGGCTCCCCGACCTGCGCCGAGCGCGGTTCGAGCGGCCACCAGGAGATCGCCGCTCGGGCGGTCGGGAACCTCCTCCGGATCGGGCTCCACGCCCTCGGTCGCCGGGATCACCGACGTGTCGCTGGCCGGTGCTGCTTCGCGGCCCATCCACCGAACCAGGAGCCGCAACAGCACCGCCACCAACACGGCGACCGCGAGGGCGCCGCCCCACTTCAATGCCGCCTCGAGCGCCCCGGTGCCCAACTCGGGACAGCCCGGAAAGTCGGGGAGCTTCGGCGGGCGCTGCGACGCTTCGGGCGCGCCGGTCGCGCTCCCGGCCTCCCCGCCCGAACCCTGGTTGCAGCCGCTCTCGGGGCCCTCCGCCCCCGCGCACGTCGCGCGCAGACCGGGGCACACGTCGTCGGGGAGTCCTTCGAGGCTGTCGCACCACAGCAACGCCTGAGCGCGGTCGACCCCCGGCTCGTTGCAGAACCGGTACTCGGCGCGGTCGAGCAGCGGCGCTGGATCCGCCCCGAAAGCGAGCGCGACGAGCCAGAGGGCGCTCATCGGGCCAGTCCGGCGGCGCGAAAACCGACCTGGAGGTCCCACCCCTCCACGCGGGTCCGCACGTCGACGTAGAGCAGCAGGCGCCACAGCGCCCAGATCGGCTGCGAGACCAGGATCCCCGCCACCAGCCACGGGGTGCCCACGCCGTCGGTCGCAGCCGGGATCGGGAGATTCACCTGGAAGATCGCGGTGAGGCCCATCATGCCGCTCTCGGCCACGATCGCACACCACGCGAGCAGTCCCCAGCGGCCGAAGGCGCCGACCACCGCCCCCCCCGCGTACCCGCTCGTCAGCCGATAGGAGCGGCGGAACGCCCGCGCGAACGGCACCCGCTCGAGGAGCGCGCACTCTCCGACGAACACGAGCGGGATCTGAATGAGCGGTGCCAGCGGCAGGCAGAAGCTCGCGGCGAGGGCCTGGAGCCCGAGCGCCCCGGCCCACGGGCCGAGGCGGGTGGCAAGGTCGGCGAACACGCTCCGGATCGTCACGTTCTCGGCGAACAAGAGGCGTCCACCCAGCACCGTGAACGGCGCCTGGACCAGGGGCCCGACCGCGATCGGAGCCACGAGGGCCCAGGGGCTTCCATGACTTGCGCCGAGCAGCGCCACACACGCCACCCACCAGGGGATCAGCCAGACGGCGCTCAGCGTGAGGAGCGGGCGCCACCAATCGCGCGCGGCCCGGATGGCGAGGTCGAGCGACTCCAGCGGGCCGCGGGGGCGCAGGTGGATGTGGCAGAGCTGGAGCGCGGGGGCGCTCGGTCGGTCGTCGCTCACGGGGGCGACGCCGCGCGGCCGCCGAGCAGGAGCCAAGCGGCGACGATCACCGCCTGGAGCGCCCCGAAGACCGCTTTCCCGGCCACCGGCACCGGTCCGGCGCTCCAGAAGCCCTCGATGGCCGCCGCCATGAACAACATCGCGGTGGCGCCGGCGATCAACCGGTAGACCGAGGGACCGGCGGCGCGAAGCGATCCGAGTCGCGTGCGCCCGCCGGTGTCGATCAGCGACCAGCCCATCCGCAGGCCGGCCGTCCCCGAGACGACGATCCCGGTGAGCTCCCAGGCGCTGTGTCCCGCGGTGAAGGCGAGCAGGTTCGCCCCCTTGCCGACCGCGATGAGGTAGCCGAACACGGTTCCCAGAACCAGGCCGTTATAGGCGAGGAACCAGAGACTTCCGAGACCCGCCAGCGCGCCGGTGGCGAAGCAGCGAAACGCGATCCCCACGTTGTTGAAGACGTAGAATCCAGCCATCGACGCGTCTTCCCAGGCGGGACGTGCGATCTCGCCGCTGTACATCTGCTCCATCTGGCTGAGCTGGGCTTCCGGCAGGATCCCCGAGGCGTAGGTGGGGTCGATCGACGACGCGACAAAACCAAGCAAAAACGGGCCATAGAACAGGGTGGCGGCCAGCGCGAACATGGCCCAACCGGCGCGAAGCTCGCGAGGAAAGTCGCGCGCGACGAGCTGCACGAGGCCGGTGCGCTCGGACTGGCGCGCGCCATACAGCGCATTGTGGGCGCGCGCAGCCAGTTGTTCGAGCGCGATCAGCACGTCGCCGGTGAGCAGCAGGCCCCGCGCCCGGGACAGGTCAGCGCACAGGCTGCGGTACAAGCTTGCCAGCTCGGCCCACTCCGCCGCGGAAGCCGGTCCGCGCCCGACCAGACCGTCGAGTCGGTCCCAGCGCTTGCGCCGATCGGCAACGAAGGCCTCGCGGTCGCGGGTGGAGCGCGCGTCGAGCCTCATGTCGCCTCATTCTCCCGATCTCGCCCGGTGGCCCGCGCGTAGGCGAGCACCAGCGATCGGCGCCAGGTGGGTGCGGTCAGCCCGGTCTGCTCGGCGATGCGCGGGGCCAGCAGCGCGGCGAGCTCCTCCATCCGCTCCTCCGAGAGCTGGCGTCGGCGGCGAAGCATCTCCTCCACGAGCGCGATCTCGTGCCGCGCCATCGGGATCCGGGCCGGGATCGTGCGGCGCTCCTCCTCGGTGACCGGCGGATCGATCACCACCGCGCCCTGGAGGTGGGCGCGTTCCTCGCAAACCACGAGCGTTCCGGCGACCAGGTCGCCGATGCGCCGCTGGTGGCGGTCGAGGGCCATGACCGCCACGCCGATCCCCCCGAGCATCGGCAGGGCGTCGACCCCGCGGAGGAGGTTTCGGAGCAGCGCCTCGCGCCAGGTGAGGGGCGAGCCGTCGTCGCGGATCACCCGCAGTCCGAGCGCAAACTTCCCTGGCGTGCGACCCCCCGTCCAGCCCTCGCAACCCGCTCCATACAGCCACTGGATGGCGAAGGCGGCGAGCGCGCCCCCCATCGCGCCGAGCCCCTTGAATCCGGGGAGGAGCGCCAAGGCCGCCGCCACGGACACCAAGATCCCGAGCAGCGCGCCCATCACCGCGGTGTCGAGCCCCCACGCCGCCGCGCGGCGGCCGGGGCCGGCGACTCGAAAGCGAAACACCACGCGTTCGGGCGTGGAGATCGCCGCCGTCGTGTCGAGCCGGTCGTCCAGTAGGTCTCTCCAAAGGCGCGCCCGACCGCGCGCCCGCAACCATCGGTGGTAAGGTCTCGGAAAGCCTTACTCCGGGATCCGCCATGCGTCGACGCATTCAGCTGGCTGCTCGTGTCAAGACGGTGCTTACTACCTCGCGTACCGTGAGGGCGCTGGTGATGGCGGGGAGCCTCGGGGTGGCGGCGCTCGCGCTGGCCGGCACCGTGGTCTACACCAGCAACAACGACTGGGACGTGTCCTTCTTCACACTGGACAACCTCATCCACTCCGGTGGGGGCAACGCCGCCGTCCTCGAGATGGTGACGGTCGACGACCTCGACGTGACCGGCGACTGGTATCGCCAGCCGTGGGACGGGGTGAACTTCGCTTTCGAGGTGGAAAAGGACGGTACGGTGCTGTTCTCTGGGGCCGACCCCTGTGTGCTCGACGCCAACAACACGCTGAGCAACACCGACACCCTCACCGTGGCCGGCACGCGGTATCGGGCGGGCCAGGCCGCAGCGAGCCCCGAAGAGGCCACGCTCCCGAGTGGCACTACCCTGTTGATTCCCGGCGGCGGCCAGATCGACGAGCTGCGCTTCCTGACGTCGAGCGCGCGCCTGTTCGAGAGGTCCTACACCATTACCTTCACCTACGCCGGGGGCGCCAGCCTCGACGTGGTCCCGATGATCCCCCGCGACACCGACGTGAGCCGGACCCGCATCGGGATCGACTACTTCACCGACGACTGGACCGGCCCGATCGCCACCATCGGCGGTGCTTGCGCCGCTTCGGCTGGCAACGAGGTGCTGGTCACGAACCCCGACCCCGCGACCGACGTGACGGCGATCACCTTCACCTTCGACGAGAGTCCGAACGCGGCCGGCTGGCTGGCTGGGCCCTACGCCGTCACCTTGTTCTCCGACGAGCCCACCCTCGAGGCGATGTTCGCCTACCGGGGCACCTACGAGTCCACCCATGTGCGCGATTCCACGGCGCTCGACGCGGGAGTCGCCAACGCCGCCTGGACCGTGGTGTCGTGGAACGAGACGGTGACCGATGGGAGCGAGATCGAACTCTACGTGCGGTGCGGCACCGACGTCGACAACGACACCATCCTGGAGTCCAACGAGTTCACCGCGGAGCAGGGGCCGATCTTCCTCGCCGGTGGGTTGAGCAGCCCGCTCACCGCCTGCTTCGGCCGCTACGCGATCTATCGCCTCGAGTACTACAGCGAGTTCGATCCTGGATCCGCGCCGTATCTGAGCGACATCACGTTCACCTTCGACACCGACGCCGACGGCGACGGCGATCCCGACTCGGCGGACTGCAACGACGCGGACGCCGCGATCTTCCACGGCGCGGTGGAGCTGCCGGGCGACGGAGTGAACCAGGACTGCACGCTGGGCGAACTGTGCTTTACCGACTTCGACAACGACTCAGCTCGGCTCATCACCACGGTCGTCTCGGCCGACGACGACTGCACCGACAACAACGAAGGGGTGACCGGCGACCCGATCGACTGCGTCGACAACAACGCCGGGATCTCGCCCCTCGCCACCGACTCTCCCGACAACGGCGCCGACGAGAACTGCAACGGGACCGACGCCTGCTACACCGACGTCGACAACGACGACGCCCGGCTCACCACCACGGTCCCGGGCAACGACCTGGATTGCCTCGACGAGAACGAGGGGCAGTTCGGGGACGACATCGACTGTAGCGACGGAAATCCCGGCATGTTCCCCGACGCTATCGAGATCACCAACGATGGGATCGATCAGAACTGCAACTCGGGCGACCAGTGCTGGGCCGACGTCGACGACGACGGCAGCCGCCACCCCACGAACGTGGTGAACTCGCTCGACCTCGACTGCACCGACGCCAACGAGGGGGTCACCGGCGATCCCATCGACTGCGACGACGGCAACGGGAACATCGAGCCGGGCGATCCCGAGACCGCGTCCAACAACATCGACGAGAACTGCGACGGGTTCGACGACTGCTTCACCGACGCCGACAACGACGGGGAACGGCTCGCGACCCAGTTCGTGGGCAACGACATGGACTGCCTCGACGCGAACGAGGGCCAGACCGCGGACCTGATCGACTGCCTCGACAGCAACGCCGCGTTCAACCACCCCGCCAATGATCTGCCCGACAACGCGATCGACGAGAACTGCGACCTCAAAGACGACTGCTACACCGACTTCGACAACGACGGATCTCGGCTCACCACCGAGTTCGCGTCGAACGACATGGACTGCATCGACGCGAACGAGGGCCGCACCGCCGATCCGATCGACTGCAACGACACCAACGCGGCGATCAGCTTCGGCGGGCTCGAGATCGTGGCCGACGGAACCGACCAGGACTGCAGCGGCGGCGACACCTGCTACGCCGACGCCGACGGCGATCTCGCCCGCCACCCGACCAACACAGTGGTCTCCACCGATCTCGACTGCGCAGATCTTGGGGAAGGCGAGACGGCGGATCCCCAAGATTGCAACGATGGGAACCCCGCGATCTTTCCCGCTGCCGACGACCTACCGGACAACGCCCTCGACGAGAACTGTGACAGCAAGGACAATTGTTGGGCCGACTTCGATAACGACGGCTCGCGGCACCCCACCAACGAGGTGGTCGCGAACGACATGAATTGCACCGATGCGAACGAGGGCCAGACCGGAGACCCAATCGACTGCGACGACAACTTCAACACGATCGAGCCCGGAGCGCCGGAGGTCGTGGCCGACGGGATCGATCAGGACTGCAATGATGGCGACGTTTGCCACGACGACCTCGACAACGATGGCAACCGCTCCAACACCGGGGGCACCCGCCTGAGCGCCGATCTCGACTGCGCCGACGACAACGAGGGCGCCACCACCGACCCGATCGACTGCGCCGACCTCGACCCGTTGCGGTTCATCGGGAACACCGAGCTGGTCAACAACAGTCGGGACGACGACTGCGACCTGCTGGAGATGTGCTGGGAGAACCTAGACAGTGATGTCGACCGAGGGGTTGTTAAAGTCGAGGCCAGTGTCGACACCGACTGCACCGACCTCTTGGAGGGCGAGACCACCGACGCCATCGACTGCAACGACACCATCTCCTCGATCAACAGCGCGGCCGGCGAGTTGCCCGGCGACGAGCTCGACCAGAACTGCGACACCGACGAGATGTGCTACGTCGACAGCGATCAGGACGGTGACCGACACCTGACCACCACGGTCTTCTCGGCGGACCTGCTCTGTACGGCAGCGGGCGAGGGCCAGACCGCCGACGTGGTCGACTGCGACGACAACGACCCGCTCCGGTTCAGCGCGAACCTCGACACCCTCGTCGAAAACATCGGCAACAACATCGACAACGACTGCAACCTTTTCGAGAGGTGCTTCACCGACGGCGACGACGACGGCACGCTCCTGAGCCCGCACACTTCCTTTCAGACCACCGACATGGACTGCTTCGAGGCCAACGAGGGCGAAGCGTCCGATCCCGACGACTGCGACGACACCCGAGCCGACAGCGCCCCTGGGTTGCTCGAGACGCCCGGGAACGAGGTGGACAACGACTGCAGTTCGGTGCCGTCGCTGGAGATCTGCTGGCTCGACGCCGATAACGACGGTGCCCGCAACCC
>CANLGQ010000046.1 GCA_947490265.1 Pseudomonadota bacterium | reverse complement strand
CGGTGGCCACCCGACAGAGCAGGCGGCGGATCGGAATGTACCGCTCGAGGGCGCTCTGAAAACGAACGCCCCCGCGTTCGCGCTCGCCGCGCGGCGCGACGAGCTCGGCGATCGCCAGCCACTCGTCGGAATGCTGCGCGTGTCCACCCCGATAGACGGATTCCACCCTCGCTGCCACCTCGGTGTGCGAGAGGTTCTGGCACCGCAGGAAGGTGGCCAGCATGGTCCCGACCCCGTGACCCGGCCCCGGCACGGGACCGTGCGAGCACCGCAGGGCCGACGCCGCTCCGACCTGGTCGGCACGCTCGCAGAGCCACTGCGCCAGCCGGCTCTTCCCCGACCCCGCGGGACCCGACAAGAGCACCGCACCGGCGCGCTGGCTCCGAGCTACCCGGCGGAGCGCCGTCCAGAGCGCGTCGCGCTCGGCTTCCCGACCGACCAGCGGGAGGGTCCGCAGGCCGTACAGCCCCATCCCGGCAACCTCAGCATCGGTTTGGGCCTCCTCGGAGCGCCAGTCCTCGGGGATGACCGCCGACTCGGCCACGTCAGGGGACGGCGGCCCGTAGCCGACGGGATCGGTGGTGTCCATCAGGACCAGCGTGGGCTCGCCGAGCTCGGGCGGACCCAGATCGATCAGGTTCGCCTCGGGAAGGGACGCGGCGGCGATCGCCACGCCCTCGACGGGGAGGGGCGATCGGGCAACGACCCGCAGACTCGCCGCAGCGTCGGCGGCCCGCCGGAAACGACGCTTCGGGTCCTTCTCCAGAAGGCGACGCAGCCAGCCCTCGAAGCCCGGGGGGATCGGGGTGGTGTGCCCGATGGGTGGGGGCGGCTCCCGAACATGCTGTCGCCGCTTCTCGTCGATCGACCTCGTGGTGCCGAAGGGCGGGTTGCCCACGACGATCATCCAGGCCAGACAACCCAGGCCGTAGAGATCCGTCCAGGGGCCGAACTCGCGCCACGTGCCGGTGAACTGCTCAGGCGCCATGTAGGCGGGGGTCCCGCCGCCGACCAGGAGATCGACACTCCCCTCGTAGGTATGGGCCAGCCCGAAATCGGTGAGCTTGACCTGCAATGCGTCGCCATGGCCACCGACCAGCACATTGGCGGGTTTCAGATCTCGGTGGATCACCCCGCGGGAGTGGGCGTGGCCGAGCGCAGCCAGAAGCTGCTCCACTACACCTTGAATGGACCCCCAACCCATTTTTCCACAGAGTGGAACGAGGGTGGACCCGCTCACTCGCTCCATCACGAGGTACGGCGTTCCCGCGGGAATCGCCCCGTCCGAGGCGATCTCGTCGCACACCTCGGCCTCCCCGTAATCGTAGACCGCCACCACGTTCGGGTGATCCAGGCTCGCGGCCGCCCGCACCTCGTTGCGAAACGCAGCGACGAACGCGGAATCTCGTCCGCGCTGCTCGATCAGGACCTTGACCGCCAGCTCTCGCTTGAGCCCGGAAGCCCGCGCCGCATAGACGAGGCCCATTCCCCCTTTCCCGATCGGCACGTCGAGCTCGAAGCTTCCGAGGCGGAACACCCAACCCCCAAAGGACGAGAACCACGGAGGCGAGCCGTGGAGTCACACGAGTTTGTTCAGGAACACCGGCAGCATGGTCCGCCACGTCGGCCAGTCGTGGTCGGCGTCTTCTCCCCAGATCTCCACCCTCGACGGGATCCCCTTCGCTTCCAGCACCTTC
Organism: Pseudomonadota bacterium; assembly: GCA_947490265.1. GTDB lineage: Bacteria > Myxococcota_A > UBA796 > UBA796 > CANLGQ01. The sequence continues at coordinate 18,537 of CANLGQ010000046.1, read as the reverse complement.
CCCATCCGCAGGCTGTTGCGCGGATTGTCCCAGGGTCCGAGGCCGACCGCCAGCAGAAAGTAGGACTCTCGCAAGCGCTCGAGCGGCGGTCCCTCGAGACCGGGCAGGAAGTCGATCGGATGGTTGTAGTAGAAGTCCTCGTCCCAGTGCCCGTCGAGCCAGCGCCGGAGGTCGAACGTGCCGCTCATCGTCACCACGAGGTCGATCCAGTCGGGATGCTTGCACCCGAGGTTCATGGCGTTGTAGGCGCCCAGCGACATGCCCGACGTGGCAAACCGCTCGGTCCCGCTGCCGCTATCCGTCCGGATGAACGGCAACGCCTCCTCCACGAGGTACTCGTCGAACCGAGCCTGCAACCAGGTCTTGTGGCCGGGAGTTGCCTCGGCGCTGATCCAGCCATCGCGGTTGATGTTGTCCATCAGGTACACCCGGAGTCGGCCGGCATCGATCAGGGGCCCGAGCGCCCGGATCATCAGAAACCGCTCGTGCTCGAGGTAATCCCCACCGCCCGTTGGGAAGAGGAGCAGAGGCTTGCCGGCCGATCCGAACCTCGCCAGCCGCATCTCCCGATTCAACGCCGGACTGTGCCAGCTCCAAGTCTCCCTCGCCACCCGCACTCCGCATCGCCGGCCCCCGGCGGACGCACAGGATACGCGGCACCCGGGTAGGGTGGCAAGGTCGATGTGGCGATCAGCGGCAGCGTCACTGGCGGTGGGTTGTGCCACAATTGAGGCGATCGATGCCCCGATCGCGTCGAATCCCTGCCCGCAGTGGCAGCTCCCGACCGAAGGCGGAGCGGTGATCACCTGCAGCACCGAGCGGCTGGTCGTCCGCTTCGAAGGACGGCAGTTGGAGCCGATCTCCGCTCGGTGGACCGACGCCCTCACCGCCGACGGTTGGACGATCGTCCACAACCCGAGCGCCCCGGGCGCGCCCGTGCTCTCGCTCACCCGCGCCGGCGAGGGAGGGGTCGTCGGCGTGGTCGCGGTCGGCCGGAGCAGCTTCGCGACGGTGGCGAGGACACCATGACGACCCTCGCCCTCTTCGGGGCGGTCCTCGCGGCGACCGGGGCGATGCGGGTGGTGGAGCTCGCCGTTTCGCTGCGCCGCGTCCGGGCAGACCCCGGCGCCGCGGTCGCCGAGCCCAGGTTGTTTCCCGCAATGGCCGTGCTTCACCTCGCGCTCGTCTCCGCGCCGTTCGCCGAAGTGGTCCTGCTGGATCGTCCGTTCTCGTGGTCGATTGGGGCGATGGCGGCTGCGATCCTGGCTGGGGCCACCGCGCTTCGGATCTGGACGCTGGCCTCGATCGGTCGGGCCTGGAACGTGCGCGTCGTGCGCCCCACGGTAATCGCCACGTCGGGTCCATATCGCTGGATCCGCCACCCGAACTACCTGGTGGTGATCCTGGAGATCAGCGCGATCCCGATGCTGCATGGGGCGTGGTGCTCGGCGATCGCGCTCTCCGGACTGAACGCCCTGGTCCTCTGGCGCCGGATCCGAACCGAGGAAGCCGCCCTCTCCGGGGTCCCGGCCTGGGTTCAGGCCATGCGGAGCAAGGCCCGCTTCATTCCAGGCGTCTTCTAGCCTCAGGCCGCGGATCGCGGCCGGCGAAGCGTCTCCTCAGAACACGAAGGTCTCCTCGGTGTCGTCGTTGAGCCAACCCTGCGACGGATCGTCCTCGAAGCCTTCGGCCCGCACCACCACCGCGGTCACGTTGTCGGGAGCGCCAGCGCTCACCGCCTCGCGCAGCAGCGACGCCACCGCGTCTGCCGGTTCGCGCGCGGCGCCCAAGATCTCGGCCACCCGCTGTTCCGCGACCACGGGAACGAGGCCGTCGCTGCAAATCAACAGCTGGTCTCCGGACGCGATCTCGTGCGTTCCGTAGTCAACCCCGGGGTCGAGCCGAAGGCTGGTGTTGTCGCCCAGTCCCCGCGAACCATAGAGGAAGCACTGGCACAACCCCTCCCACTCCGGCCTCTCGAGGAGCCCGTCGCGGCGGGCGAACTCATTGCGGGTGTGGTCCGTGGTCCACCGCTCCAGGACCCCCTCCCGCAGCCGGTAGATCCGGCTGTCGCCCACGTGGATCCAGGCCGCGCGCCGACCCTCCAGCCAAACCGCGGTCAGCGTCGTCCCCAGGCGCACCGGACCTTTTTCTCGCTCCTTCCAATACAAAGCCGCGTGTGCCTCGCGGACACAGCGCACCAGCGACCGCACCTCATCGGGCGCTTTCCCCGACCGCCACAGGTCGACCAGCGCGCCAATCCCAAGCTCCGAGGCGCGATCGCCCTCGTCATGCCCACCCATCCCGTCGCACACCGCGGCGAGCACACCCGGCGGTCCCGCGAACGCGTCCACCCACTCGGTGCCCCCGACCATCCGCCGAATGCTCTCGCCGTGGCAGAGCAGGTAATTGTCCTCGTTGCGGTCACGCCCTCCTAGGGCGGCAGGCGCGCCGACACTCGATCCGGCGGCGGCCCGAGCGGCCACCTACTCCTCGCGCAAGACGTAGACGCAATTCCCGAGCACGAGCCGGTCTCCGCTCGCCAGCTCAAACGCCGTCCCCTCCTCCGGAGCGGTCTTGTACCGTCCCTCCCCCATCTGGACGAAGAACTTCGCGTAGGTGTCGCCCGTTCGATAGGTGGCCAGGTAATCCGAGACCCGTACCTTTCCGGCATCGTAGGTCAGGGTCAAGGTGACGCCTCCGAGCGTCAGGGTGCGCGGCTGGCCACGCGGAAGACCGCGCGTGAACAGCGCTCCGGCGAGGGGATCCTTCCAGTCGATCGCCACGAAGCGTGCCCGCGGATCGGGCAGGCGCTTGTCCTCCGTCACGGTGAGGCGCACCGCGAAGTCCTCGTCGCCTCGCTCATCGCGCCGGATCACATCGATCAGCCGCGACTCTAGATTGTCCAGCGTTCCCGCCACCGGATCGGCCTCGTCGATCAGGAGCTCCTTCGGCGCCAGCACCTCGAGCGTCCCCCGGCGACCCCGAACGGAGAGCCGGAAGTAGTCGATCGGATCGAAGCTTTGTGCCTTATTGACCCTGTTTTCCGGGATCGCGAGGTCGGCCGCCTCGTGGTTGCCACACACCACCTCGCCGTTCACCGCCCAACCCGCCTGAATGAGATGCATCGGCCGCCCGAGCTCGAACTGGGCGTCGGCGTCGTCGGTCGCCAACACGCGCCGCGGGACGGGCTGGGGACCACTCGCCTCCGTGGTGTCGGAGGTGCCGCCCATCACCGGGGTCTCGGCTGCGGCGCTGATCGCCGCGGCGACCGCGCCTTCGAAAGCCGCGGCTGCCAGTTCGGGGGCGGGACGCGCCGCGTCGGGTGTCTCCGACTCGTCGGAAACAGGAGGAATTGTGGCCTCGGCGCGCAGCGGAGGCGGAGGCGGCTCCACGGCCTCCTCCCAGGTGTGGTCGTCGGCCGCTGGGAGGTCGGGGAACGGCGGTGGAACCGCCTGAGGCGGCGGAGGCGGTGCCTCGTCGGCGGAGAGGCCGAGGGGTGCGCCGGCCGTGGGGTCGTCCCAGTCTTCGTCCCATTCGGGGAGTTCGGCACGCGGTCCCTGGGCCAGCGGAAGCGGCGCAGACGTGGGATCCACCGCGGGTCTCGCCGGCGGCGGCGGCGGGTCGTCCAACCCGAGCAGCTCTCGAGACAGCGCCATGCCGGGCATGGTCGGCTCGTCGTTCACCGCTTCGTCGAACGCAAGGCCGAGCGGCACCCCGGCGAGCGAGTCGAGCGGAGCCGTGCGCAGGGCGGCGGACACCGGGGTGAGCGCCTTTCGGACGGGCGCGGTGCCCTCGGAATTCGGCGGGACCGCCGAGGAGCGGTTTCGGGCCGCAAAACCCGGCACCTCGGAGGCTGCGCGTGCCGCATCGGCCTCTGCGCTCGGAGTAAAGCCGACCTGGAAGCTACAGTTCCCGATCATCACCTCGTCGCCCGGACGCAGCTCCACTTCCTTCGCTCCGATCTCGGAGGAGGCCGGGTACAGCGGTACGAACGCGTCGGCACGCCGAACGAACACGTAGCAGTGCCGGGCGATGCACACGACCTTCGGCGGCTCGCTGCGCAGCTCGAACCGGGCGTGTTCGGAGGCGACCATGATGCTGTCGGTGTAGAACTGCGACTTGCGGATCTCGCCGGTTCGCGCCCGGATGGTCGCCCCGTCGCCCACCGAGGCCTTCCAGTGGATGTTGTCGTTCCGCGTCTCGTCGGGGAGGACCACGCGCGACTCGCGGGAACGGCCCACGGTGTAGTCGTCGCCAAAGGCCATGTACGTGGAGGACGCCGGACGGCGGATCTCCCCGACATAGGGCCACCCTTCCACTGAAACGCCGCGCAGATCGCGATATTCACATCGCTGTCCGCCGAACTCGATCACCCGATTTCCGGTCAGAAGGCTCTCGTGTCCCGCTGCCATGGGGGCGCCGTCGATCGAGACCCCCGGCGCGTGAACCACCAGCGAAGTCGCCTTCTTCCGGACCTGAAAGGTCACGGCGCGGTTTTCGACCGCCGTGCCGAGCTCCCCGTTCGCTCCGAGGAAGACGTCGTAACCGTCCATGAAGGCGCCGAAATGCACCTTCTGCAGGAGGGCGCCGCGCTCTTGAAGGGTAAAGATCCGATCCGCCGGGGCATCGGGAATGATGGTCTTCTTGGCGCCGCGGGTCACCTTCCGCCCGACCAGCAGGGTGTCGTCGAGCAGCATGGGTGGCGCCACCGACGGAAACCGGTCGTCGGATGCGGCTTGCGCCGGCTGAGCGGGCATTGCGATACCCGGGCGTTCAGCGGCGGGTTCCGGCTTCTGGGCCGGCGGGTCGAGCAGCGCCAAGACGAGGTACGCGAGTGGCGCGCCGCTTCGCGTGCCCACCGTAAGCACGCTGGCCCCCGCCTGCTGGGTGCTCGTGACCTGGTAGCGGTCTTGAAGATCGGGGTTGATGATGTGGACGAAGCTGCCGTCGGCCGCCTGCTGGAGGCGGTACAGCGCGGCCTCCTTCAACCCCGGACTCTGAAAGTTGTCGAGCCAGTGGTTGCCGAGAGTGAACAGAAGCTGGTCGTTATAGAGCTTTCCGACCTCCTGGTAGCCGTCCCACACCCCGGGCAGGTTGATGTGGACACCGATGACGGGGTAGGACCCGCGAGCTGGCCCGGTGTAGAGATTGGGCAACAGCCCGGTTACAAACTCGCCATTTGCCAACCCCAGGGAGCGGCCGTGCATCTCGGGGCTACCATCGCACAGGAGCTTGAAGCCGATCGGCCGATAGGCATGGGCCCGGCTAAAGTTCTCGCGACGGCAAAAGTTGTCGAACTCCTGCGACAGCGCCCGCTGCGCGATCGTCAACCAAGGTTCCCCGCCGAGGGCCAAGGCCCGTGCGTGGTCTTCGGCCGAGAGGATGAGCAGCACGTCGGTGTAGGTTGCGACCCCATCGCCCTTCTCGGCGGCCACGTGGGTGCCGAGGCCGGTCCGGCGCTTGACGTAGGGCGACGTGTACCAAAGCAGACTTGGATCCGCAACAAGATCGCCTTCTGCCTTGTGTCTGCGGAGCCGGTAGTTGTAGTAGGGGTTGGCATCGTCGAGCGCGACCGTTGCCGCGGAGTCGCCCGAGAGGCCACGCGTCTGTTCCGACGAGAACAATCTTCCGAACAAGGGGGCCATGTGGCCGACTCCGGTGGGCAGGAACGCGTTCCGTAGCCCGGCGAACCCGGTGCGGGCCCGCAACGCGCGGTAAGGATACCAGAGCAGCACCGATTGGGGGTGCCATGTCCGATGTTCGCCCGTTCCGAGCCCTTCGCCCGCGGGACGATCTCGCAGGGGAGATCATCGCTCCGCCGTACGACGTCCTCACCGAAGACGAGGCCCGTACCCTGGCGAAGAACCGGAAGAGCTTCGTGCGGATCACGCGCAGCGAGGTCGACCTCCCGGCCGGCGCCGACCCCCACAGCGACGAGGCGTACCGCAAGGCGAAGGAGAACCTCGACCGGTTCGTGGCCGATGGATGGCTGCAACTGGACGAAGACGAGACCTACTATTTGTACGCTCAGACCATGGGGGACCACCACCAGGTGTGCGTGCTCGGCGGGGCCTCGGTCGAGGAGTACGACGACGGACGGATCGCGAAGCACGAATTCACCCGCCCCGACAAAGAGGACGATCGAACCCACCACATGGACGTGCTCGACGCTCAGGTGGGTCTGGTCTTCCTCGCCTATGTGCCGACCCCCGCGTTGAAGGCGTTGATGGACGAGGGCCAGCGCGAACCGGCGGCGTGGCGGGTGCGCACCGAAGACGGGGTGGTGCACGAGCTCCGGCCGCAGCCGGCGGCCGCCGTCGCGCGATGGCGGGCTGCCTTCGCCGAGGTCCCTCGGCTGTACGTGTGCGACGGCCATCACCGCTCGGCCGCGGCAAGCCGGATCCACAGGCTCCGACACCCGACGAGCGAGGCCGCGGGGCTCGGCGCCGCGCCCCCGCTCACCGCGCACTTCCTGGTGGGGATGTTCCCCTCGGATCACCTCAAGATCTTGCCCTACAACCGCCACGTCAAAGACTTGCACGGGCTCACGCCCGACGGCCTGCTCGGCGCGGTTCAGGCGATCGGGTGGGGCGTCGCGGCCGGCGGTCCTCCGGCCCCCTCCGCGCGCGGACAGGTGTCCATGTACCTCGCGGGCACCTGGTACACGCTGACCCCCGGGGCGAGCCTCCGCTCTGCCGACCCCGTCAAAGGACTCGACGCCTCCGTGCTGCAGGATCACCTGCTCGCCCCGGTCCTCGGGATCGACGATCCACGGCGAAGCAAGCGCATCGATTTCGTCGGCGGGATCCGGGGACCCGAAGCCCTGGTCGCCGCGGTCGATCAGCACGGCGGCGTTGCGTTCTCGATGTACGCGACCGGGCTCGACCAGCTCTTCGCGGTGGCCGACGCGGGCCAGGTGATGCCGCCGAAGTCCACCTGGTTCGAGCCGAAGTTGCGCGAGGGCGTGGTGATCCGACCCCTGAGCGAATGACCGCGCGGCAGCGGCAGGGGGTCCGCGCGGGCCTCGCCGCGCTTGCGCTGATCCTCCTTGCCCTGCTGCTCATCGCCCGAAACTTACCTTTCGCCGTGCAGTCGGGGGCGCCCCCACCCGGCGGCGACTGGGTACACGCGATCTCGGTGCCGGGTGTCCCTGCCGGCCTGCCCTCCCTCCCGCCAGACCTGGTCTCGCCGAGCCGTCCGCCCGACGATCCTCCCGCGATCCTCGCCGATCCGGTTCCCGAGCCGCTTCCGTCCGATCCGCTTCCCGGTGAGGTCTCGGCGTGGCCCGCCGACGGCAAGGGGATCAGCGGAGCGGTCCGCGAAGCGCTGCCGCGAATGAAGCGCTGCTACGAAGCGGCGATCGAACGAGATCCGCAGCTCGCTGGTCGCATCACGGCACACTTCGCGCTGACCGAGGTGGACGGCGTCGGTCGGGTGACCGGGCTCGAGCTCGAGACGACCACCGACCAGCCCGACTTCGAGGATTGCGTGGGCGACGTGCTGGCCGAGCTGGCGTTCGACGCTCCCGACGACCAGGTGACCGTCAGCTATCCGCTGGTGTTTGAGGCCACGGACTGAGGCGGAACGGTCAGTTGCCGTTCACTCCCGCGGCCACCCGATACGCGGGCCGAGCCGTCATGCGCTGAACCCAAGCCCAGAGATTGGCGTACTCCTCGAGCACTTGGCTTCGACTCGCCGGCAAGAGCGCGGTGACCAGGAGCACGTCGGCGACCGAAAACCCGCTTTCGAGAATCGTCTCTCGACCGCGTAGGACCGTATCGAGCGTAGGCAAGAAGCGCTGCAGGCCGGCGACCGCGAGTTCGCGGACCCCAGCGGCCAGCACCCGGTCCTCCATCGTGAAGTCGGCGGCGAACACCCGATACGCCTGGGGCTCGAGGTTCGTGACACCGAACAGACACCATTGGAGGGCGATCGCGTAGTCGGGGCTGCCGACCGGCGGCATCAAGCGGCCGTGCTTGCCCGCGAGGTACAAGCAGATCGCAGCCGACTCGAACATCACCACCCCGTCGTCCTCGATCGTCGGCACCTTCCCGAATGGATTCAGGGCCAGGAACTCTGGCTTCCGGTGATCCCCCGGCGCCATCGCGACCCGCTCGTACGGGATCGCCAGCTCCTCGGCCAGCCACACCACCCGGTTGTCGCGCACGAGGCCGCGGATCTCGTCGCGGTACGCACTCAGCGTATGGATCCGCAGCGTCATGGGCGGGCGCGACGCCGGCGAAGCCCGAGCACCCCGAACAGCCCGATCCACCCGGCACCGGGTCCCGCCGCCGCACACCCGCACCCCGGCTCCGAGAAGCGTTCGCCGGCATCGGGATCGATCACCACCACGTAGCTCTTTGCCGCCGCCGACCACTCCGCATCGCCGTCGCCGACGCGAAGCTCGAAGACCAGGTTTCCCGGTTCCTGGATTGCGAACGACGGCTCGACCGCGGCGGAGTCGTCGAGCGTGACCGCAGGACCCACCACCTGGGTCCACGCGTAGACGAGATCGGCGCCCTCGGGGCCCAGCGATCCGGTTCCGGAGAGCACGATCGTGTCCCCCACGTAGGCGAGGAACGGAAGCCCGGCGTCGGCCACGTAGCTGCCGGTGTTGACGGGAGGTTCCTCGGTTCCTGGACTGCCGGTGTCGCCCGGCTCGGGGTCGAGCCCGAGCTCGTCGCCGACCATCGCCCAGAACGGGTCGTCGTTTACGTAGTTCAGGGCCCAGTATCCGACCCCGCCGAGCCCCATGTCGCGCGCATAGGCGATCCGTTCTCGCGTCGAGTCGAGGTCGCCGTACCAGGTCTGGCCCGACCCGTCGAAGTAGTACGGACTGACACTGCCAGCGTCGTAGAGCCGCCCGTAGCTGGACACCTCGGCCCACGCCGTGTCGTACACGACGGCGTCGCCGTCGCCGAGCGCGCTGGCCGGGTAGCTGGACCCCGCGGTGTCCCACCGCTGACCGTAGAGCGGGAGGCCGAGGATCGTCCGCTCCGGAACGGCGTCGTAATACAGGTAATCGTCGACGGTCCAGGCCAGGCTGTACTGGCTCGCCCAGGCCGTGCCGCTGCCCGAGTACAAGGGATCGTTGGGGCCGGCTTCGGAGCTGCCGCCCCAGTGGTAACCGTACCCCATGATGAAGAGATCGGCGTACTTCGAGAGCTCCGAGTAGTCCCAGGAGCCCGACCAGTCCACCGCGGGGGTCGCCAACACCACCTCGTCCACCGCCGCATCGAGATCGCGGGTGAAGGTGACCATGTCCTGCTTGCTGCCGATCGGGAGCCCCTCGAAGTCCACGTTGACCCCGTGGGCTCCCGTTCGCGCCACCTCGGCCACCAGCTCGTCGATCAGCCGGTTTCGGTTCGCGCTGCTGGCGAGGATGCTGGCGATCGACCCGTCGTCGAACTGGGTGATGCAGAGGTGGATCCGCACGCCGTAGGGCTGGCCCATGGCGATCGCGTCGCCCGCCGCGTCCCAATTGCCGGTCGCACCGAGCGATCCATCCGGGTTTGCCGCGACCGAGAACAGCGCCAGATGGGTGAGATCGTCCCACGGCACCGTGGTGAGGTCGTCGTCCCAGTAGGCGAGGTATCCGTAGGACTTGAGGGAAGGACCCGGCGTAGGCGGCGGCATTCGGCCGCGGGCCGGGTGCTGGAACGCGGCCTGCCCGGCGCCGAACTGGAGGGACTGCGCCTCGTGGGGGCCGGCCCACGCAACGAACGTCGAAAGGAGGACGAGCATCGAGCACCCCGCGCCAGGAGGGTCTGCTTATCCCGTCTCCAACGGCGCGACGCCGCCGCGCGCGCGCCGGGGCTAGATGGTCTTCTTGAGGACCCCCCCCTCGGCCATGGCGGCGGTCTGCTGCTTTCGAGCTTCCATCTGCTTCTTCATCTCGTTGAGCTGAGACTTCGCGCTGACGCTGGCCGCCCGCTCCTTGATCCGAGACAGCTTCTCGTCGAGCGAGTCGCCCTTGATCTCGGAGCCGATGTCGGCCTCGGCCTGCATCTTGTGGATGTTCTCGCGAACATTGTCCAGCGCCTTCACATCGGCGTCGGTCGACAGGCCGTCGAGGGTCTCCTGGATCTTGATCCGCGCTTCCGCCGTGGCGCGCTTGGCGAGCATCTCGTCCTTCTCGCGCTTCAGCTTCTCGATCTCCCCCTGGAAAGCGATGAGCCCCTTCTTCGCGTCTTCGGCCTGGTCGCTGATCTTGGTGAGTTCGCCAGAGAGTCGCTCGATCTGGCTCGTCAATTCGTCCTTCTTTTGGATGAGGACCAGCGCCACCTCATCTTCGCCCTCCTCGAGGGCGACCGGGAGCTGGGTGAGGACCTCCTTCAGCTCGCGCTCCGCCTGCTCGAGCTCGGTGGAGAGCTTGTTTCGCAGGTAAACGATACCGGAAACGGCCTTTTTCAGCTCGCGGTGCTTGCGCACGCGGTCGTCGATGGCGGCCTCGTAGATGGCCTCAGGGTTGCGGTTCTCGATGTCCGAGATCCACAGGCTCAAGAAGCCCCGCCACACGTTCGCCAATCGGTCGAAGAGTCCCATGCGTTCTCCCCGGCCACCCGTAGCGCCCGACTCCGGACGCGGCAAGCGTCGCCCGGCTTACGGGTGCCGCTCGGTTCGTATTGCCGGACCGCAGCCGCCCCGACAGACGCTGCCAGCTGGCGCGCTACGAAGGGTGGGCCGAGAACCCTGTGCGCAGGCCCGGCGCAACCTCTTGGGTGACAACTCTTCGACTCGTCAAGGGTCGAAAGGGGGTGACCGGGCAGCCCCTGTCCGCAGGCAAGGCGCCGGCCGCTCCAACGACCCCCTTTCGGGGTAGGCTTCCACCATGGCCGCCCTCCAGTCGAGCCGTGCGGAAAGAGATCGCATCGGCCCGTATGAGCTGATCCGCCTGCTCGGGGCAGGTGGCTCCGGGGAGGTTTGGGAGGCGGTGCTGCACGGCCCGGGGGGGGTTCCGGAAGTCGGTTGCGCTGAAGTTGCTGCGGTCCGACGTGCCGGCCGGCCCCGGCGGGTTGGCCGTTCTGCGAGAGGCGAGGCTCGGTGCGCTGCTTCAGCACCCCAACGTCGTCGGGACCCTCCAGGTCGGCGAGCACGGCGGGATCTGGTGCATCGCGCTCGAACTCGTGCGCGGACCGTCCGTCCGCCAGCTCTGCCGCCAAGCCGGCGGCGCGCTCCCCCCCGGGGTCGTGGTGGAGGTGGGCCTGCAGGCTGCGGCGGGCCTGGAGCACGTGCACGGATTCAGGCTCGACGACCGTCACACCGGCCTCGTGCACCGCGACGTGAAGCCCTCGAACCTCCTCGTCGACCAGAGCGGACTCGTCAAACTCGCTGATCTCGGCGTTTCTCTCCTCTCCGGCGAGTCGGACCAGGTCGCCGGGACCCGCGGATACATGGCTCCGGAGCAGATCCTCGGGTGCCCCGAACCCCGCTCCGATTTGTTTTCCCTGGGCGTCGTGCTCTACGTCATGGCGACCGGGCAACCCCCGCTCGGGCGAGGCGCGCGAGTCGCCGCTGCGACGCGGCAAGTCGAGTCGCTCCTGCAGAAGCCCGCCTTCCTCGCGCCGGTCGATGCGCGTGTTCCGGGGCTGGGCGACCTCGTGCGGTGGTGCCTGCGCCACGATCCCGCACTTCGGCCGGGGTCGGCGCGCGAGCTCGGTGCCGCGCTCTCAGTCCTCAGGTCGCGCTTGCCACGACGACCCACCCTGCTCGAGACCCTGCACCAAGTCTCCCCCGAGCTGGCCCCGACGCTCGCTCCTTCGTCCGACGTTCCGACGCAGCGGCATCAGGCGGGGAACCTGCGTCCACCCCGTGATGCGTTCGTCGGCCGGGAGGCCGAACTCCGCGAGCTCGCCACCCGGGTTCGAGAGGAACCCTGGGTCGTGCTCCTTGGGCCGGGGGGAGCCGGGAAGACCCGACTCGCCCTCGAGGTGGCAAGGCAGGTCGTGCACGCGCTCCCCGGGGGAGCTTGGGCCCTCGACCTGTCCCTCGCCACGACCGAAGACGGGGTGTGCGGCGCGGTGGCGGCAGGGCTCGAGCTCGAACTCGAACGTGCCGATCCGGTCGGGCAGATCGGTCGAGTGTTCCACGCGATGGGGCGAACGCTCGTGGTGCTCGACAACCTCGAGCAATGCGTGGCGGCGCTACACCAAACGCTGCCGCGCTGGCTCGACCTCGCGCCACAAGTCTGCTTCCTCGGGACGAGCCGGGTGGTACCGGGGCTGAAGGGAGAGCAGACCCTCGCGCTGGGTGAGCTCGGGACCGACGACGCGGTCGCCCTGTTTCGCAAGCGTGCGCCGAGGCCGCTCACGAGGGCGGAGGAAACCGAGGTCGAGCCCTTGTGCAACGCGCTCGAGCGGATGGCGCTGCCGATCGAGCTCGCGGCAGCGCGCCTGCGGGTGCTGGACGCGGAGAAGATCCGGACGCGCCTGTCCTTGGCCCTCTTGTCGGGCGGCGGGCTCGAACGCCCGGAGCGCCACCGGAGCCTGACCGCCTCGCTGCAGTGGTCCCACGACCTACTGTCGCCCGCTGGCCGAGCCGCCCTTGCCGACCTGTCGGCGTTCGAAGGAGGGTTCGATCTCGCCGCCGCCGAGGGGGTGATCGACCTCGAGCGCGGGGACACGGGTCCCTTCGCGGCGCTCGACGCCTTGGTGGAGCTCTCGGAAGCGAGCCTGCTTCGGGTAAACCCCGTTATCAGCCGGTTCTCCCTGCAGGGGGTCGTGCAGCAATTCGCCCGCCCGCTGCTCTCCTCCGCAGAGCGGGAAGCCGCGGAGGCGCGCCACGGGGCCCACTATGCCCAGCTCGGCGCCCCGGAGGCCATCGAGGCCCTCGACGGCCGGAACGGCATCGACCGCTATCGCGCGCTCGAGCGAGAGCTCGACAACCTGCTCGCCGCCTGCGCGCGCGCGGTCGCACGCGGGGCGGGGGCAATCGCCGTGCAGACCCTCGGTGCCGCCGGACAGATCCTGTCGCGTCGCGGCCCCCGATCGGTGTGGATCGCCCTCGCGCGGACGGTGGTGCAGATGCCATCGCTCTCGACGATCGATGGCGCGCGTGCAGCGCTCTCCTTGGGAACGGCGCTCCGCGGAGCCGGGCTGGTGACCGAGGCGCTCCCGTGGCTCGAGCGCGCACTCGGACCGCACCTCGAGGGCACGGACCGGCACGGCGCAACCCGCGTGATGGAGGAACTTGCCCGGGCGGCCCGCTATGCCGGGCGATTGGCCGAGGCCCGAGAGCGAGCGGAACGGTGCCTGCTCCTCGCTCGAGAACTCGGGGATCGGCATGCAGAAGGACGGGTTCTCCTGATTCTGGGCGCGGTGTACTCAGACGAGGGCAACGTCCACGCGGGCGAGGTCCAATTCGAACAGGCGCTCCTCATTCATCGCGAAACCGGGAATCGCAGAGCAGAAGGCATGGTCCTTGGCAGCCTCGGGGGAGGCCTCGCCAACCGAGCCCGCTACGCCGAGGCACGAGCCTGCTTCGAGCAAGCCCTCCTCATCGACCGCGAGTCCGGCTTTGTCGGGGCCGAAGCCAGCGCGCTCGGCAATCTCGCCGATCTGGAGTTGGCAGAGGGACATCCCGAACGGGCGCGCGACTGCCTCGAACGCGCCCGGTCGCTGCAACGACAGGTTGGGCACCAAGCCGAGGAGGGCGCCACCCTCCTCAACCTGGCCAATCTCCACTGGTACCAGGGGCGGGCGGAGGAAGCGCGCGCCCTCCTCGCGGAGGCGCTGGCGATCCACCGACGGGCCGGCAACCGCCGTTACGAGGCCGTCGCGATCGCAAACCTGGGCTTGTATGTCCCGGAGGGGGGCGATACACAGGCATCGCTCGCCCCTCTCGAGCAAGCGCTCGCCATCGCTCGGGAAGTGGGCGCGCGAAAAATCGAAGGGGCGATTGTCCTCGAGATCGGAGCGCTGCACCGAAGGGAGCGCCGGTTGGCCGTGGCTCGGGTGCACTTCCACGCGGCGTTGACCGTCTTTCGCGAGGTCAGCGATGCCTTGGGCGAGGCCAAGGCCCTGCTCGGGCTCGCGCAGGTCGCCGGTGACACCCCCGCCGAGCGCACGGCAGCCTTCGACCTGCTTCGCCTCGCCGAGTCCTTACTGGACGCCGTGGGGGCTCGCGTCGAGCGGGCGCTAGTGCTCGCCTGCCGGGCCGAACTCCAGGCACGCGACGGCGACGCCGACAGCGCTCGGGATTCCCTCTCCCAGGCGACGGGACTCGCCGACTGGCACGTCGAGGTCAGGCGCGAGTTCGGCAGGGTGCGGGCGCTGCTCGGCGGCCCGGACGAGGACGCTCAGGCCCGCGCGCGGTAGGCCGCGGAGAGGATGTCGGCGGTTTCCGGGCGCATGATCCGCGCGTCCGGTCGCTCGCCGGCGAGCAGCAGCTCGCGGATCTTGGTGCCGGAGATGGAGAACGGCTTCTCGTCGGGGTGCCGCTCGGTCAGATCGACGCGCCCCATCGACTCATAGTAGGCGGCAAAGCCAACCTTCACCGGCTTGACATGGAGGTCGCCCTCGAGCTGGTCGAAGACCTCTTGCGCGTCGAAGTCACCCCAGATCGCGGTGCCGTCGAAGTAGGGCGCGTCGGCATGCTTGCGACCGATGACCAGGTTGGTGAACCCGTGGTTCTGCCGGTAGATCGAGTGCATGACGGCCTCGGAGGGTCCGCCGTAGAACATCCGCATGTCGAGCCCGATCAGGTCGAACACCTCGTTGATCGCGTAGCCAGCTTGATCCCAGATGTCCTGCCGAACGTCGCCCTGCCCGATGAGCGCGTTGTCGCGCAGCACGCGGTAGGTGCGCATCCGGGTCGTCGCATCGACGTCGTCGCTCTTGAGTTGGCCGACCAGCGGGTTCAGCACGCAGCCGGCGAAGTGACCCTGCCGGGTGAGCTCCTCGACGCCGTAGACGAGCGCGTATTCGTGCGCTCGGTGGAGCGGATTTCGGGTCTGGAAGGCCAGAGCCTTCTCCCAACCGCGGGTCGCGATGAGCGCGCGGGTCTGGAGCGGGGAGGTGACCAGGTGGCCGTACTCAGGGTGAGGTGCGGGCCGGAAAGCCTGGATGGTCCCGCCGACCAGCGTGGTCCGCGCGTCGTCGGTCACGATCTTCGCGCCGGGGTGGTCGAGCCGGCCTGTGCGGTAGACCTTCTCGACATAACGCTGCTTGTCCCATTCGAAAATCGAGCTGACCTGGATGGTGCCGACGACCTTGCCCGCCGCGTCGGTCAGCGCGGCGACGTTCCCGACCCGAAGCGCGGCCACCTCGACCGCCGTGGCCGGAAGGGAGAGGGGGATCGTCCACGCATAGCGGGCGCCTTTGCTGACGATGTGTCGCTGGTCGAGGACCTGATCGTACACCGACTGGTCCATGAACCCGGTCAACGGCGAGAGCGTGCCGTCGGCGATGCGGTACAGCGTGGCGAGCTCCGCCTCCGCGAGCGCGATCTTCGGCATCGCGGCCGCTTCGGCCAGCAACGCCTTTCGCTTCGACAGCGCGAGGAAACGGTACACCGGCGCATCGAGACCACCATGAACGGGAACCAAGCTCACCTTGCCCTCCACTCGGCCGGCGCGACTAACGCGCGCTCCAGGTAGCGCCCAGCCTCCGCAACGGGCAGGATCCGGAGGTGACCCCGCGCCGCCTCGACCACCACCGCGTCTCCACCGATCCAGCCCCCCTGTTCCTCGGCGAGCTTCCTCGGCGTTGGGACGACATCCCGGCCCGCGTGGTCGTGAACCTGTGCGGGGTCTTTCCCGGCGGAGATCCTTTCGGTCGCTGGATCTTTGCCATGCCGCTGGTGGACGCCATCGACCCCAAGGTCGTCCCCGAGCGCAAGCTGCTCGAACAGTTTCTCGCCGGGATCCACCCGTGGGCCGTCTCGCACAGCTCGTACTGGCACTGTCACGCTGGGATCAACCGCAGCGGATTCGCGGTCGCGGCCTATCTCCACCTCTATCGGGGGATGCGGATCAGTGAGGCCATCGCCCACCTGCGCGGAACCCGCTCTCACATGGTCCTGTGCAACGATGAGTTCGAGCGGGCGCTGCGGGTTTGGTTCGGCGACGAGACGGAGCAGGAATTCGAGAAGATCCCGATCAGCGCCTGGCTGGGAGTGAGCCGGGAGACCCCGTGATCCGCCCCACCGTGGTCCTCGGGGCGGGCCTCGCGGGGCTCGCCGCGGCGCACGCGATCGCCCGGCGGGGGGGCGACGTGTGCGTGCTCGAGGCCTCCGACCGGGTCGGCGGCGTGATCCAATCGGCCTGGCAGCGCGGCGTGCTCGTCGAGAGCGGTGCGCAGAGCCTGCGGGGAAACTCGTCCGCCTGGAGGTGGGTGGAGGAGCTCGGGCTGGCCGAGCGAGTGCTCCGGGGATCGGCCGAGGCGGGTCGCCGGTACTTGTTTCATCGGGGTCGCCTCGTGGCGCTGCCGTCGAGCCCGCTCGGCTTGTTGCGAAGCCCCCTGCTCTCTGCGGCCGGTCGGCTCCGCCTGCTCGCCGAGCCCTTTGTCCCCGGCCGGCCCATCGCCGGAGAGTCGGTCTTCGATCTGCTGGCCCGCCGAATCGGTGCCGAGGCGGCCGACGCCTTTGGGACGCCGTTCGTGGGCGGAATCTTCGGCGGGGATCCCCGGCAAGTGGAGGCCGAGTCCGCGCTCGGTCGGATCGCCGGTTGGGAGCGGGACCACGGCAGCCTGCTCCGGGGCGCGCTCCGGAGCCCGAAGCCCAGCCGGTCCCCCGGCGGGCTCTTCTCCTTTCCGCACGGGATCGGCGAGCTGACTGGCGCGCTCGGGAAGTCGCTCGCCGCCCGCGTGCGCACCGGGGTCACCGTGGAGGGCGTGGCCGAGGTCGGAGCGGCCTGGCGCGTGCAGACCTCGAACGGCTCGTTCGACGCAGCGAATCTCGTCGTCGCCCTTCCGCCGACGGTCGCCGCCCGGCTCCTTCCCGGGATCCCAACGCCCGGCTTCGCCCCGGTCGCCGCGGTGCTGCTGGCTTGGCCCAAGCCCGCGGTCGAGGCGCCGGATGGCTTCGGGTGGCTCGTCCACCCTGCCCAGAGCACCGACGCGCTCGGAGCCATCCACGTGAGCGCGGTGTTCCCGGCCCACGCCCCCGACCGGGTGGCGATTCGCGTGATGCTCGGCGGAACGCGCGCTCCCGCGCTCGCAGCCCTCTCCGACGACGCCCTGGTCGCCCAGGCGGGGCGCGTCGTCGCCGCGGTCTCCCACGTCACCGCGGAGCCGTCCCACGCCTTCGTCGGCCGCGTCTTGCCGGGGATCCCCCAGTATCCCCTTGGGTTCGCGGCGCGCGTTCGCGCCTTTGCACGCCCCGGCCTCGCGCTCGCGGGCTGGGGCTGGAGCGGCCCGGGGGTGCCCGACCAGCTCGACGCGGCCGAGGCCCTCGCCGACCGGCTATAGCGCTCGGCTGGAGGATCCGTGGCCCCCGTTCGCACCCGCTTCGCCCCGTCCCCGACCGGCTCGCTTCACGTAGGCGGGGTACGAACCGCGTTGTACTGCTGGTTGTACGCCCGCAAGACGGGCGGCCAATTCCTCCTCCGGATCGAGGACACCGACCAGATCCGATCGACCGACGAGGCCACCCGCGGCATCGTCCGGGACCTGCAGTGGGTGGGACTCGATTGGGACGAAGGCCCGGTCGTGGGGGGATCGGTCGGCCCCTACCTGCAGAGCGAGCGCCTGCCGATCTACGACGCGCACCTCGCCCCGCTCCTGGCCTCCGGGGCAGCCTATGAAGCGTGGGACGAGCGCTCGGAGCTCGACCGGTTGCGAAAGGAGGCCGAAGCGCGCAAGGAGACCTTCCTCTACCGACGGCGGCAGGTAACCGAGGCGCAGATCGCGGCCTGGAAGGCCGAGGGACGAAAGCCCGTCGTTCGGCTGGCAATGCGCCCGGGACCGGTCGTGGTGCAGGACGAGGTGCTGGGCGAGGTGATCGTACCCGGCGAGCAGCTCGACGACCTCGTGTTGCGCAAGGCCGACGGGTTTCCGACCTACCACTTCGCGGTGGTCGTCGACGACCACTCCATGGCGGTGGACCTCGTGCTTCGGGGGCAGGAACACCTGATGAACACCCACAAGCACCAGGGGATCTACGAGGCGTTCGGCTGGCGGCACCCCCGCGTCGGGCACCTGCCGCTGATCGACAACCAGAAAGGCGTGAAGCTCTCCAAGCGCGAGAAGGCGCAAACCGCACGAGAGGCCGCTCGGCAACGCCTCCAGGTCGAGCCCGGATGGCGACCGCTGACGACCACCCCGGAGGCCTTCCTGGCGTTCGTGGACAAGAAGACCGACGCGGTCGGCACCGCCGAGGCCATCGCCGCCGCGCTCGACGTCAGCCTCCCCTTGATCGAAGTGATGGACTACCGGAAGGCCGGATATGTGCCCGAGGCGCTCCTGAATTACCTGCTGCTGCTCGGGTGGCACGCCCCGGGGGACCGCGAGCTCTACACCCTCGACGAAGCGGTCGAGGCTTTCGACCTCGACCGAGTGAACAAGAAATCCGCCCGATTCGATCCCGTGAAGCTGCGGT
>CANLGQ010000045.1 GCA_947490265.1 Pseudomonadota bacterium | reverse complement strand
TAGTCGTCGCGGATCTTCGAGATCCGATCGACCGTATCGAGGGGATGCATCTCGAGCTGCGCCAGGTGGATGAGGAACCGCGGGCCGACGAAGCGGTCGGTCTTGCGGTGATCGCGGAGCACATGGCAGGTGTCCTGGCAGAGGAAGCACTCGATGCACTTGCGGAATTCCTGGATGCGGTCGACGTCGACCTGTTGCATCCGGTAGTCGCCATCCGCCGGGCGCTTGGGCGGAGTAAACGGCGTAATCCGCTTCTTCTGCTCGTAGTTCCAGCTCACGTTGGTCACGAGGTCGCGAATGACCGGGAAGGCCTTCATCGGCTGCACGGTGATGGTCTGGCCTTCGGGGTAGTCCGACAGCCGAGTCATGCAGGCGAGTTTCGGCCGGCCGTTGATCTCCATCGAACAGGAACCGCACTTTCCTGCCTTGCAATTCCAGCGGCAGGCGAGGTCGGGCGCGGAGTCGGCCTGAACCTTCAGGATGAGGTCGAGCACCACCATCCCCGAGCTGGTTTCGACTTTGTACTCCTCGAATTTTCCGCCGGCGGAATCGCCCCGCCAAGCCTTGAGCGTGCGGTCAGACATCGCCGGCCTCCAGCTGCTCCAACGTGGCGTTCGCGATTCGGACGAGCTCGGGGGGCCCCTCGGCACGTGGAACCTGCACCACTTCCATCCTCCCGTCTTCGCCCTTGCGGATCACGATGTTCACCTTGACCCATTCTTTCGATTCATCGAGGAAGTCCTCACGCGAATGGCCGCCGCGGCTCTCTTCGCGGGCGAGCGCCGCGCGGGCGACCGCTTCGGCAGACAGCGCCAGCCCTTGCAGGTCGATCGACTCCGACCAGCTCGGGTTGAACTGGCTCGTGCCGCTCGCCTTGGCGTTGGCGATGCGCGCAGTCAGCTTTCCGATCTCGACGAGGCCCTGCTCGAGTCCGTCCTTCATCCGCCAGATCCCAACG
This sequence comes from Pseudomonadota bacterium, assembly GCA_947490265.1. Lineage (GTDB taxonomy): Bacteria > Myxococcota_A > UBA796 > UBA796 > CANLGQ01. Next base: position 19,494 of record CANLGQ010000045.1, on the reverse strand, counting down.
TGTCGACCCATGACCTGCCGCATGTCGTCGTGGATCACGAACGGATTCTCGCCGGTCTCGCGATCCAACGGAGCCCGTGCCCACCGGATCGCGGCCTTGACGTCCTCATCGCGGATCTCGGGTTGTTCCTTTACCTCTGCGCAGTACGCCGCTGCACCGATCCCGGCGAGCCGCCCGAACACCAACAGGTCGGACAGCGAGTTGCCCCCGAGGCGATTCGCCCCGTGCATGCCCCCGCTGCACTCTCCTGCGGCGAAAAGTCCGGGTACCCGCGTCATCTGGGAGGTGGCCTCGACGCGGATCCCGCCCATCATGTAGTGCAGGGTCGGTCCGACCTCCATCGGCTCGCGGGTGATGTCCACTTCGGCCAGCTCCTTGAACTGGTGGTACATCGAAGGAAGCTTTTTCTTGATCACGTCGGCAGGACGACGACTCGCGATGTCGAGGTAGGCGCCGCCGTGCTTGCTGCCGCGACCCGCGTTGACCTCGGCGTTGATCGCCCTCGCCACCACGTCGCGGGTGAGGAGCTCAGGAGGCCGGCGGGCCTTGGTGTCGCCGTTGAGCCAACGCTCGCCCTCCTCGATGGTGTCTGCGGTCTCGGCGGCGAATTTCTCGGGAATATAGCGGAACATGAACCGCTCGTTCTCCGAGTTGAGCAGCACCCCGCCCTCCCCGCGCACCCCCTCGGTGACCAGGATGCCCTTGACCGAGGGTGGCCACACCATTCCGGTGGGATGGAACTGGGTGAATTCCATGTCGATGAGCTCGGCGCCCGCCTCGTACGCCATGCGCTGCCCGTCGCCCGAGTACTCCCAGCTGTTCGAGGTGACTGCCCACGCCTTGCCCGCTCCGCCCGTCGCAAAGATCACGGCTTTACAGCGAAAGAGGACGAAGCGTCCGGTGTCGCGCCAGTACCCGAGCAGCCCGCTGATCCGGTCCCCGTCCTTCAGCAGGCGGAGCGCCGTGCACTCCATGTGCGTGTACATGCCGCTGTGGATCGCCTTGTCCTGCAGCGTTCGGAGGAGTTCGAGCCCGGTGCGATCCCCCACATGGGCGAGCCGCGGGTATCGGTGCCCGCCAAAATTACGCTGATTGATCTTGCCGTCTTTGGTGCGATCGAAGACCGCGCCCCACTCCTCCAGCTCGCGGATCCGGTCAGGCGCCTGCCTCGCGTGGTGCTCGGCCATCTGCCAGACGTTGAGGAATTTTCCGCCTCGCATGGTGTCGCGGAAGTGGACCCGCCAGTTGTCCCGGGAGTCCGCGTTCCCCAGCGCCGCGGCCGCGCCCCCCTCGGCCATGACGGTGTGCGCTTTGCCGAGGAGCGACTTGCACACCACCCCGGTGTCGAGCCCCTGAAGTCGACACTCGATCGCCGCCCGCAGCCCTGCCCCGCCCGCGCCCACCACCACCACGTCGTGGGTAATGGTCTGAATCTCTGAAATATCCAGCGCCATCGCCTAGTGTCCCCCGTTCATGTAGGACAGCCCCTGCCAGGTGTTGAGATCCGGGATCAGCCCCATCGAGAGCAACCGAATGTAGACATCGCACACGAAGATCCACCCCAGCGAAGCCCAAGCAAACTGCAGGTGCCGGCCGTTGAGCCAGCTCGTGAAGGTCCACGCCTCGTGCTGGGCCTCGGCCCCCCCATCGCAGGAGAAGCAGTTCAGTCGCCCGCCGATCAGGTGCCGCCAAGCGTGACAACCCAGCGTATACGCCGACAACAGGATGGCGTTGACGAGGAGCAACACGCTCCCCACGCCGACCCCGGGCCCGTGGCCGGCCCAGTAGAACGACGACAGGGCCTCCCAGAACAGGAACGGGAGGAGAAGCAGCGCGAAGTAGACCGTGTAGCGGTGCAGGTTCTGAATAACGAGAAGTCCCGTTTCCCCGCTATAATTGTGTGACACCGGTCCTACCGCGCACCCCGGCGGCATCCCAAAGAACGACCGGTAGTACATCTTTCGGTAGTAGTAGCAGGTCATCCGGAAGGTGCCCGGAAAGAACGCAATGAACAGCGCCGGCGACGCGGGGAGGAACGAGGGCCACCAGGCCGGCCAGGTGCCGAAGAAGGCATGAGCCGCAGCGGCCGATCCGGGCTGGGTGGGGTCCGAGAAGAGAAGTGGGGCGTAGAACGGGGACAAGTACGGACCCGCCGCGTAGTACTTCCCCTGGAGGGCGGCCCACGTGTAGTACAGCACCCACGAGGTGAACAGCGTCGCCGAAAGGACTGGTCCGACCCACCAGTTGTCGGTTCGGTGGGTGGCGCCGAACCCGTCGGCGTGGCCCCCGACCCCGGAAGCTGTGGCCATGTGCTCTCCAACGCGGCGTTCCGCCGGACCGGGACCTTATGCCGATCGGCTGCGCAGAGCAACGGGCCGCCGACAGGTCAAGGTGGTCGATCCGCAGCCTGTGAGGCTGCGATTAGCCGATCACGCCAGGTACGTCTTCACGCGGCCGGCCATGTCGGTTTTCTCCCATGGGAAGAGCTCTCGGCCAAAGTGCCCATGCGCGGCGGTAGCCCGGTAGATGGGACGCAAAAGATCCAGGTGGCGGATCAGGGCGGCGGGCTTGAGCGGGAACAGCTCTCGCACGCACTCCGTGAGCCTCTCGTCGGAGACCTGACCCGTGCCGAAGGTGTCGACCATCACCGAGACCGGATCGGCCACGCCGATCGCGTAGGCGACCTGCACGAGCGCCCGCTCACAGGCCCCCGCGGCGACCAGGTTCTTCGCGACGTAGCGCATCATGTAGGCCGCCGACCGATCCACTTTGGAGGGGTCTTTCCCGGAGAACGCTCCCCCTCCGTGCGACCCGTGTCCGCCGTAGGTGTCCACGATGATCTTGCGACCGGTGAGGCCGGCATCGCCCATGGGACCGCCAATCACGAACCGGCCCGTCGGGTTGACGAAGTAGCGGGTGGCGGAGTCGAGCATCTCAGCCGGGATCACCGGCTTGATCACCTGCTCGATCACCGCATGGCGCAGATCCTCCTGGCTCACTGAGTCGGAGTGCTGAGAGCTGACCACGACCGCATCCACCCGGACCGGCCGGCCATCGCGATACTCGATGGTGACCTGGGTCTTTCCGTCGGGCCGGAGGAACGGCAACGTGCCGCGCCGACGGGTCTCGCTGAGGCGCTCCGAGAGCCGATGGGCGTAGTAGATCGACGCTGGCATGAGGGTCGGCGTTTCGCGGCAAGCATAGCCGAACATCATCCCTTGGTCGCCCGCTCCCTGCTCGCGATCCTTGTCGGAGTCGACCCCCATCGCGATGTCCGGGCTCTGCTGCTCGACCGCGACGAAGATCGCGCAGGTGTTGCCGTCGAAACCCTTGTCTGACGAGTCGTAGCCGATGTCGCGCACGACGCGCCGCACCACCGCCGGGTAGTCGACCGAGCCGGTCGAGGTGATCTCGCCCGCCAGCAGCACGAAGCCGGTCTTCACGCTCGTCTCGCAAGCGACCCGCGCCCGCGGATCCTGCTCGAGGAAGTGGTCGAGGATCGCGTCGGAGATGTTGTCGCAGATCTTGTCCGGATGGCCTTCGGTGACGGATTCGGACGTGAACAGGTAGTTCTTGAGGGCCATCTGGCTTGCTCCCTTTTGGCCCTCCGACCTAACGCCCTACCTCCGGAGCGTCACCCCCCTGTCACGCGCGGACCGGAACTTCCGTTGGCAACTCCGAATCCGGCGCCTCACTCACGAAGCCATCCTCTCGCGCGACCTCGCGTCGGCCGGCGATGCGCTTCTCCTTGCCCCGACGGAGCTGGATCTCCATGGTGTGGAACACCTTGTCCAGCGCCGCGCGCAGCTCGGGATCTTCCTCCACCGCCTTGTGAACCTCCCCTTTCACCGTGACGACCAGCTCCAGGATCGCCTGTCCGTGCTCCACATCGAGCACCAGCGTGGCCTCCGACGCGGGGTCGAGAAAGCGCTCGAGCTTCTTGTACAGCGCCTGAGCTCGCTTCTTGACTTCATCCCTCGGTCGCAGGTTCTTGAAGGTGACTTCGATGTGCATGAACACTCCGCGTTGGGGGTGGATCCGGACCTCAGAACATCTGCTTGCGGTGCGAGGAGGGCAAAATGCCGAGCGCTTCGCGATACTTCGCCACCGTCCGGCGAGCGACCGCGATGCCGTCCTTCTTGCTCAGGGTATCGGCGATCTGCTGGTCGGAAAGGGGCTTTCGCTGGTTTTCTGCGCTGATCAGCGTCTTGATGCGGTTCCGGATCGCCTCGGCGGCCATGTCCCCACCGGTCTGTTGGCGCACCGCCGCGGAAAAGAAGTACTTCAGCTCGAAAATGCCATGCGACGTGTTCACGTACTTGTTCGTCGTGGCGCGCGAAACGGTGCTCATGTGCACGCCGACATCGTCGGCCACGTCTTGCAGCACGAGCGGACGCAGGTGGTCGGCGCCAAACTCGAAAAACTCACGCTGATGCTTGAGAATGCTCTCCATGACTCGCCGGATGGTCTTTCGGCGCTTGTGGATGGACTTGATCAGGAACTCCGCGCCCCGGAGCTTGTCGAGAAGGTACTCTTTATCCGCCTTGGAAGCTCCCTTCAGAATCTTCTGGTAATACCGACTCACCCGGAGATCAGGCATCCCGTCTTCGTTCAACGTGATCAGCCAATCATTTCCCATTTTCACACAGGTAATGTCGGGAATCACGTACCGCGCATCATCGCCGGTAAAGGCACGGCCCGGCATCGGGTCGAGGTGCTCGCGGATCATCCGATGATATTCGACCACGTCCTCTAGATCGATCGCGAGCGCCTTCGCGATCCCCGCGTAGTTCCTGCGTTCGAGGTCGTGGAGGTGCTCGTCGATGAGCAACACCGGGAAGATCGGGTCTTCTGGAAAGTAGACCTCGGCCTGGATCCGGAGGCACTCCCCCAAGCTTCGCGCCCCACATCCCAGCGGATCGAGGGTCTGAATCAGCTCGATCCCGTCGATCGCTTCCTCGAGCGTCACCTCGGCGGCCGCGGCGACCTCCTCAGCGGTGATGCTGAGCCACCCGCGGTCATCGAGGTTGTTGAGCACCACATCGGCCGCGGCGGTCTCAGCGGCGCTCGCGCGCAGCATGTGGAGCTGGAATTCCAGGTGCTGCGGCAGGGTCTGCCCGTAGGTGAGGTTGGCCTCGATCGGAGGGAGATCGTCGTGGATCGTTCCCCCAGACATCTCGGGCCCGCGCGAGCGATCGTTCATCTGCTCCAGCACGCGCTCCCAATCGAGGCCGCTCTCCGCCGGCCCACCTCCCTCGGGGGAGGCCTCATCGCCGGCCGAGGCCGCATCGCGGACTTTCTGCTCCGACTCGTCGAACTGGGCCTCGGCGGCAGTCGCCTCGAGGGTCGGGTTCTCGAGCAGGGCCTCCTCGACGTGCGCCAACATCTCGATGTGATTGTACTGAAGGAGCTTGATCGCCTGCTGCAGCCTGGGCGTCATCACCAGGCCGTGGGTCATCGTTGCGAGTTGCTCGATCCCCTGCCGCATTCCGAACGCGCTCCCACCCCCGCCACGCAAACGGGGGCTTCGATCTTCGCTAATCCCGACTCTCACTGTCTCGAACCATTATAAGCCACAGGGAGGCGGTGACAAGCTCCCTCGAGCGGATGTCGAGCCAGGCATCCGGGCGAAGGCACCCTCTCACGGTGGGTCGAGGAGCGTGCCGAGATAGCGGGCGCGCGCGCGCGGATCGCTCGCCACCGCGCTGGCGGTCCCTGCGACCTGCACCACACCCCCGTCGAGGAGAATCGCTCGATGACACACCGCGAGGGCCTCCCGCACCGCGTGGTCGGTGAGGATGACCGCCAGACCCTCAGCGGCCAAGGCGCCGATCCGCCTGGAGAGATCCGCCACGTGCCGTGGATCGACTCCCGCAAACGGCTCGTCGAGGAGCACCACCTGGGGCGAGAGCGCCAATGCGCGCGCGAGTTCGAGGCGCCGGCGCTCGCCACCGGAGAGGTCCCCGGCCCGGCGCTCGCTCAGCGACGCCAGGTCGGCCGCTGCCAGTCGCTCGTCGAGCTCGCCCACCCGGCCCACCGCGCTGAGCGCGATCCCCAGGTTGTCCCGTACCGTCAGCCGGGGGAGCACGCTCGAACCCTGGGGTAGCCAGGCGAGCCCGGCGCGTGCTCGGCGATGGAGCGGCCAGCCGGTGACATCGACCCCACCGAGCGTCACCCGGCCCGAATCGGGCGCCTCGGCACCCGCGAGGAGGCGGAACAGGGTCGACTTCCCCGCTCCGTTGGGACCCAGCACGCCCAGGACCTCGCCCCGGTGCACCGCGAGGTCCACCCCGCCCACCCCGGCGCCCCCGTAGTTGCGGACGAGTCGCTCCGCGGTGAGGGCCGGTGGACTCACGGTGACGGCGCGACCGGGCGCAGTGCCTCACCCTCGATCTCCAGCCGGCACTGCTCGCAATCCAGGCGGTCGTCGTCGAGGTAGAGCGCCATGGACTCTCCCACGAGGCGGTTCCCCGCCTCGAGGACGGTGGGATGATCGCGCAGGTCGATCCGGCCGGTGGCGACCGCGAGTTCGGCCCGACCGGCGGTGGCCAGGCGGTCGCCCCGTCGCACCTCCACCCCGCCGGTCGCCACCACCCGATCGACCTTGTCGCCCGCCCACCAGAGCTCCATTCGCTCAGCGGTCAGGACAACCTCACCCCGCGTGGCGCGCACATGGCCGTCGAAGGTCACGCGCTTCTCGGCAAGCGCCCAGCTCGACCGGTCGCCCGTGACCACCAGCGGGGTCGGACCCTCGATCCGCGCTTCGGCGGGCGAACCGCGGCCAGTGCCATCGGGGCCGAGCCAGGCGCTGGCCAGCCAGACCTGAGGGGCCTGCTCGCCGACGCCCAGGCGAGCGTGGACCCCGTGCAGCTCCGCTTCGGGGCCGCGAGCCACGATCGCGGGGGCGCTGCAGCCGGTGAGCGCTGCCAGCCAGCCGATCACGCCTCCGGACTCGGCGGACCCTCGGCACGCGCCCGCCCGTCGCCGAGTTCGCGGCCGCGGCGTCGCTCCAGGCTCGCCCGAACGAAGCTGGAGAACAACGGATGGGGAGCGAGCGGGCGGCTCTTGAATTCCGGGTGGAACTGACACGCGAGAAACCACGGATGGTCCGAGATTTCGACGATCTCGGCCAGGGTGTGATCCGGCGAGCAGCCCGAGATCGCGAGACCGGCCTGCACCAACCGTTCGTGGTAGGCGGGGTTCACCTCGTAGCGGTGCCGATGGCGCTCAGAGATCACATCCGCACCGTAAACACGGCGAGCGAGCGTTCCTTCTCCGATGTTACAGGGATAGGCGCCGAGGCGCATGGTCCCGCCCTTCTCGGCCACCGTCCGCTGTGACTCCAGGATCTCGATCACCGGATGGCGCGGTTCCGGGTCGAATTCACGGGACATGGCGCCGGTGAGCCCGAGCACGTGTCGAGCGAACTCGACGACGGCGAGCTGCAGGCCGAGGCAGATCCCAAAGAAGGGAACCCCACTCTCGCGGGCCCATCGGATCGCCGCGATCTTTCCCTCAGTGCCCCGCTCGCCGAACCCGCCGGGGATGAGCACGCCGTCGCACCCGTCGAGCTGGCTCCGGGTGTCGCGCACGTCGAGGGTCTCGCTGTCGATGTAGTGCAGGTCGACCGCACAGCCCGCCGCGAGGCCGCCGTGGGTGAGCGCCTCGTTCAGCGACTTGTAGGTGTCGGTGAGATGCACGTACTTTCCGACAATGGCGATGCGCACCCGCTCGCGCGGCGCCCGAAGGCGCCCGGCAATATCGGCCCAGGGCTGAAGGTGTGCCTTGGCCGCCCAAATTCCCAGCTTTTCGCACACCCGATCGTCGACGCCTTCCGCCTGCAGGGCCAGCGGAAGCTCGTAGATGTGCGCCACGTCGGGCACGCTGATCACGTCGGCCTCGGCCAGGTTGCAGGACTGGGCGATCTTCTGCTTGATGTCGCGAGGGACCGCCCGATCCGTTCGACAAAAGAGGAGATCGGGCTGAATCCCGAGCGTGAGGAGCTCCTTAACGGAGTGCTGCGTAGGCTTGGTCTTCAGCTCGCCGGCGGTCTTGATGAACGGCACGAGCGTCACATGGATGTAGAGCGCATGTGCCCCACCGACGTCGTTGCGGACCTGGCGGATCGCCTCGAGAAACGGAAGGCTCTCGATGTCGCCCACCGTTCCACCGACCTCGATGATCGCGAGATCCACCCCGTCGGCCGCAGCGTGAATGCGGCGCTTGATCTCGTCCGTGATGTGCGGGATCACTTGAACGGTGCGCCCGAGGTATTCGCCACGTCGTTCCTTCTCGATGACCGTGCGATACACGGATCCCGTCGTGAAGTTGTTGGACTGGCTGGTGCGCACCGACGTGAACCGCTCGTAGTGCCCGAGGTCGAGGTCGGTCTCCGCCCCGTCGTCGGTGACGAACACCTCGCCGTGCTGGTACGGCGACATGGTTCCGGGATCGACGTTGATGTACGGGTCCATCTTGAGGTTGGTCACCCGAAGGCCGCGCGACTCGAGCACCGCGCCGAGGGCCGCCGCCGACAGCCCCTTGCCGAGGGAGGAGAGGACGCCGCCCGTGATGAAGATGAACTTGGTGCGCATCACGCCCCCCCTGATCGAACGTCTCGGCGTAACCCGACGGAACCGAGTCCGGGCGCCCGCGCGAGTGAGAACTCAGCGTGAGGCGTCGAAAACGGAGGAGATCGCGGCGAGTTGCTCGGGCGTATCCACCGACGGCGGGATCGCCTCGACCTGCGCGACCCGAATCCGGATCCCCGCCTCGAGCCAGGCGAGCTGCTCCAGGTCTTCCGACACGCACAGGGGGGACCGCGGAGCGTCGGTGGCGGCGCGAAGGCCTGCGCGCGTAAAGGCGTAGATCCCGGCGTGCTGCAACCAGGGCCCGCGATGCGGGATGGCCGAGCGCGAGAAGTAGAGGGCGCGGCCAGCGGCGTCGATCACGACCTTCACCCGCTGCGGGTCACCCGGATCGGCGAGCAGGGGGGCAGCCGCGGTGGCGATGGGCCCGTCGCCCAGAGCCGCCAGCACGCGCTCGACATGACGCGGGTCGAGGAGCGGCTGATCGCCCTGCACGTTCACGATGACCTCGGCCGGACACGCCTCGGCGTCGACCGCCAGACGGCAGCGGTGGGTGCCGCTCGGCGCCGGCCCGGTGAGCAGCGCCTCGCCGCCGCCTTCCCGGACGACCCGCGCGATCCGGGCGTCGTCGGTGGCGACGACCACCCGATCCACCCCGGCGACCTCGAGTGCCCGGCGGCGAACCTGCTCGATGAGGGGAAGCCCACCCAAGAGGGCCAGTGGCTTTCCCGGCAAGCGGGTCGCCGCGAACCGCGCGGGGATAACGACCCAGACCGCCAGCGAACTAGCGCTTGCTGAACTGGAACCGGCGACGAGCGCCAGACTGGCCGTACTTCTTGCGCTCAACCTTCCGCGAGTCGCGGGTGAGCATGCCGGCCGGCTTGAGCAGCTTGCGCCACTCGGGGTTCACCTTCAGGAGTGCCCGGGCGATGCCGAGGCGCACCGCGCCAGCCTGGCCGGTCGCGCCACCGCCAGCGACGGTGACATACGCGTCGAACTGGGTGGTGGCCTGGGCGAGCTCCAGGGGCTGCCGCAGGTCCATCCGAAGGGTTTCGCGCGGGAAGTACGCCTCGATCGGGCGACGATTCACCAGGATGCGGCCAGTGCCGGGCCAAAGGAAGACACGCGCAGTGGCCGTCTTGCGGCGGCCTGTGCCGTAGAACTTGGTGGTCGGGCGGCGAGCCATGTTGTTCGGATCCTAAGTTTGGTTCAGATGGATTCGGGAAGAGTCTGCGGCGACTGGGCGCGGTGCGGATGCTCCGTGCCGGCGTACACCTTCAGCTTCGTGATCAGCTGCCGGGAGAGGCGGTTCTTCGGGAGCATGCCCTCGACGGCCTGGCGGAGCAGCCGCTCGGGATCCGTCTGGCGCAAGGCACGCGCGCTGATCGACCTCAGACCACCCGGATAGCCGGTGTAGTGGTGGTAGAACTTCTGGTCGAGCTTGCGACCCGTGAACTCTACCTTGTCGGCGTTGATCACCACGACGAAGTCGCCGGTGTCGACGTGCGAGGTGAATTGCGGCTTATGGCATCCGCGCAGCACATTGGCGATCCGGCTGGCGAGACGCCCGACAGGCAAGCCCGTCGCATCGACCACATACCAGTTCCGGGCGACTTCGCCTGGCTTTGCGCTATACGTCTTGTTCATGAGTTCCTCGGAATGCCCGACCGACGGCACCGGGGGCGGCGGGCCCTCCCCGTTATCGGCGCGAGGGGGTGACGTCAAGCGCTACTCGCGCGTGCGGGTTGTACCACCGGTCGTGGCGTCCACTGGATCCTCGCGCACGCAGAGGTCGGGGTCGCCATCCACCACGTAGTCGGCCGCTTCCCCCTTCGTCATGGTGTGAACCCAGATGTCTGACGAACCATCGCGACCGTCGGCCCACGCCGCCGTGATCGTCTCCCCGATCAGGGCCACGTTGACGTCGACCTTGAAGGAAGCCCCCGCGGTGACGTTGTCGACCCGCTTGTCCTCCGCATCCCAGGTCTTTCCGAAGTCGTGGGTGCAGTTGTAGTAGAGGTCGGAAAAGCCGCTGGCCGCGTCGTCGACCGCCCGGTCATCGGACCACACCACCACCACGTTGCTCCCCGACGAGGAAAGCTGGGGCCGCAGGCTGTTCGCCTGGCCAAAGCCCGAGGGCGTGGTGAGGTTTCCGCCGTCGAGTCGGGCCTCGGCTCCCTCGGGGGCCCCATCGACCATGCGCCGGGCGTAGATGTCGTAGCCAATCCCCCGGTTGTCCTCCCAGGCGACGACCGCTTCGTTGCCCTTGACGGCCAGCACCGGGAACCGGGAGTTGAAGAACCCAGGCTGATTGGCGTATTCGCCCTGGGCATCCTCGACGATGGTGGCATTGGATTGCCAGTTGTTGCCGCCATCCGCCGAGTAGTTGGCGTAGATATCGCGGGGGCCATCGGCCTCTTGCGCGTTGCGACCATCGAACCACACCACGTAGATGTTGCTGCCGTCCGCTGCGATCTGGGGGGTGAAGCTGTTGTGGTCTCCCGCGTCATCGCCCCCATCGAGCCGGATGTCGGTCGAGAAGCTCCCGCCCCGATTCACCGATTTCGCGAAGTAGATGTCGTTTCCATCGTCGACCGTGAGCGCGTTCCGGGAGTCCTCCCACGCCACGAACACGGTGCCATCGGACTGCGCGACCATCGAAGGATTGGCCGAGTAGGCCGAGCCCGGCACGTCGGACTCGACCGCGACCGGGAGCCCCCAGGTCGCCCCCGCGTCCTCCGAGGCGGCGAGGAAGATGTCGAACGACCCGAAATCCCCGGAGAACCAGGCGACGTAGACGAGGTCGTCGACCGCGGACAGCACCGGAACTTCGCTGAAGTACCGACCCTCCGGATCGTTGTCGAGGGCGACGTCTTGTTCGCGCCAGGTCTTTCCGTTGTCTTCGGAGGAGTTGAAGTAGATGTTGTGGTTCTGCAACTCGCCGTCGCGATCGTCTTCCCAGGCCACGTAGACTTGATCATCGGTACACGCGAGCGCCGGATTGTAGACATGGCTCGGGGTCTCTGCCCCTTCGAGGCCCTGGTTCACCTGCACGGCGTTGCCGAGGAAGGTCTTCGCCCCGTCGGTCGAGCTGTTCAGCCAGATCACGTCGGTTCCGGTGCGATTGTCGACCCACGCCACAAACACCTTGCCACTTTGGCTTACGCAGAGAAGTGTGCCCTCGCTCTCCACCTCGTCACCGGCGGCGAGCTTGTCGACCCGCACATCGCTGGAAAGCAGGTTGCAGACCGGCAAATCTCCACCGGTTTGGCAGCCGACAGCCGCGACGAGCAGAATAACGAGGGCCGGTTGACGCATTGGATCTCCAGGCAAGCCGATGACTGGCCGCTCGTAACACCCCGCTCCCCGCGCGCACACAACGCCTTGACGCGCCGTCGGCCCGTGGTAAGCGGGGTGCCCGTTCCATCGAGGAGGCCCGATTGCTGGACAAGACCAGGCTCGGCGCGCGATTTGCCTGCTTCAAATGCGGCACGAAGTTCTATGATCTCGGCCGGCCCGTGCCGGCATGCCCAGAGTGTGGCGCCGATCAACGCGAGGCACCTTCGCGCGACATCCGGAGCTTGCTGGGAGGCCGCGGCCCAGCCCGCAAGGGTCGTGAGGACGAGGAGAGCGAAGCCGGAACGCCGGGCGAGGACGAGGAGGATCTCGGTCTGCTCGAAGACGACGAGGACGACGAGGACGACGACGCGCCCGAGCTCGACGAGGACGAGGAGGAGGAGGGCGGCGGCGCCAGCGGCGGCGGCGGCGGCGGCGGCGGCGGCGGCGAAGAAGACTGGTAGTCAGGGCGGGGTGGATTCGGCTGTGTAGCGGATCCACTCGAGCGTGAGACCCTTGGCCGGAGCCGTCTTACCGGCCGCGCTGCGGTCGCGGGCCGCGAGCACGTCGCCGACCCAGGTGGGCGGTCGGGCGCCACGCCCGACCTCGAGGAGCGTGCCCGCCATGATGCGGATCATGTGCCGGAGATACCCGGTGCCCTCGGTGATCAGATGCACCTCGTCGCCGACCCGCAACACCTCGATGCGAGGGAGCGTCCGGACGGGAGTGCGCGCGGCACAGCCAGCCGCGCGGAACGACGTGAAGTCGTGCTGACCGACGAGGTTCGCTGCGCCGGCGGCCATCGCCACCTCATCGAGGCGACGGTTCACGTGCCAGGAGTACCGCGCCCGAAGGGGGCTCCTCCCCGGGCGATCCAGCCAGCGGTAGATGTACTGCTTGCGGTGTGGGGTGCGCCGAGGGTCGAAGTCGGGCGCGGCCTCCTCGGCCTCCACACAACCGATCGACGAGGGCAGCAGGCCGTTCAGGGCGGCTCGCAACCGGTCTAGCGCGATCGGGGGCTCTGAATCGAATGCCACGACCTGCATGCGTGCATGCACCCCCGAGTCGGTGCGACCGGCCACCGCGATGCGCACCGGGTGGCGAAGCGCCACGCCCAGTGCCTGCTCCACGGCGCCTTGTATCGACGGATGCTCGGGTTGAAGCTGGTAGCCGGCGAAGTCCGTCCCGTCATATTCAAGGACCAGGCGAACGCGCATCGGCTCAGTAGTCCAGCTTCACACCGACCGTGAACGAGGTGCCGGTGAAGTCGAGTCCCTTCCCGCTCCCGGACTTCCAGAAGGCTTCCCGATCGTCGATCGCCTGCTTTCGAAACTCGGCGACGACCCAGGTGTCGTTGATGCCGCTCTGCGCCTCGAGGAGGCTCGCCCGCCGCGGGGCGAAGACATCCAGCAGGAGGCCCCCGCCGACCGCCCAATGGGTGCCGAGCTTGGTCCCGTGGATCTTGTCCTTGCCAGTGAAGTCGACCGAGTCGTCGATCTCGTTCCAAACAAGATAATCGACGCCGAACCGGACGTGCGGCACGACCACCTGCTCGTCGAGGACGTGGATTCGCAGCGTCCCGTCGCAGGTGAGCGGCCAGGCGGTGAGCATCGTCTTCTCGACACTGTCGACGCCGTCCGACTCGGTGGTCGCCAGCTCCTGGATGAAGCCGAGTCCGAGGTCTACCTCGAAGAACCGCGCGATCTGCGGACCGGCCTCGACGGCGAGCACGTTCTTCGCCCCCCGATCGTAGACGTCGGTGATCGCCGGGTCCTCGAAGTTGACCGAGCCGTACCGGATCTCGAAGTTGCCGCGGGCCTGGCTGAGATCATGGGCATTCCACCAGTGTTCCCGCTCGTCGGTGGCGGACGCGATGCCGGGCAAGGCCAACGAGAGCAGGGCGGCGGGCCGGCGCGCTCTCCGCACCGCCAGGGCGATCAAGCCAAGCGCCGCCCATGGCGCCGTGGGACCGGTCGAGCACGGCCCGCCGCCGACTTCCCCCGCCGTCTCCGCCGCGTTCAGACCCTCGCGAGGAAACTCGCTCACCACCGTGCTCATCGCGCTCTCCTGTCCACCCGCATCAACCGATCGAACCGCAACCCAGTATTCCGTCCCGTCCACCAGCGGATAGAGCTGTTGGTCCACCCGAACGCCGGGCTCGGCGGTCACGACGACCGGGTAGGTCACGTCGAGGATTTCGGTCTTCGGCCCCCCCGTCGGGTACTCCGCAGCGGTAAAGGGGGTTTCACTTACGTAGATGTCGTAGTGATCCAGATCTGCATCGACGATGCCGTCGAAGGCCAGGATCAGGCGTGACCCGGCGAAACCGAGCGAACTCTCGGTGATCGTCGGAACACTCGGTGGGTTGTCGACGGTCACGCTCACCGCACCGTGCCCGGTGAGACCGCTCGGGTCGGTCGCGATCACATAGAGGCGGTTCGCCCCTTCCACCCACGTGGCGCTTACCGTTGCGACTGCGGCGGTCTCGATCCCGGCGAGCGCCGTGCCACGCACCAACACCGGGCCACTACCGGATCGGTCACCGCCGAGGTGGAGCGCCCAATCCACGTCTTCGTCGACCGTGAACGTGACGCTAACGCTCTCACCGGTGATTGCCGCCGACGGGGCGACCGAAATCGACGTCGGCTCAACCCACGGCCGCGCGGTGATGACGCGCAATCCGCCGCCCTCGCCCCCCCCGAACACGTAGTTGTCGGTGGCGATCCCGTCGTGAACGAGGTTCAACAGCTCGCCGCTCTCCCAGTGGGGCTCGGTGTCGTCGAAGACGCCGTTGGACAGGGTCCATACACGGACCACGTCGCCGAACACGACCATCCACTCGTCGCCGAGCGTCGGGTTGTACACGAGGGCGTGAGGCTGGAGGTCGGCAACCGCGATCCCCGTCAGGTAAAGCCATTGGTTGCCGAGAGGCTGATACTCCGCGAGGCGGCCCTCCCCGTCGAGGGCATAGATCCCGTTGGCGAGCGAAGGCGTGACGTCGAGCGGATCCGTCAAAGCGAAGAACCCGGTATCGGTCGACATGGTGTGGGAGCCCAGCTCGATGCTGGTGACCCGCCCGGCACCGTGCGCAATCATCAGGCGAACGCCGTCGAGTGACACGACCCCTTCGGCCAAGGTCTCGTACCCGCTCGCCGCCGAGAGGTTGATGGTGCTCTCGACGGCCTGCGTCTCGGGATCGAACACGTAGACGACACCGGCGTCTCCCGTGTACGACAGGGCATACACCCGATCGGTGAACGCCGCGTACCAGGCCGACGCCAGCCCATCGGCGACGTCGATGGAGATCGGGACGCCTTGGTCGTCGTCGACGGGGCTGATGACCCCCTCCTCCCACCGCTCGAGCCGAAGGGTGCCATCGGAGCAGGCGATCCACAGATCTGCGGCCTCGGTCCCTTCGATCGCCCGAACCCCCACCCCGCCGACCCGGCACGGTTCGGTGGTGGCGATCGTCCAGGTATCGATGTCCAAGACCCAGGCGTTCTCAGCATTGGTTCGCTCGTCTCGCCCGGTCACGAAGCGGCCGTCCGGGGAGGTCACGAAGCGGTCGAGCTGGGCCTCGCCGACCACCAAGTTGGCGACCTGCTTGTCGGGGGGCACGGCCAACGCTGTCGCGATCCACCACATGCTGCTGCCTATTGCAAGAATCGTACCGGCCGGAAACGCCGGATGCTTCGCGAACACGACCCGCCCCCGTGACAAGTTGTCACTGGAGCCGGGCTCGGGGCACTCGCCCGTGTCAGCCCGTCCTGCGGACCATCGCCCCCGCGGCGCCGACCGCGGCGACCGCGGCGGTGTGGAGGTTGTCCATCGTGATCCACAGGCTCAGGTGGTCGCCAGCCGGGCTGGCGCGGACGCGCCCGACGTGCGCGAACGGGCGACCTTCGACCTTCCGGGGCCGCGGAACTGCGCGCGCGTCGTTCCCTCCGATCCGCGCACCGCCGTCGGCGAGCACCCGGAGCGCGAGGTCGGCCAGGACGCGGCGGCGCGGCCGGAGCGACACGGTCGCGGAGAGGCCCGAGAACAGCGGCGCCAAGACGAGGGTAATGCGGATCTCGCCCTCCCAACCGGTCAGAATTCGGACCGCGGAGCTAGTGGACAGCTCTCGGTCGGTCCAGCCCGCCTCGGTCACCCCGCCACCGACGACCGGCGCGAGGTCGAAGGCGAGGCCTCCGTCGAAGATCTTGCGCGGAGCGGTCCCACTGTTGAACAATGCCACGACAGCCTTCGATAATTCGTCGATCCCGCTCTTGCCGAAGGCAGAAGCCGGCACCAGCACCGTGGCGTCGACCTCGCCAGCGATCCCAGCGCGGCCCAGCGGACCGAGGATCGAGGCCAAGAGCAAGGCAGGGCCATCGGGAACCGCCACCGCACGAGCGTCGGCCAAGACCTCGGGGTTGATCCAGGGCACGACCAGGGGAACTCCGGGGAGCGAGGCCGACGCATCCACGATGAGCAGCCCGTCTGCGATCGCCTGGGAGACGATCGGCTGAGCGATCGCAGGAGGGACCGCCAGGATCAGCAGGTCGAGCTCGCCGAGTTCCTCGGTCGCGAGGTCTTCGACCGTCAGACGCGACTCGCCGTAGGACACCGCGTCGATGGCGGTCCGGGCGCTGGCCGACGGCACCACCACCTTGGGCCGCCAGGGGGCTTTGTCCAATACTTTCAGAATCTCGGCTCCAAGGGCACCGGTCGCCCCGGCCACGCCCACCTTCAGGTCCATCCAGTCCTCCGCTCGGCCACGGGAATTGCATCCGGCTCACGAACATACAAGGGGCGGATCTCCACGGGATCTCTCCCCTGCCCCGCGGAAAACGCGGCCTCCCCAAGCCGAGCGAGCTGCTCCACGCCCGGTTGATCGGCCCCGTCCGCCACCTGGCCCCCGGCGGCTTCGATCGCGGCGCGGAGCACCACCGCCCCCTCCCCGACGGCGAAAAAACCGGCCGACAGCCCAGCCAGGGCCACCTCGGGCGCCACGTCGGCGGGGGGGGACAGCTCCTGCCCGTGGCGATAGCGGGCTGCATAGAACCGGCCCTTTCTCGCGTCTAACAACGCGAGGACCTCACCCCGGCCGACCCGCTCGGCGCGGGGGCGCAGGCCGTCGCACGGCCAGACCGGTACGCCGAGCGCCATGGCCAGGCCGGTAGCGGTAGCGATTCCCACCCGAAGCCCGGTGAACGCCCCCGGACCGACGGCGACGGCAACCCCCGTGATCGCCCCGGGCCCGACGTCGAATTCCGCGCACAGCGCTCGGATCCAGGCCGGAAGACGGGTCTCGGTGCCGCGCACGACGCGCTCGACACGCGTCGCGCATCGCAGCCCGTCCAGCAGCGCGACGCCGACGACCGGCGCCACGGTGTCGATCGCCAAGATCACCCGGAGAGCCAGGTGTCGATGTCGAACAGGGTCACGAGGAGCATCAGCGCCACGAGGGCCAGGACGCCCACCGCCTGAACCCGCTCCCGAAGCTGGTGCGAGAGGGGTCGGCCGCGAAGGCCCTCGATGGAGTAGAACAGGATCTGCCCCCCATCGAGCACGGGGACCGGCAGGAAGTTCATCACGCCGAGGCCGAAGCTGACGATGCCGATGGTTCGAGCGAAGGCAAACGGCCCATCGTTCCAGGCCATGGCAGCGGTGCGGAACATCGCCACGGGTCCGCCGAGGCCCTCCCGGATCTTCAACTCGCCGGTCAACAGGTTTCCCAAGCTGGTGAAGGTGTGCAGCGCGACCAGCTTCGTCTCGGTGAGCGCGCGCGGAATCGCCTGAAAGAAACTATAGTATTTCTTTACGATCCCTCCCTCTACGTAGACGTCGGGGTATTGCGTCACGCCCATGACGGGCCGCCAGCGCACCTCGCTGATGACGATGTCGCGCTGCAGTCGCGGCGTGAGAACGACCGCAATCTGTTCGCCCCCCCGGTAGACGACGAGTTGCAAGGGCCGCGGTACCGCCTCGGCGGACGGGGTCTCCACGGTAGCCCCCACCCGGGTGACGAGGTCGGACCAGTTCGCGATCGGGTGTCCGTCGACCGACCAGAGTCGATCATCGGCCAGGATCCCTGCCTGGGCCGCAGCGCCATCCGACGTCACCGTGCCGACGAACGCCAGCACGGGGATCAGGCCGAACCGATCCGCGAGCGGGTCACCCTCGCGTGGCGCCCAGTTCCGATCCGATTCGAGCGCGATCCCGTCCCGTCGCGCGACCGCGCCGGCCTGCTGGGTCAGCACGCTCACCTGATGGCGCTCGCCGACGGCCAATGCCGCGCGGAGCGCCTCCAGGTTCGCGATCGGCGTGCCGTCGACCTCGACGATGGCGTCGCCGGTGCGAAGGCCCGCACGCCCAGCCGGACTCGACGGATCGTCCACCCCGATCCGACTCGAGTAGCTCGACTGGTACATCCCGATCGGGTTCGAGTCGATGCGGTCGAACTCCGTCAGCGCCAGCCCCGAGCCGTCAAGAACGACGTCGAGCGTTTGGCCGCCGCGCTCGAGGGTGATCCGCGTGTCCCGTCCCGCACGCCCGGCCAGCCGATCCATGAGGTCGCCCCAGACCGCGACCCGGTGCCCCTCGACGGCGACCAGGCGATC
Source organism: Pseudomonadota bacterium (assembly GCA_947490265.1). Taxonomy (GTDB): domain Bacteria; phylum Myxococcota_A; class UBA796; order UBA796; genus CANLGQ01. Next base: position 965 of record CANLGQ010000045.1, on the reverse strand, counting down.
GCCGGGCTGGATGCCGGCCGCCGCCGCACCCCCGTCGGGCAAGACCAGCCCGACATGGTTGTCTGGCTGGGGTTCCCCCAACATCAACACGGTGGTGAACAGCAAGATCGGCAGCACCAGATTCGCCACGGGGCCGGCCGCCATCACCAAGAGGCGCTGCCAGACGGGCTTGCGCATGAAGTCGGACTCCGGATCGACGTCGGCGTCGCCGTCCGGATCGCCGAACGGATCGGCCCCCTCCAGCTGAACGTAGCCTCCAACCGGCAACATCGAGATACGCCAGTCGGTGCCACGCCACTTGAAGCCGGCGAGCCGCGGTCCGATGCCGAGGGAGAACACCGGCGCGCCGATCCGGAAGGCCTTGGCCACCAGGTAGTGCCCGAGTTCGTGGATCCAGACGAGAAAGCCGATCATGGCGAGCCCGGCGATGCCGGTCGTCACAATAGCGATCACGCTCCGCCTCCCTGGATCAGCGCGGCGACCAGGAACACGGCAGGAGCGACGAACATCACCGAATCGATGCGATCCAGGATGCCGCCGTGCCCGGGAAGCAGGATCCCGCTGTCTTTGACCTGGAACGCCCGCTTGAGCATCGACTCCGCCAGGTCACCGAGGATTCCGAGGGCGCACGACCCCACGCCGAGCGCCAAGGCGGGGACGACCGGGAGCTGCGGCAGGCCGAGCGCCCGAACGGCAAACACCCCAACCACGGACAATGTAATCGCGCCTCCCACCCCCTCCCAGGTCTTCTTGGGGCTGATCCGAGGATAGAGAGGGGTCCGACCGAAGAACCTGCCGGCGAAATAGCCGCCGGTGTCGCCGCACCACGAAATGGCGAGGATCAGGAAAACCCAACCCAATCCACCATCTAGGCGGCGAATCAAGACCAGGAAGGCCAGGAGCAGGATCCAGCCGATCCCCACGAGCCCGCGACCGAGCCGGTCAGCCGCCTGGGAGAGGTCGTC
>CANLGQ010000044.1 GCA_947490265.1 Pseudomonadota bacterium | reverse complement strand
TCTGGTTCATGTACACACCGCCCCCGTCGATCGCGGTGTTGAACTCGATGGTCACGTCGTCGACCGTGAAGAGGATGGTTCCCTCCGAGAAGATCCCGCCACCACGCACGGCATCGCAGGCGGTGATCGCGGTGCTTCCGCGCAAGTTCAGGTGCGTAGGGAAGTTCCCGGTCACGTCGCCGGTCGTGAAGATGCCGCCGCCATCGCCCATCGCGACGTTGTTCGTGATCTCGGTGTCGACAAGGTCGACATCCGCCGCGCTGAGGTAGATGCCCCCTCCGTTGCCATCCGTGGTGTTGTCCGCGATCCGAGTGCCAAGTTCGGTAATTAGCGCTGGCGCGGGAGGAATGGGCTCCTCGTTTCCATCGATGTAGATGCCACCGCCATCGACCGTCGCGTGATTTCCGGTGATCTGGGCGCTGTCCGCCAGGGTTACGGTCGCGGGCGCCCCAGTCCAGCCTGTGCCTCCCGACCAGATGCCCCCTCCGATTCCGCCGGTACATCCTTCGACGGACGAGGTGCCGATCAGATCGAGCTGCAGGTTGTCGGCCACGATGCCCCCGCCCTTGTCGAACGCGGTGGAGTTGCGGACGATGGTGTTCTCGAGCGTCACGCCATAGTTCGGCCCCGTCGCCCAGATCGCGCCCCCATTGGCATCGGAACTGCAGTTCTCGAAGACCGAGTCCTCGAAGCGCAGGACTCCGGCGGTGTTCGCATACAGACACCCGCCGTTCTGGTCGGAGTGCCCGTTCGCGAAGTACACATCCTGGAACGTGATCGGGTTGCCGATCGTGATAAACTGCTCGATCGACACAAGCCCGCCGTTCAGGCCGAGCGCGTCCCCGTCGACCAGATCTAGGTGAGCGAGCCGGAGGTCGAGGCTTGAGACGAAGGCCGCGTTGCTGTAGATGTCGAGCACCCGGTTCCCGACGCCGCGCAGGATCGGCTGGGGATCACCGATCGCGGCCTCGGTGGAGCAGTCATTGGCCTTGGAACCGAGGATGTCTGCGCCGGTGAAGCCGGACGGGGCCGACTGGTAGACGGGGAGTCCCGTGGCGGTGGTCACCGCGATCTCGACAGGATCTCCAGAAGCGTCAGCCCCGGCGATGAAGACGCTGCTCGTCGCAGCGGCGTAGGCCGTGTCGGGTCCGTGTAGGCGCAGGCGCCTCCGTCGATCCCGATGCATACCGGCATGTTCGCCGGACAACTCTGGGCCCACGCGTTCGAACCGAGGGCCAGCGATCCGATTGCTCCAATCATCGATGACCGTGCGAGAACCGATATTTCGTGGGCCACGAGGTCTCCTCGAGCGGTGATGATCGGCGGTACTGCCGGGCGCCGCAAGGGGCCGGTGCCGCTACGGACGCTACAGCGAAGAGATCGGTCCCGCAACCCCATGCCCGATCCTGCTGAAACCCGGGCCCGACCGGGCGCGCCGGCGCTGCGCTTGTCGTCGGCTGGTGCCTCTCGTGCCGAGTCGCATTGGAGCCACGAGTGAGGAGCTATCTACCGTTTCGGTCCGTCAGGCGCCATCGGCAGCGGCGGCCAACACACCGTCGTGCGGGTATCTGCTGAACTTGCGCCGTCGAGAAATCAGGCGGTCGAGGAAGTTCGTTTGCGGATCGCGACCACGGATGCTGGACAGGAACGGTCAGGCCAGCTCGCCGAGCAGGCGGCCGGTGGATGAAAAACCCAGCTTGTAGCGAGATCGGGGTGGCCGGATTCGAACCGGCGGCCCCCTGCTCCCAAAGCAGGTGCGCTACCAGACTGCGCTACACCCCGTCCGTCGCGCGTTACAGACCCGGGCTAACCGGGGGCGCGGTTGGCGCCAACGTCGGAGGGTGGATGCGAACAGCCTGGGTTGCGGTGTGGGCGGTGGGGCTGTCGTGTGCGGACGGAGCGGAGGAGGGCGACGCGAGCGGCGACACCGACACCGACACCGACACCGACACCGATACCGACACGGATACCGACACCGAGCCCCCGGCGTGCCTGTACGCCGCCACCTGGGACGGGGTTCAGGAGTTCTTCGCGGCGCGTTGCGATGTTTGCCACGCCACGGCCACTGGAGCCGGCCACCTCGATCTGCGGGCGGAGGTCGAGCAGGACCTGCTCCTCGGAACGGGGCGCTGGGTCGTTCCGGGCCAGGCCGATGCCTCTGAGCTTTGGCGCATCGTCAATGGGACGACCCTTCCGCGGATGCCTCCCGGAGCCTCGGTCCTCGACCCATCGGAGTACTGCCACATCGAGGCCTGGATCCGGGAGGGCGCAGCGTTGTGAGGCGTATCGCGGAAAAACGGGCCGGGTCCTAGCGACGGAGGCATCGGAGGGTATGATGGCCCCCCTAGGAGGCACCTCCGTGCAACCGAACCGCGTATCCCTGCTTCTTGGCCTGCTTGCGGCCGCGGCCTGCGATGATCACCTCTATCCGGCGCAGGGTGGCGATGGGGAGTGCGAGCCGACCTGGTCTGGGGTGCAGGTGTTCCTGGGGGACAACTGCCTCACCTGCCACGGGGGCCCCGATGCGCCGTCGGGCGCTGGGATCGTCCTCCCCGACGCGATCACGGCGGACCTGAACGACTTGTCCACGCCCTTGCTTCCGCAGTACGGCGGCGAGCTCGTCGTCCCCGGAAGCGCCGACACGTCGGTGCTCTGGCAGGCGGTCTCCCACTCCGGGACGGCAGAGGTGGTGGTGATGCCCATCGGCAGCGTCGATCCGGTGCCCGGCTACGAGTGTGTGGAGACCTGGATCAACGACGGTGCCCTGCTCGACGAGTGAGCCGCTTTGCCAATCCGCCTGAGGTGTGATGTGTCTGTTGTTCGCGTTGGGTTCTTCGCGGTGGCCGTTCTGGTCGCCGCTCCCGCTGCCGCGCAGATCGCTCCGGAGTGTGCCGGGGTCTCGAAACCCGACGACTACGACGAGCTCGTCCAAGCCGATTTCCTCGCGAATTACGTGTCCCTCGCGACCACCCTCAGCCCGGTACACGGTCCCGTTCCGCATGAGCCGGGTCATGGCGCGGTGGGGCTCGACGTCGGGGTGATCCCGCCGCTGGGCTGTGACCGGCGCCTCGTGCTGTCGGGCACCAAGACCGAGGACACGAACAAGACCCCTGTCGTGCCGCGGCTGCGGGGGACGTTCGCGTTCGACGTGTTCGAGGGCAAGGTCGTTCCCTACCTCGGCCTCGCCTACATCCCACCGGTCAAGTTCCTGGGTACCACGAACGTGATCGCGAGCGGCGAGGTGGGGATCGGCGTGCCGGTGGGCGAGAAGGTCCAACTCGGGGGCCGATACCATTTCACCCTGCAAAAGACGGTGGGAGAGATCGCCACGCCCTTTGCTCCCGAGGATCCCGTTTATGACGACCTGTATCTGGCCTCGAGCTTCGGGTTCGACCTGATGGGCGGTGTGAAGCTGGGGTCGGTCGTGCCGTACGCGGCCGCGGGCCTCACCGATGTCTCGACGTTCTTCTACATCGGCGACGACGGGGTCGTGACGAACAACTACCACCCGTACTTTGGTCCGGTGGCCTCGGCGGGGATCGATGCGTTGATCGGCGAGCACTTCCGGCTGGCAGGCGAGTACTACGGGGCGTTCGGCGGCTATAGTTTGCCCGACGACAGCATGGTTCGGGCCGAGCAGGCCTCGGCGGGCCGGTACGGGCACCTCCACACCGCCCGGCTCCGGCTGGCGCTGGAGCTATAGCCGGGAGAGCAGCCCCAGAAGCTGTGTAAATGCCCGCCCGCGGTGGGAGATTGCGTTCTTCTCCTGGAGGGTGAGTTCGGCGAGGGTCCGACCCGGCGCTTCGACCGGGAGGAACAACGGATCGTATCCGAACCCCGCGGATCCGCGCCCTTCGAAGGCGATCTGTCCTTCGCAGACCCCTTCGAGCACGTGCTCCTCGCCGGTTGGGCCCACCAGGGCCACGACGCAGCGAAATCGGGCGGTGCGGTCCGTGCGCCGTCCAAGGAGCTCGAGGAGGAGCTGGTTGTTGGCCTCTCCCGTCTGCTCGGGTGAGAATCGCTTGCTGTGGACGCCGGGGGCGCCGCCGAGCGCGTCGACCTCGAGCCCCGAGTCGTCGGCCACCGTCCACAGACCGCAACGCGCTAAGGTGAACCGCGCCTTCTGCAGGGCGTTCCCCACGAAGGTGTCGCTCGTTTCCGGTGGGTCGTCCCCGATCCCCACCTCGTCGAGGGTGGCGAGCGGGAGGGCCAACAGGGCCGCGACCTCGATTCGCTTGTGGTCGTTACGCGTCGCGAAGACGATCGGCATGTCTCGGCCTGTAACCTGCGGTGGCATGGGACGCGTCCGCCGAGGTATCGGAGGCGCGGAGGTGCCTGTGGACGGCCTTCGATCCGAGCTGGACGTCCTCGTCGAGCAACTCGACGAGCTCTTGGCAGAAGGGGCGGTCGATCCTGAGGATGCGCTGGAGATCGCCGTGGTCGCGGGTCTGGCGGAGCGCCTAGGTGCCACCGACGAGGCGATGGCCGAGGCTCGGGCGTGGCGGGAGGGACCGGGCAAGTCGCTCCTCGCCGAGGTGTGGGGCGAGCTCGACGAGGACGGGCTCCTCGACGCGGTCGAGTCCTGCGCGGTGGCGGAGGTGGAGGAAGAGGAGGTCGAGGAGGCCCTGTACGACGTCGACGAGGTCGTGGTGGCGGCGATCTGGGCGGGCAACCCCGCTGCGGTTCGGAGCCTCGCTCGGCAAGCGGCCCGGGTCGTGCGGACCGTGCCCGAGCGCTTTGCGGTGCTTGCCGACGTGGGGGCCTCGTTCGCGCGGCTGCCAGCGGTCGCCGCGGAGATCGATCTCTACGACTACTGGTTCGCCCTGGCCGATTCCGCTGTGTGGGCCGAACCGGTCGGTCGCGCGTGATCTGGGCTTTCGCAGCCTGCACTGTGCCGGAGCTGGGTCCCGAGTTGGTGTTCCCTTGGGCCTACACCCCGGAACAGGACCTCGAGGCGTACCAGCAGGTCCGCTGGGAGACCGAGACCTGGGATCCGCTCGTGGACCTCGATCAGGCCCTGCTGTATGCGCAGAAGTCCCTCCTGCATCGCCCGTCGGCGCCGGCCGAGAGCCTCGAGCACTTCGAACGGATGCGTCCCGCGATCCCGCCCCTCGCCGACGGACCGTCCCTCTCGTTCGTCGGCGACGTGATGTGGGTGGGCGCGAACTGGGCGCACTACGCCGACGACGTGGCGGCACTCCTCGACGGCGACTTGCGGGTCGGTAACCTCGAGACCCCGGTCGATCCGAATCAATCGAGTGCCTCGGCGGCGCTCGGGCTCTACGCCTACAACGCGCCGCCCGAACTGCTCGATGGCTTGCCGCTCGATGTGGTCCAGCTCAACAACAACCACACCCTGGACGCGGGTGATGCAGGTATCGCGGCGACGATCGCCGAGGTCGAGGCGCGGGGACTCGGGTGGACCGGGGTCGACCGGCACGCCGTCGCCCCGGCGGGCTCGCTCTCGGTGGCCTTGCTCTCCTACACCTGGGGGTTGAACGTTCGAGACGAGACCTCGTCCCACGACCTGTTCGTCGTGCCGTTCGGCCACCTCGGGGAGCCAATCGATCTGACCGGCCTGGTCGCCGATGTCGCCGCGGCCCGGGAGGATGGCGCCGATCGGACTGTCGTGCTCGTGCATTGGGGCTTCGAGTACGAGTATTACGCCGATCCCCAATTTCTGGTGCTCGGACGCGCGATCATCGCGGCCGGTGCCGATCTGGTGATTGGCTCGGGGCCTCATGTTGCGCAGCCGGTCGAGATCTGCGAGGTGGATCGCGGGGTCGCGGCCGAGGTCGGGGTCTGTGCGCTCGAGACCCCGGCGGGTGAACCCCGCACCGCGGCGATCGTCCCGAGTCTCGCGAACTTTGGCGCCAGTCCCTCGCTGAGCACGCTCCCGACCCGGGGCGGGCTGGTGGTGACGGTCTCCTTCGGTGCCCAGGGGGTGAGCGGCCTCGGGTGGGCAGCGGTCGGCCAGACGGTGGGAGCGCAAGGCCCGTTCCTGTCGCGGATCGAGGACCTGACGGCGGATCCAGAGTGGGCTGCCGAGGAGGAGCGGCTGGTTGCGCTGCTCGGCGACGGGTGGCGCCGCTAGAACTGAAAATACACGAAGTCGTAGGCTGACGTTCGCCAGAAGACGAACATGACGACCGCGAGCACCGCCCACGTGCCGGTCTGGATGGGGAGCCACCATTTGCCGCCTTCCAGGCGGGGAACGAGGTGCTTCTCGATGTAGTGCGCCGCGATCATCGGCAGGGCGAACGTGACCGTGACGCCGAAGACCGCCACGGCGGCCATCCAGTGGTCGTCGGACCCCGAGAACGGGTTCTTGCTGAAGTGCTCCGTCAGGCGTTCCAGGTGGGTCTCGCGGAACAGGAGCGAGCCCGGCAGGCTGACTGCGAACCAATGGAAGACGATCGCCACTGGGCGGCCGAACGGGAGGTTCCGGACCGAGTCCGGCAAAACCCGGTTGATCAGGGTGTAGATGGTCATCCACACCCCGTGGAAGAACCCGAACAGGATGAAGTTCCACTGGGCGCCGTGCCAGAAGCCGATGATCGTGAACGTGGCGATCGTGGCCCAGATGAAGCGGAAGAGCGTGAGGCGCGAGCCGGAGCCGAGCAAGGGCACCATCAAGTAGTCTCGGATCCAGAACGAGAGCGAGATGTGCCAGCGCTGCCAGAACTCTGGGGTAGACGCCGCGAGATACGGACTCTTGAAGTTCTCGCTGAGGTGAAAGCCGAGGAGGCGCCCAGTGCCTCGGGCGATGTCGGTGTAGCCCGAAAAGTCGGCGAAGATCTGGATCATGAAGCCGAACGCCCCCGCCCAAATGAGGGGGCCCGAGGGATCGACGTGGACGAACACCTTGTCGACGTAGGGCGCGATCGTGTCGGCGATCACGACCTTCTTGAACGCGCCCCACATCGCCAGTCCGAAGCCGGAGCGAGTTTGATCCCACGAGAAGGTACGGGATCGCTCGACCTGGGGCAGCAGATCGACGGCCCGCATGATGGGTCCGGCCACGAGCTGCGGAAAGAGCATCACGTAGACCATGTAGTCGAGCAGGTCGGTCCTCGGTTTCAGCTCTCCCCGGTAGATGTCGATCGTGTACGACATGGTTTGGAAGGTATAGAAGGAAATGCCGAGTGGAAGCAGGATCCCGAGGGTGTGGAGCTCGGCGTTGACTCCGAGCGCCTGGAGCGCGGCGGCGACATTCTCGATGAAGAAGTCGAAGTACTTGAAATAGGCCAACAACCCCAGGTTGTTGCAGATGCTCAGCGCGACGATGAGCTGTCGGCGCTCGGGCCAGCGGGCCATCGCGAGGCCGGCGAAGTAATCGAGGATCGAAGCGTAATACAGAAGACCCAGGAACCACGGATGGACAAAGCTGTAGAAGAAGCTGCTCGCGCCAAACAGGAACAGGTTCTGGAGCTTGGTCTTCGAGAGCGTGCGCCCGGCGATCGTCACTTGCGCCGGGAGGCCCCAGTACACGGCGAAGACGACGGCCATGAACAGGAGGAACTCTTTTTGGACAAAGTTCATCGCGTCTGACCGGCCCGGCGCGTCCTAACGCAGCTCCGGGGGGCTTGCACGGCCCAATACTCGGACCCCGGCGGCGTTCACCGGTTAGACGGGAGCCGGGAGGACGGGTGGCGGGTACGACGAACAGGGCCGCTGGGATCGGGGCGATCGCCGCGCTCGCGCTCGCCGGGGCGGTCGCCGGGTGGTGGTTCCCCCACTCGGCACCGGAGACCCGGGGCCCGAACGTGCTGTTCATCGTGTGGGACACCACCCGTGCCGACCGGATGAGCCTCTACGGCAACCCCCGCCCGACGACCCCTCGCCTCGTGGAATACGCCAAGGACGCGGTGGTTTATGAGCAGGCCCGGGCCACCGATATGTGGACGATGCCGTCCCACGCCGCGATGTTCACCGGGCTCCCCACGTCGTCGCACGGCGTGAACACCGACTGGCGGTGGCTCGACTCCCATTACCTCACGTTGCCCGAGCACTTTGCTGCCGCTGGGTGGGACACCTACGGTTTCACCGCGAACCAGTTCGCCTCGCAGAACTGCAACCTGTTTCAGGGGATGTCGGCCTACGACACCGTTTGGCAGGGGGAGTTCGCGAAGGCCAGCAGGAATGCGACCCGGGAGAAGCGAATCGCGCGGGACCGCAGCACGGAGATCAGCCCGGGCTGGAAGCCGGATCCGTCCGTTCCGAACATGATGTGGAGCCGAGGGATGGCGAAAGACGCCGCCCCGGTGGCCCACGAGGCGCTGATTCAGTGGGTGACCGGGCGAAAAGACCCGGAAAAACCTTGGTTTGCGTTCATCAACATGATGGAGGCCCACTGGCCCCGCGTTCCGTCGATGGCGGCGCGGGAGCAGGTCCTCGACCCGGCGGTCCTCGAGAAGGGGTTCGAGACCGACGCGACCCTGTTCACCGCGCTCAGCTACAACCTGCGTCGGCACGACTACACCGACGAGGAGGTCGCGGCCCAGGTGGGGGTCTATGACGCCGCGCTCGTCGATCTCGACAGCGCCACCGGTGCCCTGCTCGATGACCTGAAGGCGCGGGGCGTGCTCGATGACACGATCGTGGTGATCACGGCAGACCATGGGGAGTACCTGGGCGATCATCATATGTTCGACCATCGGTACGGCCTGTACGACAGCATGACCCACGTGCCGCTGGTGGTGCGCTACCCGGGAAAGGCGGCGGCGCGTCGCGTTCCCGGTCCGGTGACCACCGCGGGGATCTGGACCGAGGTCGTTCGGCTCGCCGGCCTGGAGATCCCGGCCGATGGCTGGCGTCGGGCCACCCTCGCCGAGAACGGTGCCGTGGTGTCCGAGTATCCGCTGTACGACAACCGAGCCTTGGACCGCTTCGTCAAGCACTACGGCGATCTCGACCTCACCCCCTGGAAGCGTACGTTGGATGCGGTCGTCGACGGATCCTGGAAGCTCATCTCCTACCACGACCACCTCGACGCCGAGCTGTACGATCTGGCTTCCGATCCCGGGGAGACCCACAATCTCGCCGCCGAGCAGCCAGCGCGGGTGAGCGAGCTCCAGGGGCAAATCGACTCCTGGAAGCGGGACGTGAAGCCCTATGAGGCTGGCCTTCGAACCTCCGACGATCATCCGAAGTCGTACACGCCGTCCGAGCGGCAGCAGCTCGAGGCGTTGGGCTACCTCGTGGGCGACGAGGGTGCGGACGAGGAGGAATCCGATGCCCCGATCCCCAAGGCGAAGGGCCAGAAGGGGAAGCGACAGCCATGAAGGGTTCCCAGTCGCTGGTCTTGGTGGGCGCCGTTCTCGCCGCAGGTTCCCTCGGGGTCTGGTGCTTCCTCCCACCCCGCGTGGCCGCTCGGGCCCATCCGAACGTGCTGATCCTGCTCTGGGATACCACCCGAGCGGATCACCTCAGCTTCTACGGGCATGACAAGCCGACCACGCCGAATATGGCGAAGTGGGCCGAGTCCGGTGTGGTGTTCGAGCGCGCGATCAGCCCGGCGATGTGGACGGTACCGTCGCACGCTTCGATGTTCACCGGGGTCACCAGCACCACCCACGGCGCGGATTTTGACTACCGGTGGCTCGACGGGGCCAACGTCACCCTCGCCGAGACGCTCCAGGCGGCGGGGTACGACACGTATGCGTTCTCGGCGAACCCGAACCTGGCGGACAACCGCATCAACCTCCTGCAAGGGGTCGCCGAGATCGAGATGGCCTGGCGGGGTCGGTTCAAGGCTCCGGTCAGCCAGATCACGCGTCAGAAGCTGATTCAGCGAGATGTCAGCACGGAGATCTCGCCGGGTTTCGCCGGAAAGGGAACCGATCACTTCTACTACAACGCGGCTCCCGTCACCGGCGACGCCCTGACCACATGGCTGGATACCAGAGCCGAGAAGGAAAAACCATGGTTTGCATACCTTAATTATATGGAGGCCCACAAGCCTCGGGTGCCCGGCCTCGCAGCGCGGGAGCGGATGGTGGACTCGCCAGCCGAGCTCGAGCTCGGCCTCTCGACCGATCTCTCGCTGGTGAATCAGCTCTTGTATTCGGTGGGAGCGAGAGAATACTCCAACGAGGAGCTGTCCGCGATCGAAGCGGTGTACGACGCGGCGCTGAGCGAGCTCGACGATCACACCGGCGCGCTGCTGGAAGACCTGCGGCAGCGCGGCGAACTCGACGACACCATCGTGATCTTTACGTCCGACCACGGCGAAAACCTGGGGGATCACCACCTGTTTGGTCACCGGCATGGTCTTTACCAGGCGTTGGTGCATGTGCCCTTGGTGATCTCCTACCCGGGCAAACTCGCACCCCGGCGCGTGATCGAGACTACTTCAAACCTCGATCTTTACTATACCATCGCCCGCCTGGCCGGCGTCGAGCCGCCACCGGCTCCCCAACCGTCGTTCCGCACGGACCTCCTCGCCGGCACCGCCTCCGCGGTGTTTGCGGAGACCATCGGCATCGATCGCGAGGGGATCGAGCGGGTGGTCCGCAGCGACCTCGACGCTCAGAAGTGGATGCACACCTTCCAGTCAATCGTTGCCGACGGGTGGAAGTTGATCGAGACCAGCACCGGCGAGAAAGAGCTGTACAACCTGTCGATCGACCCGGACGAGCTCAGCGATGTCGCTGCCGCCGAGCCGAGTCGCCTGGCCGCGCTCGACACCCAGCTCGACGCCTGGCACGCCGCGGTCCCCAAGTACGATCCGACTCGCCGCGCGGAGGGCGAGGGCCCCGTTCAAGATGACGAGGAGACCCGCCAGGCGCTCGAGGCCCTCGGATACCTCACAGGTGACGATGCGGCCGCTGGATCGGCCGAGAACCGGTGTTCATCGCTCGACGAGAGCGCGCGGGCGTTGTGCTCGCGGGGCGAGGTCGCGTGCGGACCCCTTCCGCTTCCCCATCGGGACAAGTGCCAAGTCGAAGCCAGGAAGTGCTCCACCGAAGCCTGCATGGTTGCGGTGGAGACCAAAGCGGCGCGGTTCCTCCAACGGCGGGGGAAGCGTCCCTGATGCCGCTCAGTTGCCGAGGCCGCGAACTCGTTCCGAGAGCACCGCCGACGTGACGAGCACGAAGGTTCGGCTCTTGTTGGCGATCTCCAACCGCACTGGCCCGGTGTCGGCCCCGATCGGATGATCGAACACCCACTCCCGCTCGCCGTTGTCGAAGGTTCCGAGGGCGGCCTCCTCGTCGAGGACGACGGACTCGCCGGCGGTCAAGCGGATCCGAACCAGATCGCGCGAACCATCGGGGCGACGCGCATCGATCGCCTCGATCCGAAGCGCGTGGGCCCCCTCGACCATGCGGGCGATTCGCCCGGCCGGGAACGTGGTTCGGAACTCATCGGTCGGGTACAGCCACACGGTGCCCTCACACTGCCGGTCGGGGTCGAGGCCGAGATGGTAAGTGCGGCCGTTGGTGCGCGGATCGGTGTTGTCGGTCGCGGCGAAGGCCATTTTCTCGTTGGTGTGGCAGGTTCGGCCGCGTCCCGCCTTGAAGACCTCCTCGCAGCTGACGTTGTGCCCTGGGAGCGCCGTGTCGTTCTCCAGCACGCGGAGCGGGGAACACCGCGCTCCGAACGGGTGAAGCGTGCTGGTATTGGAATCGCCGAGGAAGCCGAGTCGGGGGGTCTCGAAGTACACCGTCTCGTCTCGTGAGACGAACAACTCAGGGTTCCACATGCCGGGCGGCACCGGCCACGGCTCGGAGTTGCGGAACACGAGCGGGGTGCGAGACTCGACGATCTCCCCACCTTCGAGCTTGATGTCGCCAAAAAGCTGGATTTCTCTGCCGTATTCCTCGCGTTCCTTTTTCCCGCGACCGAGCACGTCGAGGTCGTCGATGGCCTTGGCCACGGCCTCGGTGAAGCGTTTGGCGCCCGCGTCGTTCATATGGTCGACGTTGAAGAAGTCTGCTTCGGTCAGGTGGAAGTTTCGCATGTCGAGATAGGTGCCGCCGTGGTCGGCCACCGCGTCTCGCACCGTCACCTCAGTTGCGGGTGGCACGAAGTCGCTGAGCTCGGGAGCCAGGAGCGGCGACATCGGGGGGCGAAGGAAGATCGCCCGGCCGCGGTGCTCCGCGATCATCGACGTGATCTCGGGGATGAAGCTTTTCCCTACTTGTGGGAGGAGGCTGGGGTCAAACGGTTGGAGGCCGGCTTCGCCCTGCATGATCGGGATCACCGCATGGTGAAGGCGCAGGTCGGTGGACCCGGCATCGAACACGCGATCGATGGCGGCGCTGATCCGCGGGGTGTTCTGGCTGTTTGGGAGCTTTCTCCTGAAAACGAGCTCGACCCAGATGTTTCGGACGAGCTTGAGCGCGCTGTCCCGCACCTTGCCCTTGTTCTCCCACACCCGGCTCGAGGCCCAGCCGTTGCTGCCTGCCTTCAGGTCGAGGTAGGCCTCGTCGCTCGGCTCGTCGACATGAACCCGGAGGTTCAGGTAGGAGGCCTCGGTCAAGGGCCGAGTGGCGAGTGCGGACTGCATGTCGGACAGCATGATCACCGCGCGCGGCGCGTGACCGTTGGCATAGACCCGGTTCTTCATGACAATCCACCAGTGGGCGCCGATGGAGTTGGGGATCGAGAACCGTTGGATCTTGTGGCGTGGGATGCCCAACCGCATCGCCAGCTGGATCGGGTTGATGTCCGTGTTGGACAAGGAGTTGCCGAGGATCACGATGCTCGGCTTCGTGCGATCGAGGGTGCGCTCCATCATCTCGACGACGCCGCCCTCGCCGAGTACCCGGCCATTGATGACCTTTCCCGCGTTCTGGATCTCGCGCTCGTCGGCGGCGGTGCGGAGGTGCTCGAGGCCGATGTAGCCCAGCCAGACCACCACCATCGGCAGGAGGACCGCGAGGATCGCCACGAAGGTCTGCTGTCGCTGGTCCGACTTCGGCGCCGGTTCGGGGAGTCCGCTCATCGGGAGAGTGTCACCGGGTGATGGTAAAGTGCTGTCGCCCCGCCTGATCGAAGAAGCGGGAAACCTCGCCATCCGGCCAATGTACCTCGATGGTGGAGATCTGCTCGGCCGTGCCGAGGCCGAAGTGGGCTTCGGGCGGGCCCCCCACATACATCGATCGGCTTCCGCTCTCGATCCAACGCGACTGGGTGATGTCCCCGACGGTCACCTCGATCCGTGCACCGATGGCGTGGGTGTTCGGCGGCGGCATCCCCAAGGTGAACTCGACCCACGACTCGCTCCCGCAGTGGGCGATCCGGAGGAGGGTCGGCCCGAGGAGGTCGCGCTTGAGCAGGTCGAGCCACCCATCGTGGTTCACATCGGCGGCCAGGATCCCGCGGGTAGCGGCCCGGTCGGCGAGGCCCCACGTTGGATCCGAGGACGCGTCGGTGAACGAGACGCCATCACCGTTGTTCAGGTAGAAGCTGTCTGGCTGGTCGATGTGGTTGAACTCGTACGTGCTCCACCAGCCGTAGCCAACGATGGCGTCGAGATCGGCGTCGTTGTCGAGGTCGGCGAGTTCTGCCCCCCATCCGTACGACTGCTGGTTCTCCCCGCACGTGTCGACCTCGGCACAGACCCCGATGCCCGACACCGCGGCGGCGTCGACCCACAGGATGGGTTCGGTGGGGCAACCTGGGTTGGTGTTGTCCTGGCTCTTGAGGACGGCGATGTCCTTGTAGGAAGTGAGGATTCCGTCGGGGCGCCGGTCGCCGTTCAGGTCACCGATCGCCAGCCCCATCGCGAACAAGCCGGGCAGAAAGCCGTTACAGCCAGCGTCACCGAGCTCGAAGGTGGCGCCGCCTCGGTTCCACAGGATCACGCTGGATCGCCAGTTGGCGAAGTCGTTCGCGAACAACAGCTCGGGGTAGCTGTCGCCGTCCAGATCGTACCAAGCGGTCATGAACGTGTAGGCTTCCTGCACCCAAGGCGGGAGCAGGTCGGACCGGTCGGTGAAGGTGCCGTCGCCATCGTTGAGGTAGAATGCCTTTGGATCGCCAGGCGGAAGAATCGGCTCGAAGGCGTCTGCGGGGGTCGGGCCGTAGGCGCCGACGATGAGGTCGAGGTCGCCGTCGCCGTCGAAATCGCCCCACGACGACGACTGCCACTTCGCGGACCGGGCGCCCAGTCCTGCCGCGTCGGTCACATCGGTGAAGTGCCCAACCCCGTCGTTCTGGAGGAGCTTGAGCGGGCGATCGAAGCGGGTCACCAACAGATCGAGGTCGGTATCGCCGTCGATGTCGGCGGCGCTGCCGCCCACGCCCATCGTGAGGTCGATGGGGCCGAGGGCGGTCGAGGCCACATCGGTGAAGTCGCCAATGGCGTCCTGCACATAAAACTGGCGAGCGGCCTCGGAGGGCAGGAAGACGTCGGTGCGACCGTCGCCGTTGAAGTCGGCGGCGACGAGCCCGCCCCCATGCAGGAGGGCGTCGGGCAGGGCGTCGTCGTCGTCGCCGTCGGCGAGCGGCATGACCGGGGCGTTGCGCAGCTCGAACCGGCTCGTCGCACGGGCCTCGGGGGCCGCGCAGGTTACGACGCCGGCACCGGTGATCACGGCGGGGAAGCCCGAATCAACGGACGGGTTCGGGTCGGTGTCGGTCGGCTGTCCGCTGTCCGGCTGCTCGCCGGTGACGCATCCGGCCACCAGACAGGCCGTGATCAGCAGGGTGCGCGACATCCAACTCTCCCAGGTCCCAACTTAGTGTGCGGATCGCGGACCCGCAACGGAAGTGTGCGTTGGAGGGGAAAGATTCGTTCGAACCCGGGCGAGATGACAGTTTGGGCTCCCGGGTTCGAGCTCGCGGCAGGCGGTGGCGCGATGGGCATAGATCGCGCAGTGAAACGGGCTCGTCACCGAGCCATCGCCGTTCAGCGCCGCGCAGCGGGTGCCGCACCCGGTCGGGGAGGGCACGCGCCGGATCTCCCGCCAGGCTCCGGGTTCGCCCATCACGAGCTCGGGATGGTGCTCGGGCGTTGGATCTCCTTCCTCGACCGGCACGGCGTCGAACGCTTCGCGGCAGCACGCGCCGCACGAGGCGCACGCCACCGGAGGCTCCCAGTGGGCGCAGGCGAGGGTGTCGGCGGGCATCCAAGGGGCATCGCTGCCGTCAGGTGGGGCGGCTGCCGCGCAACGGAGGCCGAGATCGTCGGGCTGTCCCCAAGCGCAGCCTCGGCAGGCGTGGGTTCCGTCGCCGGCCGGCAGGCCGGAAGGGTGAGTCACGTCGCCCGGTCGCGGGGCGGAGCGGGAAGAGGGGACTCGGGCGGGGTCGCAGTGGGCGGCAGGCTTACCCGCGCCGCGCGCGGGTCTCCGCCGCGGGGCGAGTCCCACAGGTCTTCGATGAGGACGAGCTTCGGGAGGCGAAGGGGCGGTGGGTTCATGGGGCTCTCGCGCGGCGACGTGTGTGGGCACGCAGACGGAGGCGAACATGGCAACCGCGTTGGAGTGACGAAAGTTGACAGGCGGTGGAGCGCGTTGCCCGCCGCGAGGCTGGGCGTTATCCGGTTCGGCTGCGGAGGAAGGAATGCGGCTGATCTTCATCGGGCCCCCCGGTGCCGGAAAGGGGACCCAGGCGACCCGGCTCGCGCAGCGCTTTCAGATCCCCCACATCTCCACGGGCGACATGTTCCGGGCGGCGGTGAAGGCCGGCACGCGGCTCGGCCAGGAGGCCGATCGCTTCATGAAGCAGGGGCAGCTTGTCCCGGACGAGGTCACGATCGGGATGCTTCGCGAGCGGATCGCGGAGCCCGACGCGGTCCGCGGATTCCTGCTCGACGGTTTCCCGCGCACCACACCGCAGGCCCAGGCCCTGGAGCAGGCGTTGAACGCCGATGGGGTCCGCCTCGACCATGTCCTGCTGCTCGAGGTGCCGGCTTCGCTCATCGAGGCGCGCATCATCGGCCGCCGATCCGACCCGGTCACCGGCGAGATCTACCATTTGGAGTTCAATCCACCGCCGGCTGAGATCGTCGAGCGCCTGCTGCACCGCAAGGACGACACCGTGGAGGCTTGTCGTGCGCGTCAAGTGGCGTATCAACGGGACACGACCCCCATCATTCCCTTCTACGAGGGCCGCGGGTTGATCCGTCGGGTCGATGGGGTGGGGGCGAGTGACGCGGTGACCGCTCGCATCAGCGCCGCGCTGGCCTGATGCCGGAGCTTCCGGAGGTCGAGGCGGCGCGCGTCCGACTGGAGCGCTGGGCGGCGGGCCGTCGCTTGGACACGGTGTACTTGGTGGATCCCAGCAGCGTTCGCACCCGCCTGTCCTCGCGCCCGCGGGATGCCGTCTCGGATCCGGGGTCGGCGGTGGGGGGTTGGGTCGGCGGCGTGGCCGCGTCCCCGCTGCGCCACGGCAAGCGGCTCGGGTGGGCCTTCGGGGCCAGCGGCCTGCTCGCCCACTTCGGGATGTCCGGAAAGTGGATCGCCCGCCCGCCTGGCGCGGAGGTCCCCAAGTTCGCGCGGATCGGACTGGCGTTCGACGCCGGCCCGGTGTGCTGGTTCGTCGACGCGCGCCGGTTCGGATGCGTAACCGTCGTTCCCGCGGAGGGGCTGTGGGCCGCTCTTCGGGAGGGGCTCGGTCCGGACGCGCTGACCGCTTGCCCCTTGGGCCCGGACCTGTCCCGCCGCTTCGCGGTGAAGCGGCCCCTCAAGGTCGCCTTGCTCGAGCAGGATCGGCTGGCAGGGCTCGGAAACATCCATGTCGCGGAGGCGCTTTGGCGCGCAGGAATCCACCCGGATCGCCGGTGCGACGCGCTGACGGCCGCGGAGTGGAGTCGCTTGTCGGCGGCGATCACCGCTCAGCTCGAAGCGGCGGGCGCCGACCTCGCGGGCGATCAGGAACTGACCTACCTGTCCGAAGGCGCCTCCCCAAACCCGTTCTCCGTGTATGGGCAGCGAGAGCGGCCCTGTCCGCGGTGCGGCGGCGCGATCGCTGCGGCGCAGCGTGGGGGTCGGGTGACCTGGTGGTGTCCAGGCTGTCAACCAGCCAAATCGTCGAAGCACCATGCGCTGGGTGACGCCGGGTAGAACCCCGGTTAGACAGTGCGGCCGTCGACAGGCGCTTCAACTCAGGATCGGTGTCATGACCCGCAAGAAGTCTTCTCCGCTGCAGGCTGGTGAACTCGTAGATTACAAGGACGTCCGCAAGCTCCAGCGCTTCTTGACCGAACGGGGCAAGATCCTGCCGCGGCGGGCGACCGGCCTGACCGCGAAGCAGCAGCGCCAGGTCGCGCGCGCCATCAAGCGCTCGCGCCAGATCTCGCTGCTCCCCTACGTCAAGGTCGACTGACTCCGCACGAAGCCGCGCGGACTCTCCGGTGACCGTCCCGGAGAGCCCGCTCGCCGCTCAGGAGCAGCCGGTCGTCGCTCCGCACGTCGCGCACTTCAGGCACGAGCCGTTTCGCACCAGCGTCATGGCGCCGCATTCCGGGCACGAGTCGCCTTCGTAGCCCTGCGCGCGAGCGGTCAGCAGGCGCTGTAACCCGGCGTCTACCCGTCCCCCGAGGCGGCGCACCGACGGGCGCGGGGTGTCCTTCGCTTCGGCGGTGCCGGCACCGTTCGAGCTCGACCCGCTGCGGGACACCCGAAACGCGGAGGCGGGTGAGGCCGGCGCGAGGAGCGGGGGCGCATCGACGTCGATGGGCGTGGACACCGTGATCGGCGGGCTCGACGCCACGGGCCGCGTCGCGGCCGCGGCTTCGATCGACTCGGGGAACACGCTCACCACCTCGGCAAGAGACTCACTCGGGGCGACGGATCGGAGCTCGACCTCCTCCTCTTCCGCCCACTCCGGCTCCTGGCTGGCCTGGTGCATGGCGTCGTGCCGTAGATCCTCTTCGGACACGTGCGCCAATTCGCTGCGACCGAGGTACGTGATCGCGAGTTCTCGGAAAATGTAGTCGATGATCGACGTCGACATCTTGATGCGGTCATTGCCGATCACGGGCCCGTTGGGCTCGAAGCGCGAGAAGAGGAATTGATCGACGAACTTCTCGAGGGGCACCCCGTGCTGCATGCCGATCGAGATCGCGATGGCGAAGGCATTCATCAGCGACCGGAACGCGGCGCCTTCCTTGTGCATGTCGATGAAGATCTCGCCGAGCGTGCCATCGTCGTATTCGCCAGTTCGGAGGAAGACCTTGTGGCCGCCGACGACCGCTTTTTGGGTGTAACCGCGGCGGCGATCCGGAAGCCGCCGGCGCTTCGCGAGGTACCGGACCACCACCCGTTCGGCGACCTGCGCCAGATCCTGCGGCAGCGCGGCCAGCGGGAGCTCGGCGGGCGCAAGGTCGATGGAGGCGAATAGATCGGTGGCGTCGAGCGAGGAGAGGGGCTGGGAGAGCTTGCTGCCGTCGCGGTACAGCGCGTTCGCCTTCAACCCGAGTCGCCAGGAGAGCAGGTAAGCGCCCTTCACGTCGGCGATGGTCGCCTCGTTCGGCATGTTGATCGTCTTGCTGATGGCGCCTGAGATAAACGGCTGGCAAGCGGCCATCATGCGGATATGGCCCTCGACCGGGATGTATCGCTTGCCATTGCGGCCGCACTTGTTCGCGCAGTCGAACACGGGGAGGTGCTCCGCCCGGAGGTGTGGCGCGCCCTCCAGGGTCATCGTTCCGGTGACGTAGACGTTGGCCTCGTCGATCTGCTCGCGGGAGAACCCGAGCGCGCTCAGGAGATCGAGCATGGGATCCGCGATTTGGGCCTCGGTGAGCTTGAGCGCGTCGCGGCAGAACTCCCGGCCGAGCGTCCAGCAGTTGAAGACGAACTTGATGTCGAACGCGCCCGCGAGTTGGGCCTCGACTCGGCTGAGGGCCGCGTCGTCGAACCCGAGCCGGCGAAGGGCCTCGTGGTGGAGGTGGGGGGCACCGGCCAGGGTTCCGCGGCCGAGGGCGTATCGGACGATCGCCTGTGTTTCTCCTTCGGCGTACCCGAGGCGTCGGAGAGCGGGAGGAACGCTGGTGTTGATGATCTTGAAGTAGCCACCCCCTGCCAGCTTCTTGAACTTGATCAAGGCAAAGTCGGGCTCTACGCCTGTTGTGTCGCAGTCCATCACGAGGCCGATCGTCCCGGTCGGCGCGATCACCGTGACCTGTGCGTTGCGATACCCGTGCTTTTCTCCGAGGGCCAGGGCCTCGTCCCAGGCCGACCGAGCCGCCAGGAGCATTGCCGCATCGCCGGGATCGGTGAACAGCGACGCGTCGATCGCGACCGGCCGGATCGTCAGGCCCTCGTACTCGGCCGCCGGCGCGCTCCAGGCCGCGCGGCGGTGGTTCCGGATGACCCGGAGCATGTCGCTGCGGTTTTGCTCATAGCGTGGGAACGGGCCGAGCTGCGCCGCCATCCTGGCCGACTGCACATAGGACTCACCGGTGAGGATCGCGGACAGCGCGCCGCACAGCGCGCGGCCTCGCGGACTGTCGTACGAGATGCCCATCACCATCAGCAGGGTGCCGAGGTTCGCATAGCCAAGGCCGAGCGTGCGGTAGTCGAACGAACGGCGCGCGATCGCCTCGCTCGGAAACTGGGCCATCGCCACTGAGATCTCGAGCACGGTGGTCCACAGGTGGATGCCGTGGATGTAGGCGGCGAGATCGAAGACGGCGGCTTCCGCGTCGAAGAAGCGGGTGAGGTTCAAGGAGGCGAGGTTGCAGGCCGTGTCGTCGAGGAACATGTACTCCGAGCAGGGATTGCTCGCGTTGATTCGACCGTCGGCGGGGCAGGTGTGCCATTCGTTGATGGTGCTGTCGAATTGGACGCCGGGGTCGGCGCAGGCCCACGCCGCGTAGCACACATCGTTCCACAGCCCGGTTGCAGCCACCGTCCGCGCCACTTTGCCGTCGGTGCGGCGAATGAGGCGCCACGATTCGTCGCGCAGCACGGCATCCATGAAACTGTTCGGGATGCGAACGGAGTTGTTCGAGTTCTGGCCGGACACGGTGGCGTAGGCGTCGGATTGCCAATCGGTGTCGAGCACCGGGAATTCGATACGGGTGAAGCCTTGTCGGGCGTACTGCACGGCGCGCCAGATGTAGTTGTCCGGCACCGCCGCCTCGCGAGCCTTGCGGATTTCCGTGGCGAGGCGCGGATTCTGCGCCGGATCGAAGCGTTGCTCACCGCCGTTCCCCGCCGTCGCCGCGAGGATCGCGTTGAGGTGCCGCTCGTTGAGCTTCGAGCCGGTGACCATCGCGGCCACTTTCTGCTCCTCGGCGACCTTCCATCCGACGAAGTCTTCGATGTCGGGGTGATCGAGGTCGAGGCACACCATCTTGGCGGCCCGCCGGGTGGTTCCGCCCGACTTGATGGCTCCGGCCGCCCGGTCGCCGATCTTGAGGAAGGACATGAGTCCGGACGAGCGGCCACCACCGGACAGGCGCTCGCCCTCGCCGCGGAGTTGGGAGAAATTGGTGCCCGTTCCCGACCCGTACTTGAACAAGCGAGCTTCGCGGACCCAGAGGTCCATGATGCCACCCTCGTTGACGAGGTCGTCGCTGACGGACTGAATGAAGCACGCGTGGGGCTGGGGCCGGGCGTACGCCGAGCTAGAGGGCACGACCTGCCCGCTCTTTGGGTCGACATAGCGGTGCCCCTGGGCCGGTCCGTCAATTCCATAGGCCCAGTGGAGGCCGGTGTTGAACCACTGGGGGGAATTGGGGGCGCACATCTGCAGAGCCATCATGTAGCGGATCTCGTCGAAGAAGGCCTTTGCATCCTCCTCAGTATCGAACATCCCTTCGTGCCAGCCCCACCACGTCCAGCAGCCGGCGAGCCGGTCGAACACCTGGCGGGCGTCGTTTTCACCGCGGTACCGAGCAGCCTCGGGCAATTCGGCCAGGGCCGCCTCGTCGGGTACGCGGCGGCGGAGCCACAGCGGCGCAGTGTCGTCGGCCACAGGGCGGAGTGCGGCGGGAATACCGGCCTTTCGGAAGTACTTCTGGGCCAGGATGTCGGTCGCGACCTGCGACCACGCCTCGGGGACGAGTACCCCGTCGGCTTCGAACACGACCGATCCGTTGGTGTTTCGGATCTCCGAGTGCCGCGGGATGAAACGCAGACCGTCATAAGGGTTTTCGAGACCTGTGGTGAATCGGCGGGGGATGCGCATGGTTACCTCGAGGCGGGAGGTCGAAAAAGCGGGGCGCGGGAGCAAAGGGTCGGGCACACACCCGCACGGCGTTCGGAGGCACCTCCGGACGCTGTTGCGGT
>CANLGQ010000043.1 GCA_947490265.1 Pseudomonadota bacterium | reverse complement strand
GGACGCCGTGGGTGTGATGGACGACCCGAAGTCCGACCCGCCGATCTTGCGAGACCGGGGGATCTCGTTCGAGAAGCTGTTGGAGATGGTTCGGGCCGGGAACCGGGACGAGGACGTGTTGTGCACCCTGGCCGGTCGCCTCGACCGGATCAACAAGCTGCTGAAGCCCGAGCAACGGGAGGAGATCGAGAAGGCATCCGGTGGGGTAGCGCTGCACGACCTCGTGGTCGGCCTCCTCGACGCCCTCGACCCCGATCGGGAGGATGCCAAGGCTCGCGAGATGTACCAACTCGCTCCTGGCGTGGAGCCCACCGAGGCCCAACTCGACGTGGCTCGGGGAGAGCTTCGAGAGGCCGCTGCGAGCCCGATCGCCTATGACCCGGCCCTGTGTCAGGCCCTCCTCGACGTCCGCCGCCAACAGGAACAGACCATCGACGCCACCTCGATCGACGTGGTGATCCGGTCGGGGCGCTCACCCCAGTTGATGCTCGACGCCGACCGGATGTTGGTGGACTCGTTCCAGGCGTTCATCGAGGAGAACAAGGACGAGATCGACGCGCTCCAGGTGCTCTACTCGCGGCCCTTCGGGAAGCGGCTCACCCGCAAGGAGATCAAGGAGCTGGCCGATGCGATCAAGAGGCCGCCCCGCACCTGGACGACCGAGCGGCTGTGGGCCGCCTACGAGAAGGTCGAGAAGGCCCGGGTTCGAGGGGCGAGCGGCGGAAGGTTGTGGACGGACATCGTCTCCTTGGCTCGGCACGCGCTCCACCCCGAGGAGGACATCGTTCCGTTCGCGGATCAGGTGCAAGAGCGGTTCCAGGGCTGGTTGGCACAGCAGAACAACAAGGGGCGGACGTTCACTGCCGACCAGTTGCACTGGTTGACGCTGATCCGAGATCGGATCGCGGGGGATGCCGAGGTGAAGCTCGACGACTTCGATGACGTGTTCGTGGGTGCGGGCGGGCTCGGGAAGTTCTACGAGGTGTTCGGCGACGACTACGAGAAGGTCGTGGCCGAGCTGAACGAGGAGTTGGTGGCGTGAGCTTTACCGCATCAATCCATACGATCGTGGCGGAGAACTACAACGGACTCCTCGCCCAGGCTTCGCATTGGACGCGCGTCCGCCTTGGTGATCTAGCGGCCTTCAAGAACGGAGAGCCCCTTGCCGCCGCGGCCTTCAACAGCGCCTCCGGCCCGTTCGTGATCAGAATCCGCAACATCCTGGACGGTCGCTCCGACACCCGTTTCTCCGGGGAAGTACAGGACTCCTGGTACGTCGAACCGGGAGACCTGTTGGTCGGCATGGATGGCGATTTCAATGCGGCCATTTGGACCGGGCCTCGATCGCTCCTGAATCAGCGTGTATGCAGAGTAAAGCCCCACGACCGGACGGTGTCGACCAGATACCTCTCTTTCATACTTCCGGGGTACTTGGCCGCAATCAACAAGCATACGCAGTCGATCACCGTCAAACACCTCTCGTCCCGCACCATCGCGGAACTTCCGATTCCCGTTCCGCCACGTCCGGAACTGGATCGGTTGGTGGCCGCCATCGAGACCCAGTTCACCCGCCTGGACTCCGCCGTCGCCACCCTCGAACGGGTGAGGGCGAACCTCAAGCGTGCCCGTGCCAGCATTCTGAAGGCCGCTGTGGAGGGCCGCCTCGTCCCGACCGAGGCCCAGGTGGCCCGAGCCGAGGGACGCCCCTACGAACCTGCCAAAGTGCTCATGACCCGCATCCTCGAGGAGCGGAAGGCCCGGTGGCCCAAAGGGGGCAAGAAGTACATCCCCCGGGCCGACCCGGACGTCATCGGGTACTCGCCGGTCTTGCCGGAAGGATGGGGCATGGCCTCCGCCGACCAAGCCGGAGACATCCTCCTTGGACGCCGACGAGCCCCCGAATACACGGGCGAGGAACGACGGTATTTCCGTGTGGCCAACGTCAAGGACGACCGCCTCGACGTGGAGGACGTACTGATGATGCCGTTCGAGGACACCGAGTTCTCGAAGTACACCCTGGTGCCCGGTGATATCCTACTGTCCGAGGGCCAGAGTCCCGAGTTGCTGGGTCAATCGGCGGTGTACCGCGGTGAGTGTGCTCCCGCGGCGTTCCAGGCGACTTTGCACCGGTTTCGGGCAACCCATGGCCTCCTGGACCCGGCTTTCGCCCAAATCTTGTTTCGAGCGTGGGTTCGACTACGCGTGCGACGAGCCCGCCTCCGTGCTCCTCGACCGCATCCAATCCCAGGTGTCCGATGCTAGGTGAGCGCGCGGCACCCGTGCGCGCGTTCTTCGCGCAAGGTAAAGTTCATTACCTTGAGGGGCAGGGGCGACCATGACCACTCCGGATGCAGCCACGCCGACCTCCTGGCGCACGTGCGCTCGGTCGAGCCGGGCTCGGAGAAGCAGGTAGGGAGCTACCTGAAGATCCTGAACGAGCGGTACCGCATGGTCGAGCGCCTTCAACCCGTGTTTGCACGACCGAACGCGCGCAACGGCCGGTTCTACATCCGAGACAACTTCCTGCGCTCGTGGCTCGGTGCGCTCGCGGTGCCCGTGGCCTCGACCAGCTTTCGGCCGGTGGACACGTTGGTAGCGTCGGCCGACGCGCGCCTGCAGGGGGTGGAGGGCCACGGGCTCGAACGGCTCGTCGCGACGTTGTACGAGGAACGAAGCCGCAAGGGAGTGGGCGACTTCCCGCTCACCGAGGCGACGAGGGGCTGGTGGGACCGCAGCGACACCGAGCTCGACCTGGTCGCGCAGGACAGCGAGCGAAAGGTGCTCCGACTCGGCACTTGCAAGCGGTCGGCCGATCGTCTGATCCGCGATCTCGGGCAGTTCGAAGGCCATGTCGGTCGGTTTCTCGCCCATTCGGGTCGCTTCGCGGGTTGGAGCATCGAGAAAGTCGCGATCGCGCCCACCCTCGACCCAGAGCAACGGCAAGCCTGCGTGCGCGCCGGGTGCCTGCCCCAAGACCTCCGCGACCTCACCGACGGCCTGCTACCGTGAGGGGTCGACATTCCTCGTCAAGACAGGTGTCCAGTGTTGTTTGAACGTCAGAAAGCCCTGCTCGCCCTCGTCGATGAACTCGGCGGTCGTGTCCCGAGCACCGACCTCCAGAAGCTCCTGTTCCTCTGGACGCGGGACTCGTCCGAGGTCGAGCCGCTGTTCGACTTCGTCCCCTACAAGTTCGGGGCGTTCTCGTTCACCAGCTACGCCGACAAGCGCAAGACGGTGTGTACCGCTGGACTTCGGCCCGATGGAACCTGGGTTCGCATCTACCCGGTGCCGTTCCGCCGACTCGGTGAGGACGAGCAGTACTGGCCTCCTTGAGGTCGCCGGCGGGGGTGCGGATCCCGCGGTGCACCGCGCCCCGGCTTGGTGTCGGACTACAGGCGGCATGACCGATCGAAATCGAGGGCCATGGATCAGCCGGGCCCGTTGCCGCTCTGGTCCACGGTGCCGGTGATGTTCTCGACGCCGATGGCCAACACGAGCGCGTCGACCCCGGAAGTGGGGAGCACCGGGTTGTCGATCACGCGGAAGTCGCCGTCGACCGACCCGATCCGATCGAGCGCGTCGACCGCGGTGAGGCTGGCGTTGGCGCTCACCTCCACCGCGCCGTTCACCGTGCGCAGCGTCTCGAAGCCCGCCAGCGAGCTGATCTGGTCGGCCCCCGAGATCGTGAGGCCCTTGGCGGTGTCGAGCGCCAGGAAGGTGGGCAAGCTCGCCAGGACCGGGAGCTGGCGCAGCACGATCTTGCCGGCACTCGTGAGCTGGGGGAGCCCTCCGACATAGGTGAGAGCAGGGTTGTCGGCGATCTCGATGCCGGCGGTGTTGATCGCCAGCGCGTCGCCGACCCAAACGCTCGTCAATGCGCCGTTCCCCGTGATGGCGATCCGGCCGTCCACGGTCGTGGCCAGGGGGACGGCGTTGAGCGTCAGGAGGGCATCGAGATCGAGGAACTCGAGGTGGCCGCCGACGGCCTCGACGGCCTGCATCCCCGAGACAGTGGTGAGGGCGGGATCGCGCGCGAACTGGATGCCGCCGCCGACCGTGGCGAGCCGAGGGAAGTTCACCCGTTCGATCGACGAGACATCGGCAACGACGATGGTTCCGTCGACCGCGGTAAGGTAGGGAGCGTCGAGCAGGGTGCTCGACGCGCTCGGGTCGACCCGTAGATCGCCGCCCACCCGCACCAGCTCGGGCAGCCGCGCGACGTCGGCTGTCGTGATGGTGAGGTCGCCGGTGACTTCGCACAGGCAGCCGAGCAGGGGCGACGTCGTGTCGAAGTCCAGGTCGCCATCGACGGCATTCCAGGTGGTGCAAGCGCCCGCGGGTGCCGCCCCGAGGGTCACGTCGCCGTCGTGGTAGCGGAGATCCGAGCAGAACGTGATCTGGGGCGGAGCGACATCGGTACCCGGGAGCCCGCAGGCGATCCAGTCGCCGAGCCGCACGCGATCCTCGGGCGGGACGGCGTTCGTGGGCGGCATGGAAAGGCCGTCTACCGCTACCGATCGGATCAGCGAGGCGAAAGGCACCGTTTCGGCCAGCGTCCCGAAATTCAGGTCGTCGGGGGCCCCATGTCGGGCGTCGCCCACGAGGTCGGTGCCGTGGCAGGAGGCGCACCAAGTCGTCAGAAACGGTTGGGCGAAGCCCTCCCAGGTGAGCGCGGGATCCGCGCACACGGTCGCGGTGGTGATTGGGGGCGGGTGGGACTCTCCGGGGTCGGCTCCGCAGGACAACAGCCCCACCGCCGCGACGCCGACGCGCCACACCGAGCCCATCAGCCGAATTCCAGGGGAGCCACGCCGGGCAACCACGGCTCGGAGTCGATCCCAACGAGCTCCAGAAACCCGGCCATCATGTTGCCATAGTCGGGAACAGCACCGTTTACGGCCTTGGGCTCCATGCCGTTGTCCGTCGCGCCGACCACCCGCCCACCCGCAACGCCACCGCCGCACAGGAGCGCCGAGGCGACCGGCCAGTGGTCCTTCCCTCCCTCCGCGTTCTGCCGGGGGCTGCGCGTCATCTCCGAGACGACCGCGATGGTGGTGCTATCGAGCATTCCTTCGGATTCGAGCGTGTCGGTGAAGGCGAGCAGGCCAGCGAACAACACCTCAAGGTTGTCGGATTGGACAGTGTTGTTCGTGTGGGTGTCCCAACCCTCGGGGCTCGCCAGCGTGACGACTCGGCACAGATCCCGGCGGAAAAGGTCGGTCGTCAGAGCCACTTGGAAGTCGAAACCGTCAGATGGCCCGGCGAGCGCAGCGAGGTCGAGCGAGGTCGCCATCGCGTCGAGGCCCGGGCGGCGCGCCATCGCGTCGGCGAGCGAATCGAGCTTTGCAGCTGACAGTGTTCCGCCTCTCGCCGAGCGGAGGCGATCCAGCCGCGCCGTACGATAGTCGGAAACCGCAGCGGATTGGGCGGGGTCCGGCGCGAAGGCCAGCGGCCCGTACGCGGCGTCGGTACCGAGCACCGTGCGGAGCTGGCCGTTCGCGCCGATGCGCACGAGACGCGAGGAGAACGGACCGGGGAGCGACATGCCCACGAGGTCGAGGTTGCCGATGGCCAACTCGGGCGCGAGAACGGTGGAGGCGATGGTCGCGAAGTCGGGCTGACCCTCGAGTGCGGTGCCGGTGAGCACGCGGCGCATGTTGGCAACGTGGGAAACCGCTCCCATCCACACGCCGTTCACTACGGTTGTCCGGGCGGCCCAGCGCTCGAAGAACGCCGACACCGAGGGTCGCCGGCCGTTGTTGAAGGCGATGGGGATGCCGGAGAACGACTCCACCTCCTCGATGTCGAGTGGATCCGCTGGATCGGAGTCGATAGACGGGTCGTCGATTCCCTCGATACCGGGCTTGGGATCCACACAATAGGTGGCATCCCAGCCTCCGGAGCACACGACCACGACCAGTCGGCGAGACGCCGGCGCGGCGGCAGACGCTCCGAGGGGAAGTGCCGCGGCGGCGGCGAGGAGATCGCGACGACGGATCATCAATACAACCACATCTGAGGGTCGGTGAAGAGGGCGTAGATCGTCACCTTCCAGGCGGTGACCGGATTGCTGCGGCTGGCCTCGCCGTGCCAGAGGGTCCACGTCTCGTCGACCACGTCGCTGTCGGTAGCGACGCGTTCGCCGAGGATGCGGAGGTGCAACGCGGCGAGTTGCATCCGGACCTCCGCCTCATTGTCGGTGGTTGGGCCGACGCGGTCGAGGAGGTGGGGAGTGCCCGTGCCTGCGAAGTCGGCGTCGACCACCCCTCCAGCGAGCTCCGCCGCCAGCGCGCCATAGGCGGCCACGCGGGTGGGGCTGGCCCCGATCGTCGCGGGGATGATCACGCCGTCGCTCGCCCCGCCGAGCACCCGATAGCCATAGCGAACGCCCAGCATCAGCTCAGAGTCGCCCCAGCACTTGCCCTGGGCACTGCAGTCGGCGTGGTCGGGGTTGGCCGACCAGGTGAGTCCGGTGAGGCCCTCGAGCGCCCGCGCGTAGGCCTCAGGCCGCACGTCGAGCAGGGGTACGCCTTCGCCCTCCTCGGGGGCGGCGGAAGCGAATTCGTCGGACAACACGATCGCCTTCACCAGTTCGCGGGCATCGAGGCCGGAGCTGGTGAACACCGCGGTCAGGGCGTCGGCCCGCGCGTCGGAGACGAGGTTCCAGGGCGTGTCGGTGAACCAGGCTTCGAAGCGGCGGGCCGTACACTGCGGGAAGCGAGGGTCGGCCGCGATCCGCACCGCCAGATCTGCGAGGGTCTCGGCCTGCTGGCCGTAGTACCCCGGCGCTGGAAGGTCGTAGAGCGCCCAGTCGCCCTCGTCTTGCGGCTGATAGTGGTGAACCGGGTAGCAGTGGTCGGCCGTGTTGCGCACGCACCCATTGTCGTAGGCCGCGGACACGTCGGAGCCACGGAGATTATCGTTAAAGGCCCAAAAAAACGCGGATAGGGGATCGAGGGTGGCGTGGCAGGAGACGCAGTTCGGGTCGGTGCTCACTGCGTCGTCGATCCCGGCCTCATCGATGATTCCCTCGAGCGGCACGACCGGGAAGTCGCGGGCCCGCAGGTCGTCGCACAACAGGCGCTGGGCCACGAACAAGCCGCGTTGGCGGTGTTTCCCGCTGAGGTTGGTGGTGTAGCGCCGCCACAGTGCGGTGCTGACCAGGATGCCGGCGGCGGGTCGACCGTCGGCCCAGGTGGCGTGCGTCCAGCCCTCGCCGGCCTCGCGGGTAATGGGGTTGGCCAGCTCGACGATCTCGTCGGCCATCAGCTCGTTGGTCAGCAGGATGTCCGTGTACGGCCTTCCTGACATCACCACGTCTTCGACGAGTTTCAGAGGCTCTTCCCCGAGCGACGTGGCGAGGTCGGCTTGCGAGAATTTCGCCAACGGCCCGACCGGCGGCCACTGCTCTTCGCCATCGATCCGCAGACCCCACGCGTCGGCGTGGAGGTCCCGGAGCATTGCACCGAATTCTGGAGTACTCAGCCAAACGTCGACCAGGGCCTCGAGTCCGGCGGGATCGCTGGCGCGGTCGAGTTCGGCGATCGTGGGTCGGAGTCCCCGCACCGCCATCGACACCCGCTCGGTCAGCGCGTCGGACGACAGGCGCGCGACTTCGGGGGGGGGCGCTGGGGTCACCGGCGGGGGTTCCGGGTCGTGACACGCCCAAAGAGGGAAAAGAGCCAGCCCCACTACCATGACCTTGCCCCGCGACGCACCGCTCGGCCGGAGTATGACCTGCGGCCGTGCAACCGGCAAGTTTGCATGTGCAAGCCGAATTTCTCGCATGGGCGACTCAATATCTGTAGGGATCGTCGAGATTGTAGAGGTCGTTCAGCAGCAGGATCCGGCCAGTGGTGGCACCCGAGAGGACGGCCTCCCACACCACTTCGTCCGCGTCGGTCCGCTCCTGGATCTTGTCCTCGCCGACCCAGTTGATGATCACCGTCCCGGAGTCGGTTCGCCGCGCATCTGCCATGCCCGGCGTCTTCAGCCCGCCCACCCACTCGTGCTCCAGGACGACGTGTTTGGTCGCCTGGTCGTAGCTGTACTCCCGAACCTGGGAGTTTCCGGCGTCGTGGGTGTTGTTGTCGAACATGAGGAAACCACCGGGCCAGAAGTGCGAGAGGTGACCGTGGTCCCAGGCCGCTTCCGGCGTCATGTCCGAGTCGTCGTAGAGTCCGCCGATCTCCCAATCGATCCGGGCGTTCGCCCGATCGATCCGCGCCATGGAGTCCTGGAACCGGTAGTTGATCCAGTAGTAGTCGTCGGGCTCGAACGGGTCGGGGATCAGCGAGTTTGCGTGGGTCCACTGGTGATAAATCAACTCACCCGGGTCGCGCATGTGGGAGCACGTCCAGTAGAGAGCCTGCCCCGAGTCGTCGAACTGATTGAAGATCTCGGTCGGTGGGCTGGTCGCCGGGTCGTCTGCCTCGACAGTCTCGTAGATGGCGTTCGTCGCCACCGGGACGATCTCGCCCTCCACTTCGAGCGCTTCGCGAGAGTCGAGGTGGAGGTAGGCGAAGGTGCCGTCGCGCCGCTCTACAAAGTCGTGATCGGCCTCGATCGTCGCCGAGAAGGTTCCGCTGCGGCCGTCCATTGCTACGCGGTAGATCCCGCCCAGCGTCTTGTCTTGCTCCTGGTCGTAGTACCCGTAGAGGATCGACTTCCCATCCCAGCCGGGTCGTGCGGTGTGCATTTTCCGCACGGTGCTGGGTGATTCGGCGTACCACACCGGGTCGCCTTCCCGGTCGTAGATAACGGCGGTTGCGGGCTCACCGAGTGCCACGGTGAGCAGCCAGGGGGCAGGGTCGAATTTCGTGGGATCGCTGATGACGACGTCGGCGATGGCGACCCCCGACGGGGCCACGCCCGTCGTTATCTCGTCGATTGGGGAAACGTGCAGCACCCCGGCGATTTCGGTCACTGCCCGCCAGGAGTAGGTGTGGTCGGCCTTCATGCCGAGGACGATCTGCTCGTGCGCGGTGGTGTCGGTGGCGACGTGGGGCGTGGAGAAGTCGAGATTAGTAGGATCGAGGCCGTACTCGACCCACGACTCGCCGGCAGCCGGGGGCGTCCACGTGACGAACGCCACCGTGGTGATGACGTCGGACAGCACGCCCGATGCGTCCAGCCCGCTGGTCGAGGTGGGGGGCGTGTCGGTTTCGGCGTGGCCATCGGGCGCGTCGTCGCCGTCGGAGCTGCACGCCATCGCGAGGACGGCTAGGGGGCCAAGAATTCGCATCGATCGGGCAGCCTCGTAATAGGGCATCAGGAATAGCACGCTTCGATTGGGTGCACGCCATTGGTTCGGTGCACCGCCCACACGACCTCGAACTGCTCGGTCACGCGCTCGTTGCTGGGAAACACGGATTCGGTCAACATGCCGCTTCTCGTAGTACTCCTCGTCTAGGATGTCGAACAACCGGTTGCCGTCGGCGTGGATCACGCCAAGGCGGACCGCTTGGTCGAATTCGGGCGCGTCGATTGGGGTGGGCGAGGATTGCCTTCACGACCGACACCTTGCGCGTCGCGCGGTCGGGATCCTCGAGGCCTACGACGCAGGTTCCCCCGGATGCGACCGCGCCGCGCGACGGAAGCGGCGACGCAGCGCGACCGCTGCGAGCAGGCCGATGAGGCTGATTCCGCTCCGGCCGTCCGGAGCGGCGCCGGTGCCCGAATCACAGTGGCAGCCGCCCATCTCGAGGGGGGTGTTGGTGTCGGGCTCCGGTGTTCCGGTGTCGGTGTCGGTGTCGGTGTCGGTGTCGGTGTCGGTGTCGGTGTCGGTGTCGGTGTCCCCTGGGCCGGTGTCGTCGGGACCGCCGGTGTCGCCGGTGTCGATCAGCGGCGCCTCGCAGTCGTCGGGGATCCCGTCGGCGTCAGCGTCGGCGTTGTCGTCGAACCCGGGGCACAGGTCGGCGCTGTCGCAGCTGCCGTCGCCGTCGGAGTCGTTGCCGAAGTCGCTCGGGCAGAGGTCGCACCGGTCGGGGATCCCGTCGAGGTCGGCGTCGAGGCTGTCGTCGCCGGGGCAGGCGTCGTCGCTGTCGCAGACCCCGTCGAGGTCGGTGTCGTTCGGGTAGTCGAGCGGGCACACGTCGCAGGCGTCGGGATCGCCGTCGCCGTCGGTGTCGAGGTTGTCGTCGCCGACGCACTGGTCGAAGGTGTCGCACACGCCGTCGCCGTCGGAGTCGTCGAGCGGATCGAGGGGGCACGGGTCGCAGGCATCGGGCGCGCCGTCGCCGTCGAGGTCGTCGCCGTCGCCGCCGGTGGGGCACAGGTCGCACGCATCGGGGACGCCATCGCCGTCGAGGTCGTCGGCGTCGTTGCCGGCGGGGCAGAGATCGCAGGCGTCGGGGACCCCGTCGGCGTCGAGATCGTCGCGGTCGTTCGCGCCGGGGCAGACGTCGGAAGACTCGCAGATCCCGTCGAGGTCGGAGTCGTCGGGGTTGTCGGCCGGACAGACGTCGCAGATGTCCTCGGCGCCGTCGCCGTCGCTGTCGGCACCCTGGCACGCGTCGCACCCGTTGGGGATGCCGTCGGCATCGGTGTCGATCGTGTCGTCGAAGCCGGGGCACACGTCGGCGCTCTCGCAAACGGTGTCGCCGTCGGAGTCGTCGGGGTTGTCGGTCGGGCACGCATCGCACGCGTCGGGGACGCCGTCGGCGTCGGTGTCGATCGCGTTGTCGCCGGCGCACGGGTCGCAGTCGTCCGGGATCCCGTCGAAGTCGGTGTCGAGGTTGTCGTCGCCACCGGGGCACACGTCGAGGCTCTCGCAGACGCCGTCGGCGTCGGAGTCGTCCGGGTTGTCGGCCGGGCAGGCGTCGCAGGCGTCGGGGTTTCCGTCGGCGTCGATGTCGATCGCGTCGTCGCTGCCGGGGCAGACATCTGCGCTGTCGCAGACGCCGTCGCCGTCGGTGTCGTCGGGGTTGTCGTCCGGGCAGGCATCGCATCCGTCGGCGGTTCCATCGCCGTCGGTGTCGATCGCGTCGTCGCTGCCGGCGCAGACATCCGCGCTCTCGCACACGCCGTCGCCGTCGGTGTCGTCGGGGTTGTCGGTCGGGCAGGCGTCGCATCCGTCGGCGGCTCCATCGCCGTCGGTGTCGATCGCGTCGTCGCTGCCGGGGCAGACATCCGCGCTGTCGCACACGCCGTCGGCGTCGGTGTCGTCGGGGTTGTCCGCCGGGCAGACATCGCAGGCGTCGGGGTTGCCGTCGCCATCCGCGTCGTCGCCGTCTGGACTTCCGGGACACAGGTCGCTGCTGTCGCAGGCACCGTCGCCGTCGGAGTCGTCGGGGTTGTCGGCCGGGCAGGCGTCGCACCCGTCGGCTACGCCGTCGCCGTCCTGGTCGGCGCCGTCGGGGAAGCCGAGGCAGCGGTCGTCGCTGTCGCACACGCCGTCGCCGTCGGAGTCATCGGCGACGTCGATCGGACACGGATCGCATCCGTTGGCGACGCCGTCGCCGTCGGAGTCGAGGCTGTCGTCGCCCGGGCACTGGTCGGCGCTGTCACAGACCCCGTCGCTGTCGGTGTCGTCGGGGTTGTCGGTCGGACAGGGGTCGCAGTCGTCTTGCTGACCGTCGCCGTCGGAGTCGCCGGCGAAGCACGGGTCACAGCCGTCGGGGATCCCGTCGGCGTCGGCGTCGATGCCGTCGTCGGATCCGGCGCACTGGTCAGCGTTGTCGCACACGCCGTCGCTGTCGGTGTCGTCGGGGTTGTTGACCGGGCAGGGGTCGCATCCATTGGGGGCGCCATCGCCGTCGGTGTCGAGCGCGTCGTTGAAGCCCGGGCACAGGTCGGCCGAGTCGCAGCTCCCGTCGGCGTCGCTGTCGTCCTGCGAGTCGGCTGGGCAAGGGTCGCATCCGGTGGGCGCGCCGTCGCCATCGGGGTCGGTGGCGTCGTTGAAGCCCGGGCAGATGTCCGCGGAGTCGCAGCTTCCATCCCCATCACTGTCGCCGAGCGGGTCGGTCGGGCAGGCGTCGCAGGCGTCAGGTTGCCCGTCGGCGTCGCCATCGAGGCGGTCGTCGAAGCCGGGACAGGCATCTTCGGAGTCGCACGATCCGTCGCCGACGCCGCGCTGTCGCTCCGCCGCGGGACGATCGGGAGCGACGTGATGTACTTCGAAACCGGCCAGGGAAGTGCCTTGTCCGCCAACGCGCACCACGGGGTCGATGCCCAGACGTGTGAAGCGCGGGCCTACGCGGTGGCGCGGGCGTTTCCGACCCTGCTGGTGAATACCGTCGTGGGTTTCATCGGTCCGGAGTACCTTTACGATGGGAAGCAGATCACCCGAGCCGGCCTCGAGGATCACTTTTGCGGAAAGGCGCTCGGCCTGCCGATGGGCTGCGACGTCTGCTACACCAATCACGCCGAAGCCGACCAGGACGACGCCGACACGCTGCTCACCCTGCTCGGCGTCGCCGGCGTGACCTACATCATGGGTGTGCCCGGCGCCGACGACATCCTGCTCGGGTACCAGTCGACCTCGTTTCACGACGCCCATTACCTGCGGCGCACCCTCGACCGGCGCCCGGCCCCGGAGTTCGAGGCGTGGCTCGATCGGATCGGCATTTTCGACGGGCGGAACCGGCTCGCCGAGAGCCACACCCGGCTGCTGGAGGCCCGGTGAACGACCCGTGGGCGCTGTTGCGCCGGGCGACCGCGGCCCGCATCGGCCTCGGGCACGTGGGCGGCTCGTTGCCCACCCGGGCGGTGCTCGACTTCCAGCTCGCGCACGCCGCGGCCCGCGACGCGGTGCTGCTCCCGTGGGATTCCGCGACCTTTTCCCCGGAGGGGTGGGAGGTGCTGCGCGCGCGGAGCCGGGCGACCGACCGGGCCGACTACCTTCGGCGGCCCGATCACGGACGCCGGTTGGCCGAGGGCACCGCGTTCTCCGAGGTCGCCCCGCACGATCTGTCGCTGGTGGTCAGCAATGGGCTGTCGTCTGCGGCGGTGGAGCGGCACGCCGAGGCCTTGCTGGCCGCGATCCGCGGGGCGTCCGAGGGGTTGTTGCTCGGGCCGGTCGTCGTCGTCGCCGATGCCCGGGTGGCGATCGGCGACGAGGTCGGCAGCCAGTTGGGCTCTCCGGCGATCGCGGTGATCCTGGGCGAGCGGCCGGGCCTGAGCTCGGCCGACAGCCTGGGGATCTACCTCACCTTCGGCCCGCGTCCCGGTCGCACCGACGCCGAACGGAATTGCCTGTCCAACGTTCGGCCCGACGGGCTGCCGCTCGAGGTCGCGGCCGCCAAGCTCACTTGGCTGGCCCGGGAGGCGCTGCGGCGCCGCCTGACCGGGATCGCCCTCAAAGACGAGGCGCCTACCAACCGCCCCGGTGGCCGGCTGGCAGTTCGCTCGTGACG
This sequence comes from Pseudomonadota bacterium, assembly GCA_947490265.1. GTDB lineage: Bacteria > Myxococcota_A > UBA796 > UBA796 > CANLGQ01. Next base: position 7,859 of record CANLGQ010000043.1, on the reverse strand, counting down.
GGGTGGTATTCGGCCGCCCCATGCCCGTGCTTCGCCGCGATGGGGACGACGAGCACCGGACACTCGCACCGGCGGACCGCGCGCTCGGCCACCGAGCCGTTCAAGACCCGATCGAACCCGGTGCGCTGGTGGGTGGGCATGACCACGAGGTCGGCCTCCTTCTGACGGGCGAAGCGGCAGATCTCGGCTGCCGGCTCGCCGAAGGCGATCTGAACGGGCATGTCGGCGTACCAGCGCCCCTGTAGGCGCTCTCGCAGGTCGCGGATCGCGTATTTCTCTCGCGTTTCGTTGTCGACCGTTCCCCAGTTCACCGTCTCGGCGTTCTCGGTGGGTGGCCACACGGCGATGACGTGGGTTCCCTCGATCCCCACCTCCGCGAGCACGTGTTCCAGCAGTTCGAACGGCACGTCGCTCGGCTCGACGGGGACCACGACGTTCTTTGGCTGAAGGAACCGCATTGGACCTCCCTCGCGTTGCCTTCTCCGTACGCACGCAGGGGGCTGCCGGCAAGGCAGATGCCCGCCAGGAAGGCGTGCTTAGCAAAGGGAAGGAGGGCACATGGAGTGCGTGTCCGAGTTGATGACCCCGAATCCGGTCGTGGTCGCTTCGGGGACCCCGATCCGGAGAGCAGCCCACATCCTGTTGACCCTCGGGATCCGGCACCTTCCCGTGGTCGGCCCCGACGGTCGACTCGCCGGCGTGCTCACCGACTATGCGGTGTTTCGGGAGGCGGACGGCGACCGGGTCGCTGGCGATCTGGCGCGACCTTGCGCCGTCGTGGCCGAGGAGGACGATCCGCTCGGCGGGATGCTGGCCGGCATGTTGGCCTGCCGGGTCGACGCGATCGTCGTCGTCTCCGACATCGGGCATCCCGTCGGAATCGTGACGGAGCACGACGCGGTCCGGTTGGGGCAGGGCCTGCTCGTGCCCGAGTTCACCGCGATCTACGCTGCGTCGAGGCCCGTTCTGTCGGTCGATCGCCACCAGCCCGCAACCGACGCGCTGGCCCTGATGCAGGGGCACGCGATCCGACACGTGCTCGTGACCGACGACGGGGTGGTGTGCGGCGTGCTGTCGTTCCGGGACCTGTTCGTCGCCGACGTCGGGCGGATCCTGCGGCAGCCGGCCGACCACTTCTTCACCACGAGCCGCGTGATTCAGGCGGTCGGGGATCGGAGCCTGCTGTCGATGGCGCGCACGATGGTCGCCCGACGAATCGGGTGCATCCCGATCGTCGACTGCGCGGGTCGTCCGGTTGCCATCGTCACCCGCACCGACGTGGTGGGGGCCGTGGTACAGGCCCTGGAGAACGAGGCGCTGTTCCCGGCTCAGCCGAGCAGGCGATACTCGGCGGCGTAGCGGGGGTCCGGGTCGCCGGCCGCGTCGAGGAGCCAACCCGGGGCCCGTGGGCGCGGGATGGCGACGACCGGCGAGGGCTCGTAGGTGCCGAACACGAGGTCCCAGAGCGGGGAGGTCACCCCGTGGTTGGACTGCGGGTTTTTGAAGTGGTGGTGGAGGTGATGTCGGCGCAGCCAGCGACCGATCCGGTTCGGGGGCGGCGCCACGTGCGCGCGGCGGTGGAACACCTCGTAGCCGAGGTAGGTGGCTGTGAAACCGAAGGCGAACGCGAAGCCGGGGGCGCCGAGTAGAAAGCCCGAGCCGACGAGTGCCCCGATGACCACGACGGCTGCTGACGCCTTCTCGCTAGCCGGGGTGAAGTACCCCTCGATCCGGTGATGCTTGAGATGCTCGACAGCGAGCGTCGCCCGGGCGCGCGGGTTGTGGAACACGAAGCGGTGGAGCAGGTACTCGGTCAGCGTCCAGCCGACGGCGCCGGCGACGAGGGCTATCGGGGTCAACATGCGCCGGCTCCGGTGAGGGCGGTTTCGGAAGCCCCCCACCCGCGCAGCAGCGCGGTGGGGACGTCGGCGGCGAGGCGGCCTGCGTCGATGACCGGGGTCAACCTGCGGAGTTTGTGCAGCGCGAGCACCCCCTGCTGCGCGGCGAGCAGGGTGATGGCCCGCGCGAGCGGGTCGCCGGGCGCCAAGGGGGCCAGGGCGAGGGCGGTCACCAGCGGGCGGATCGCCTCGAGCGCGGGCGCGACGAGGGCGACCGCCACGTCGTCGGGCAGGTGGGCCACCGGATCGCCGGCTACCCGCCCGATGAGGTTGGCGCGGACCGGATCGCCGAGGATCCCCTCCCGCCAGGCGGCGGCGATGGCCAGCACCCGCCGGAGCGCCTGGTGCGCGGGATCGGGGTGAACGATGGCGTCGGCCACTGCGGCGAGCTCGGAGGCCCAGGTCGCGGCGACCGTCGCGCCGACCTCGGCGAGGATGGCCTCCTTACTCGGAAAATAGCGGTACAGGGCCGCCGGCGTGAGGTCGACCGCGGCGGCGAGGCCCGCCAGGGTCACCGCCTCGGGGCCGGCGGAGCCGATCCACGCGGTCGCTGCCGCCAGGATGCGGTCGCGGGTGGCGGCGTGGCGACGCTGGCGGGGGCTGTCGTGAAGCATGTTCACTAAGTTAATGCTGTTTACTGTTTGTGCAAGGCAGGGAGCCGCGCGGCCCTGAACGTGAGAACGCCAGCTACTGATGGCACGGCGGCGGCTCGTTGGTCCGAGAAGCGATGGCGCGGTCGCTGTGCCGCCGCGTGATCCAATCTGAGTCGCCTGGCGGTCCGCCGCGAGAGGCCCCGCCCGCTGGCCGCCTCCACCGCCTCCGGCACAGAAACTCGGCTTCAGACCATAACAATCCGGCACTAGCACGGACAAACGCGCACTCGCGCGCAGAGCGGGCTACGACCGAGGCATGCAGGAACCCCTCCTCGAATGGGAGCGCTTCCGTCGCGCGCTGGCCGACGAGGACCTCCCCGCGGCGCTGATCGATCTCGACGCGCTCGAGGCCAACGCGGTGGTCCTGGCCGGGCGGGGGAAGCCGGTGCGGGTGGCGACCAAGTCGATCCGGTGTCCGGAGATCCTTCGGTTACTCCTCGCGATGCCGGACATGGTCGGGCTCATGACCTGGTCGGCTCCCGAGACGGCGTTGCTGGCCGAGCAGGGATTCGACGACTTCCTGGTGGCCTACCCGATCGCCCGCGCGGGGGATGCCCGCCGGATCGCAGCCTTGACCGCCGCGGGCAAGACGGTGCGCGCGGTGATCGACGCGCCCGAGCAGGTCGCCCTGCTGGCAGCGGCCCACCAGGCCGGGCCCCCGATTCGGGTCTGCCTCGACGTCGACGCCAGCTGGCGACCCGCCGGGGCTCACCTCGGGGTTCGCCGCTCCCCGATCCGCGACGCGGCGGCGGCGGTCGCCCTCGGGCGGGCGGTGCGCGCCACCGAGGGCCGGCTGGTGCTGGACGCCATGATGGCCTACGAGGCCCAGGTCGCCGGAATGGCGGACATCAACCCGGGATCGCGCTGGCTCGATCCGGCTCGGGGGTGGATCAAGTCCCGCAGCGTCCCGGCGGTCGCTCGGCTGCGCCGTGGGGTGCACGATGCACTTCTCGAGGAGGGCCACCCCGTGGGTCTCGTCAACGGCGGGGGCACCGGATCGCTCGACAGCACGTCGGCCGATCCCGTGGTGACGGAAGTGACCGCCGGGTCTGGGTTCTTTGCACCCCACCTCTTCGATCACTACCACGGGCTCGGCCTGCGACCCGCGGCGTTTTTTGCGCTGGAGATCGTTCGACGCAGCGACCCGGGCTTCGCCACCTGCGCGGGCGGCGGCTGGCCGGCGTCGGGCGAGATCGGTCCGTCGCGATCGCCGAAGGTCCACCTTCCGCCGGGCGTCGCTCCCCTGGCTCTCGAAGGATGGGGTGAGGTGCAGACCCCCTTCGCGATCGCGCCAAACGCGCCCCCGCTGCAGATCGGGGACCCGATCCTCGCGCGCCACGCCAAGGCCGGCGAGCTGCTCGAACACTTCGCCGAGGTGCTGCTCGTGCGCGGCGACCGCGTGGTCGGGCGCGCCCCGACGCTGCGGGGCTTGGGCAGCCGGAGCGGTTGACGATGGGCAGGGCACGCTCTATACCGAGGGTCGGGGTTCGATGGTTGCGGGGTGGACGATGGGGCGGTGGATCCCGGTCTGGTTGGCTGGACTCGCGGCGTGTGGTCAGGCGGACGAGCCGGACGTCGGTTCGCCGCCCGATCCCCCGACCGACACCCAGCCAGCGCCGGATCCGATCGTCGTCACGCTCGCTCCGGTCGACCACTTGCTTCGCGCGTCGATGGCGCTGCGGGGGATCCGACCTTCGGTGGCCGATCTCGAGGCGGTGCTGGCCGATTCCACCGCGCTGACGCCGATCGTGCGCGGCTATGCGGAGACGCCGGAGTTCTTGGAGACCATCAAGGATCTCCACGCCGAGATGCTTCTCATCCGCTCCGATACCCAGCCGATCCTCTCCTCGGAGGGTCCGCTCGTGGGCGTGAACCCCGGTCGGATCTACGCGTCGATGAACGGCGCCGCGCTGAAATTGGTCGAGCACCTCGTGGCCACGAACCGCCCCTACACTGAGGTAGTGACCGCCGACCTCATGATGGCGAACGGGATTCTCGCCGCAGCCTACGGCGTCCCGTTCGACGGGTTGAACGAGGAGGATTGGGTGGTGAGCCGTTGGGTCGACGGTCGGCCCCAGTCCGGTATCTTGAGCGACACCGCGCTGTGGCTCCGGTTCACCTCGAACGGGAACAACTTTCACCGCGGCCGGGCCAACATCCTGGCCGGCACCTTTTTGTGCGAAGAGTTCGCGACCCGCGACATCACGACCGACACCAGCGTCGATCTCTCCGATCCGTACGAGGTCGCTCACCTCGTGAGCACGAACGCGAACTGCATTGCCTGCCATCAGGCCCTCGATCCGCTCGCTGCCAATCTATGGGGCTTTAAAGACGATCTCGTTCCCACGGCGGTCGACCAGGCCTACCGGGTCTACGATTGCGAGGGCGAGGCGCAGGACTACTGCTACCCGATTCGGTTCTACAACCCGAAGAACGAGGATCGGTACGGCGACTGGTTGCTGCCGGCGCCCGCGTACTACGGCACCCCGGTCGACAGCTTCGAGCACCTCGGGCACCTCATCGCCGAGGACGAGCGGTTCCACCAGTGCACGACTCGTCGGTTCTTCGCGTATCTGACCGAGAATCGGATGGATGACGTGCCGTTCGACACGGTAGTGCGCTTCAACGAGCTGTTCGAGGCGAGCGGATTCTCAGCGAAGGAACTGGCGATTCAGGTCGTCCTCTCCGAAGAGTTCAAGACGATCCACGCCGAGAACGGCGGGCCGGCTATCTGGGCGGGCCTCCAGAGCATTCGACCGGAGCAATACGGTCGGACGCTCGCGGATCTGACGGGGTTCGTGTTTCTGGTCGATCCGGGTTGCGACGGCGGGTGCTTCGGGACGACCGACGTCGCGAACAACGATCTGAACGGGTATCGCACGATGATGGGCGGCATCGACGGGTACCAGACGACCCGGCCCACCCACACCCCGATTCCCACCAAGGTCCTCGCGATGTCCCGCTTCGCGGAGGAGGCCGCCGGATACGTGGTGCCCCGCGATTTCGACGAGGTGGATCCGGCGCTTCGACACCTGTTGACCTTGGTGGAGCGCGACACCACCGACGAAGCGGCGATCCGCGCGCAGCTCGTGGCGCTTCACTACCGGGTGTTCGGGGAGCCGCTCACCGCCGGCGACCCTGAGGTTGACGAGAGCTACGCGCTCTGGACGTACGGTTTCGAGACCTCGGGCTCCGCCGAGGAAGCGTGGAAGCTGTTGTTGGCGGCGTTCTTCCAAGACGTCCGCATGATGTTTTACTGAGGGCCCTGCGATGTCCGGCTTCAATCGTCGTCAGATGCTCCTGGGTGGTGCGGCCGGCGTGGCAGCGGGCGCGATCCCCGGACGCGCCCGGAGCACCCCTCCCAAGCCCACCCGCCTCGTCATCGTGCGGGCGGGCGGAGGCTGGGATCCCACCTTCTGCTTCGAACCCCGCTCCACCGACGCGTGCGTCGACGGGCCCGATCTCGACCTCAGCGCCGACCCCAATGATGAGGAGTACGTCAAGACGATCGGCGGCGTCGAGATCCAGTGCAACGACTACGTCCACCCGACCGATGAATCGAAGAGTAAGCGGCCGAACGTGACCGCTTTCTTCGAAAAGTGGATGTCGCGGACCGCGATCATCAACGGGGTGTGGACCGGCTCGATCGCCCACGAGCCGGCGACCATCCGGATGCTGACCGGCACCGCCGACACCCGAAACGCCGACTTCGGGGCGATTGTCGGGTCGACCTACGGGAACGCGATGCCCCTCGGATACATCGACATCTCGGGCTACAGCTTCACGGGGCCCTTGGCCTCGTCGTCGGGTCAGCTCGGGTACAAGGCGCAGATCCGCAACCTCACCGACGCCGTCCCGACCTATGTGCCACCCGGAAGCTACGTCGACCTGGGGATTGCCTACCCGTTGTACCTGGCGCCCGATCCCGACAAGGCGGCGATTCAGGCCTATACCCGCGCGCGAACCGACCGGTTTCGGCTGCTGGAGGGCCGCGGCCAGGGCACCAACGCGGTGCACGTCGCCGACCTCGTCGCCTCGCTCGATCGCGCCGCCCGGTTCCGGGGAGAGGCGGCAGAGATCCTGACCACCCTCGAGGTCGGGAGGAACCCGTCGCTCCCCTCGAGTGCGGCGCTCGCCGCGGAGTTGTTGCACGGCAACCTCTGCACCTCAGTGCTGATCGACGGTCGGCAGCCCTTCGACACCCATTCGGGCATGCCCGCTCAGCATGGGCATTATAACGGCCTGTTCTACGGGTTGTCCCTGCTGATGGACGGGCTCGAAGCCTACGACCTGGTCGACTCGACGATGGTGGTGGTGGTCTCCGAGATGACCCGCACCCCGAAGCGGAACGCGGAGGACGGCAAGGACCATTGGCCGCATGCCACCGTCCTGGCGATCGGAGGCGGGGTGGCGGGTGGCCGAAAGTACGGCGCGTACGACTGTTCCCTGGCCTCGCTGCCCGTCGATCTCGCCACCGGGGAGGCCGGGCCCGACCTCCTGAAGTACGACAACCTGGTGGCGGGGATCCTGGCCGGCATGGGGATCGATTCCGAGGCGTGGCTCCCCGACGTGACCCCGTTCACCGGCTTCCACGCGTGAGGTCGCTCCTGGGGGTCGCCCTGCTCGGCTGCACCGGCGACGCGTCCCCGGGCGACCGCTCCACGCCGACCGACACCGCCGAACCGGTGGTTGCCGACTGTGAAAACAGTGAGCTCACCTGGGAAAACTGGGCGGGACCCTTCTTCGTGACTTGGTGCACGCCGTGCCACTCTGCGACGGTGATCGGCGACATGCGAAAGGACGCTCCAGAAGGAGTGAATTTCGACGAATACGCCGAGACGGTGTCGCGACTTCCGGCGATCGGCCTGATGGTGCCGCAGACCGATCCGAGTCTCGAGGCCGTACCCAGGCGGATGCCTCCGGGTGGGGGGATCGACGATGCCGACAAGGCGTTGCTCGCGGAGTGGATCGCGTGCGGAGCGTTCGAGGGCGAACCGGAGCCGATCGACCCGTGCGACCTGGTGACGGTCGTGCCCGGCGACTTGGTGATCGATTCGCAGACGGCGATCGACAGCTTTTGCGCGGCGGGGAACGCGGTGGGGGGCGATCTGAGCATCACCGCCCCGGGCCCTGTGGTCGTGGACTGCTTGTGCGAGGTCGACGGCGACATCGCGATCTCGGGAGGAAGCAGCGAGACGATCGACCTGCCCCTCCTCCGGACCGTCACCGGCTCGGTGCGCGTGACGGGAACGACCGTGCTCACCTCGTTCACGGCGAACGCGGTGGAGGCCGTCCCAGGCGATTTCCT
>CANLGQ010000042.1 GCA_947490265.1 Pseudomonadota bacterium | reverse complement strand
CTGGTGATCGGCGTGGCCACCGTCGAAAAAAGACGGTGGCCACTGTTCACCGCACTCGATGGGGGTGATCGCGGTCTCCACCATTTCCCAGCGGTTTCTGAGCCCCGGCAACAGCTGGCGAACGACGCCCTCGTGACGACGGAGTTGGGGGCGTCGCTGGCTGGCCTCACCCGAGACACCGTGCTCGAAGATGAACAGGAGGCGGTGTCGGAGTGCCCTGCTGGCCGGGCCTCGTTGAACGAGATGGCGGCGATCGTGAAGAGGAACGCGAGCCCGCCCCACTCGACGTCCTCGGGCTCGGTGAACTGGAGCACCGCCTTCATCGAGCCTCGGGCGCGAGGTCGCCGACCTCGGTCTCGATGACCTCGAAGTCGATGAGCATCGCCGTCTTCAGAAGCTCGAAGCCCCGATCACCGTCGCCCACGACTACCTCCCGACCGCATCATCCGTCCACTGTACAAGAGGTGGACAAGACTTCCGGCGTTCTCCCGTGTCTTCGGGAGCCGAGTCCTCGCACACTTCAGCTTTTGAGATCGACCCCGATCGGGCAGGAAACCCCGGTTCCACCGAGACCACAGTAGCCGTCGGGGTTCTTTGCCAGGTACTGTTGGTGATAGGCCTCGGCAAAGTAGAACGCCCCGGCCGGAGCGATCTCCGTGGTGATCCCGGCGTGACCGGAGGCCGACAACGCCTTCTGGTAGTCCTCGCGCGAGGCCGCCGCCGCGGCGAGCTGATCCGCCTCGGTCGTGTAGATCGCCGAGCGGTAGGTGGTGCCGTGGTCGTTTCCTTGCCGCATCCCCTGGGTGGGGTCGTGCGTCTCCCAGAACGTGCGGGGCAGCGCTTCGTAGGCGATCTGGCTCGGATCGTAGACCACCTGCACGACCTCGGTGTGGCCGGTCTGTCCGGTGCACGTCTCCTCGTAGGTGGGGTTCGGGGTGAAGCCGCCTTGGTAGCCCACTGCCGTGGAGATCACGCCGGGGATCTGCCAGAATTTGCGCTCGGCGCCCCAGAAGCAGCCGAGGCCGAAGTACGCGACCCGGGCACCCGCCGGCCAGGGGCCCTGGAGCGCCGCGCCGCTGACGGCGTGGCGGGTGGGAACCGGCATCGGGGTGTTGCGCCCGGGGAGGGCGTCCTGCCGGCTCGGGAGAACGGCTGGCTTCCGGAAAAACGAGAACATGAGGCCTCCGAGCGGGCGTCTAGGGAGCCGCGGCCACCAAGACGGGCAGGTTGAGCATCTCCGCGACGGTGTACGCGCGCTCTACGAGATCCTCCGTCGCGTCGTCGTCATAGAGTAGCCGACCCCCTGCCTTTCGGCGCAGGAAGATCGCGGAACACCCCGGCGTCGATTCGACTTCGATCCGCGCGAGATCGGCGCCTTCGAGGGTCCAGCGCTGCCGTCGGCCGTCGGGCCAGAACCGGTCCAGCACCACCGCCTGGCGCGCGACCGAGAGCTTGGTGTTGCTTCGAAACTCGGCCGCGCAGGGCCGATCGGAGATCACGGTGACGCTTAGCTCAGTCGGGTGGGCGCCGCTCCGGTCGAGGACGTCGAGCCGGAAGTGGCCCGGTGGGGCGCTGTCGGGGACCCGTCCGAGTACGCTGGTGGGACCGCGATCTTCGGTCCGAAGCGCCACCGAGCCCAAGCGGAGCCCGACCGCGCCGAGGCGCTGACCCACGACCCGCACGGTCTCCCCGGCCAACACCTCGGTCGGCTCGACAAGCACCACTTCGGGGACCGCACCGCACCCCTGGAGCCAGAACATCGGCGCCGCATACCCCATGCGATCGCGATACGGTAGGGGTCTCCCGGGGAGCAAAGATGACGTCGAGGCGACCAAAGGGACCGGTGATGCTGTGTATTCTCGACGGCGTCGGGATCGGCAGCGGCGGGCCGGACGACGCGGTCGCGCAGGCGCGGACGCCTCACTTGGACTGGCTGCGGAAGCACGCGGTCGGCACCATCCTGTCGGCCCACGGCACGGCGGTGGGCCTCCCGTCCGATGACGACATGGGCAATTCCGAGGTCGGGCACAACGCCATGGGGGCTGGGCGGGTGTTCGATCAGGGGGCGAAGCTCGTCGACGAGGCGATCGCGAGCGGTTCGGCTTGGCAGTCGCCGGTCTGGCGCGGCCTGGTCGGCGGCCGAACGGTTCACCTGCTCGGCCTGGTGTCGAACGGAAACGTCCACAGCAACCTCACCCACCTGTTCGCCCTCGTGGATCGGGCCGCGCACGACGGGGTTCGGCGCCTGCGCGTGCATGCGCTCACCGACGGGCGCGATGTGGCGCCGCGGTCGGCGCTCGAATTCCTGCGCCCGCTCGAGGAGCGGCTCTCGCAATGGAGTCGCGACGGGCGTGACTTCCGGATCGCCTCGGGCGCGGGTCGGATGGTTGCGACCATGGACCGCTACGGGGCCGACTGGCCGATGGTCGAGCGCGGCTGGCGCTGTCACGTGGAGGGCGAGGGCCGGCCGTTCGCGGCAGCGAGCGAGGCCGTCATTGCCACCTACGCCGAGAACCCGGGGATGGACGATCAGGCGCTGCCGCCGTTCGTGATCGTCGACGCCGACGGTCCGGTCGGTCGGATCGTCGAGGGTGACAGCGTGCTCTTGTTCAACTTCCGAGGCGACCGCGCGATCGAGATCTCCCAGCTCTTCGAGCAACGGCTGCCTGGCGTGTTCTTTGCGGGGATGATGCAGTACGACGGCGATCTGATGCTCCCGCGAAATTACCTGGTGGCTCCGCCCGCGATCGATCGGACGGTGGGCGAGTACCTGGCGGCTGCCGGGGTGCGGAGCCTCGTCTGCTCGGAGACGCAGAAGTTCGGCCATGTCACCTACTTTTTCAATGGCAACCGCAGCGGACGCGTCGACGAGCGCCTCGAGCGGTACGTGGAAGTGCCGTCGGATTCGCGGCCGTTCTTCGAGCGGCCGTGGATGAAGTGCGCCGAGATCGCCGACGCCGTGCTCGACGGCCTGGGCGGCGCCGATCATGTGCGCCTGAACTTCGCCAACGGGGACATGGTCGGCCACACCGGTCGGCTCGACGCCGCGATCCTGGCGATCGAAGCGGTCGACGTTCAGATCGGTCGGCTGATCGAGGGGATCCGACGCACCGAGGGCGTGCTGCTGGTCACCGCCGATCACGGCAACGCCGACGAGATGTGGATGCGGGACAAGCGCGGTGCCGTGATGGTGGGCGACGACGGCGCGCCGGTGGCGAAAACCAGCCATACCCTCAATCCGGTCCCGTTCTGGGCGTGGGAGCCCGCGGGTGGGTTGCGGGCCCGGGGGACGGCCGGTCGGCTCGGCATCGCGTCGGTCGGCACCACGGTGCTCGAGCTGTGCGGGATCGAGGCGCCTCCCGAGTATGCACCGGGGCTGGTCGAGCGACGCCCTGGGTGATCCGCGGCGGTTCGGGTTAGCCGGCCCCGGGGGGGCAACTTGGTCGACCTGCGATCCGATACGGTGACGCGGCCCAGCGCGGCGATGCGGCGAGCGATGGCGGACGCCGAGGTGGGGGACGATGTCTTTGGCGAAGACCCGACCGTTCTTCGCCTGGAGGCGATGTCTGCCGAGCGCGCCGGGAAGGAAGCGGCCCTCTTCGTGGCGAGCGGCTCGATGGCGAACCTCCTCGCGATCTCGGTGCACACCCGGCCGGGCGACGAGGTGCTGATGCACCAGGACGCCCACCCGTTCAACTACGAATCCGGGGGAGCGGCCGCGTACGCCGGCGTGCAGATCCGCCCGCTCGCTGGAGCCGCCGGGATCCTCGACGCGTCGGCGATCCCCGACGCGTTGCGCGGAGCGGACGACCACGTGGCGCCCGCCCGGCTGCTGTGCGTGGAGGACACCTCGAATCGGGGGGGTGGAACGGTGCATCCGATCGAGGTGCTCGATGCCTTGACCACCACGGCGCATGCGCACGGGCTCAGCACCCACCTCGACGGGGCGCGGGCCTGGAATGCGGTCGTGGCGTCGGGGATCGGCCTGGAGCGGCGGGCCCGGGGCTTTGATACGGTGGGCTTCTGCTTCTCGAAAGGCCTGGGCGCGCCGGTCGGCTCGGTGCTGTGCGGGAGCCGCGACGCCATCGCGCTCGCAAGGCGGGTGCGCAAGCGCCTCGGCGGTGGCATGCGGCAGGTGGGGATCCTGGCCGCTGGGGCGATCTTCGCGCTCGAGCACCACGTCGAGCGGCTGGCCCAGGACCACGCACGGGCCGCGCGGTTGGCGGCGGGCCTGCGGGAGCTCGGGTTCGCAGCGACAGAGCCCTCGACCAACCTGGTTTTCGTGGATGTCGACGACGCGCCCGCCATGCTCGATGCGCTCGCCGCCCGAGGCGTGCGGTGCTTCGCGACCGGGCCGCGACGCCTGCGCCTCGTGACCCACCTCGATGTCGACGACGACGGGATCGGCCAGGCCCTGGCGACCTTCGCGGCGCTAGCCGAGAAGTGACGCGACCGCGGTGCGCTCTTCCTCGAGGTCCGCGATGTTCGCCTGGATCTTGGTCTGGGCGTAGTCGCTCACCGGGAGGTCGTCGATCACCCGAATGGCCCCACCGCTGACCGTGCACGGGTAGCTGAACATCAGCCCTTTCGGCACGCCATACCAGCCCTGGGAGGGCAGCGCGATCGAGGTGATCCGCCCGTTGGTGCCGAGGTGCCAGTCGCGCATGTGGTCCACCGCAGCCGACGCTGCGCTCGCCGCGGACGAGGCGCCCCGGGCGACGATGATCGCCTTGCCGCGCGTCGCCACCGTCGTCAGGAAGTCGCCCTTCAACCAGGTCTCGTCGAGCTGAGCCGGCTTGCCGCCGATCTTCGCGACCGAGACGTCGGGGTACATCTTGTCGGAGTGGTTGCCCCACACGAAGACGTTCTCGATGTCGGCGACCGCCGCCCCGGCCTGCTTCGCGACCTGGGCGACCGCCCGGTTCTGGTCGAGTCGGGTCATCGCGGTGAACTGCTCGGGGCGCCGATCCGGGGCGTTGCGCTGCGCGATCATGGCGTTGCAGTTGCACGGGTTGCCGACGGTCAACACCTTCACGTCCGCCGCGGCGTGGTCGTTGATCGCGCGGCCCTGGCCTACGAAGATCGGTCCATTGGCCATCAACAGGTCGCTGCGGTTCATGTCTTTGGTTCGGGGGCGGCTCCCGACCAGAAAGACCGCGTTCGCGTTGTTGAATGCCACCTTCGGATCGTCGGTCGCCACGATGCCGCGGACGAGCGGGAGGGCCGAGTCCTCGAGCTCCATCACGGTGCCGGCCAATCGTTCCAGCGCAGGGGTGACCTCGAGGAGTTGGAGGACCACCGGCTGATCGGGCCCGAAACAGTCGCCGGACGCGATGCGCCAGAGGAGGGAGTAGCCGATGTTGCCTGCCGCACCAGTCACGGCGACGCAAAGGGGAGCGCGCATGGGGACCTCACGAAGGGGCGGCCGACGTAACCGACGCCTCGGGATGCGTCGCGTCGGGCCCGGCGAGTGACCCCCCAGGGATTTCCTCGCGAGGCCGCGGGAGCCGAGGCAGGAAGGGACGCGAGGCGCACATGCTCGATGTGATCTGGCCTTCTCGCTGCGCGGGCTGTGGTGCGTGGCTGGGCGGGCTCGTGTGCGATCGCTGCGCACCGACGGTACCGCACCGGATGCCGGGACCGGCCGGGACCTCGGCCTTGTGGGTGCTGTCTGGCTACGACGCCCCGCTCGGCGCCGCGCTGCGTCGCGCGAAGTACCGACCCGATCGCGGCGTGGCGGTGGCCTTGTCCGAGCGCCTGGCGAGCGCCCTGTCGGGCATCGGTCGGGTGGATGCGGTCGTCCCGGTGCCCACCCCTTGGACCCGTCGAATGCGGCGAGGTTTCTCGTTTCCCCACCTCCTCGCGGCCGCGGTCTCCCGCCGGCTCGAGGCGCCGCTCCTCGACGCGCTCGCGATTTCACCGGGCCGGAAGCAGGCCAGCCTCGGGGCGGTCGCCCGTCGCGAGAACCTCGCCCGGCGAATCGGGACGCGGATGCCGGCCCCCGGCCGCGTCCTGTTGGTCGACGACGTCGTGACGACCGGGGCGACCGGTGAAGCCTGCGCCCGGGCCTTGCTCGCTGACCACACCGGGGAAGTGTGGCTCGCGGCGATCTGCGCCGCGCGCGAGGAGGCCTAGCGGCAAGGGGAGCGCCCGGTTACACAGGGGCGCCGTACCTTCCCGCCGCCCGCCCGCCCGCCCCCCCGGAGGTCCAGTGGACCCCACGATCGACGTGTACTGGGCCTCGACCCAGGCGAACGACAATGAGTCGATCCTGATGCTGCTGCTGGAAGCGGACCTCATCGTTCAGCTCGTGTTGCTGGGCTTGATCGCGATGAGCATGGCTTGTTGGGCGATTATCCTGCAGAAATTCGTGCGCCTGACCCGCGCCTCGTGGGCCAGCAGCCGGTTTCTCGACTTGTTCTGGTCCGCCAAGCGACTCGATCTCGTGTACGAGAAGTCGGTGAACCTGCGATCGTCGCCCGTCGCCGAGGTTTTCCGGGCTGGCTATCAGGAGCTCGGCAAGGTCACTGCACCGGGGAAGGACGGCAAGGTGATGGACTCGGGCGACGCGGTGGAAAACCTGTCGCGCACCCTGCGCCGCGCCACCGCGGTGGAGTCGACGAGCCTCGAGCGCTGGGTCACGGTGCTGGCCACCACTGGCTCCACCGCCCCGTTCATCGGGTTGTTCGGCACGGTCTGGGGAATTCTCCGGGCCTTCCAAAAGCTCGGAACGAGCGGACAGGCCACCATCCAGGTCGTGGGGCCCGACATTGCCCAGGCCCTCATCGCCACGGCGGTGGGTCTGGCGGCCGCCATTCCCGCTGTGGCAGCGTACAACTACTACAGCAACCACATCCGCGTGCTGAGCGTCGAGATGGAGAATTTCTCGTCGGACTTCCTCAACATCGTCAAGCGGCAGCTGAAGTGAGCCGCCGATGGGCATGAGCGGTGGCCACGGCCGCGGGCAGCCCGTCGCCGAGATCAACGTGACGCCCCTGGTCGACGTGATGCTGGTGCTGTTGATCATCTTCATGATCACTGCGCCCATGATGAATAATTCCGGTATCGATGTGGATCTTCCGAAGGAGCAGGCGCCGCCGCTCGACGCCGTCGAGGATCAGCTCGTGCTCGGCATCGACAAAGACCTCAAGTTCTTCCTGAACGACACGGAGACGCCCAAGGCCGACCTCCCCGCCAAGCTCCGCGCGATCGCCGAGGCGAATCCCGATGCGCCGGTTTTTCTGAAGGCCGATCGGGAGGTGCCCTACGGCGAGGTGGCCTGGGTC
The DNA here is from genome assembly GCA_947490265.1 of Pseudomonadota bacterium. Lineage (GTDB taxonomy): Bacteria > Myxococcota_A > UBA796 > UBA796 > CANLGQ01. The sequence goes on along the minus strand of CANLGQ010000042.1, from coordinate 14,090 downwards.
CTCTCCGCTGCCAAGAAGGCCGGAATGCCGCGGCTCGGGTTCGTGTTTGATCCCGGGGTTGGCCCATGAGTGCGACGGTCGGGTCTGACAGCCTCCGGGCGTGGCTGGGCTTGGCGCCGGCCGTAGCGGCTTCGTTCTTCGGCCATGTGGTGCTCGTCGGGACCGCGGTGGTCTTCCACTGGCTGTCGGGTTGGCTCTTCCCCCCCGGGCCGATGATCGATCCCGATCAAGCCATCGAAGTCTCGATGGTGGTCCTCCCGAGGAGCAAGAGTGCCCTTCCGGATCGCGCCATGCGCGCGCCCCGGGAGGCCGGCGACGTGGCGCCCGCGCAGGTGTCGCCCGAGGAGGCGCCGGTTCGGCAGTCCGACTTGGCCTTCGACCAGGAGACGCCACAGCCCAAGGGCGATCCGAACGCCGATCTTCGGCGCGAGGAGTTGCTCGCCGAGATGGAGCGGGAGCGATTGCTCCAAGACCTCAGCGCGGCGACCGGCGAGTACGATCAGGATGCGAGCGATCCCAACAGCAACGCTGATTTTGCGCTCAACACGGGCGCGCAGGGCGACCCGGCCGACCCGGAGTACGCCCGGTACATCAGCTCGCTGATCCAGCTCTTCATGAAACACTTCCGGCCACTCCCGGGTATCGGGCAGAGCAACCCCGGGATCCGAGCGGATATCTACCTGGTGGTCGACCCGGAGACCGGCGCGGTGAAGGAGTGGCGCATGAAACGAGCGTCTGGGAACGAGGCCTACGATCGGGCCGCTGAGCTCGCGGTCGAAGAGGTGCCGACCATTCCGCTGCCCCCCGAGAAGTACCGCGGTCTCGTCAAAGGCGGCTACACGATCCAGTTCACCCCGCCTCGCTGATCCGGTGGTCCATGACCCGTTTTCTCTTCCTCCTGTTCGCTTTGTTTCTCTCGCTCCCGGCGAGTGCCCAGATCGTCGTCACCGTCCCCGGGTCGGCCGACGTGCCGCTGGCGATGCCGAAGCCGCAGCTTCCGACCGGGGAGGTTCCGGGGGCCGACGAGCTGTGGGAGACGGTGTGGAGAGACCTGGAGATGTCCGGGTTCTTCTCGATGGTCGACCCCAAGGCCTACATCGAAAGCGGGAAAGGGGTCGAGCCCGGCACGTTCGACTTCGCCGACTGGCGGATCCTTCGGGTGTCGGTCCTCCTCAAGACTCGGCTCGTGATGTGTGAGGGGCAGGTCTGCGCCGACGCCTACGTCTATGACGCCTCGGGGGCGAACCGGATCCTGGCGCGCCGTTTCCGCGCGGCGCCCGGGCAGGCCCGCTACCAGGCCCACGCGATCGCCAACGCGGTGCTGCTCGCCGTGACCGGGCAACCGGGCGTGTTCGGGTCGCGGCTCGTCGCGGTGGGCGCCCAGTCGGGGACGAAGGAGATCTACCTCCTCGACCTCGACGGCAAGGGTGTCGCGCCGGTGACGAAGAACGGTTCGGTCAACCTGTCGCCGGCGTGGGCTCCGGACGGGCGCGCGATCGGCTGGACCTCGTACCGGAAGGGCCAGCCCGACCTGTACAGCAAGGAGCTGTCGACGGGTCGCGTCGCCGTGCTGTCCAACCGCAAGGGCGTGAACATCTCCCCGGCGTTCTCGCCCGATGGCAAGACGGTGTGCATGGCGCGCAGCGGCCCACAGGGGGACAGCGATCTCTACCTGCTCGACGCCTCCACGGGGGCGGAGATCCGTCGGCTCACCGACGGCGGGGGAATCGACGTTTCCCCAAACTTTTCTCCGGACGGGCAGACCGTGGCCTTCGCCAGCGAGCGATCGGGGGGTAGCCACATCTACCTGCTCGAGCTCGCGAGCCAGGCGGTGACCCGGATCACCTTCGATGGCCTGTTCAACACCGACCCGGTCTTCTCGCCCGATGGCACGAAAATCGCGTTTGTCGGTCGGGTCGAGGGCGGCTTCGACGTCTACGTGGTCAACCGCGACGGAAGCGGCGTCTACCGGGTGACCGAGGGACGCGGCGACAATGAGGACCCGTCGTGGTCGCCCGACGGGCGCTACCTGGTCTTCAGCTCCACCCGCACCGGGCGGAGCGAGCTGTGGCTCGCGACCGCCGACGGCCGCCACCAGGCGAAGATCACCAGCAGTGGCGGCTGGTTCCAGCCCGCGTTCGCGCCCGCCGGTCGCTGATGCCCCGGGCGGCGATCGACATCGGCAGCAACACGATCCTGTTGCTCGTGGTCGCCGACGACGGCCGCGTGTTGCACGACGAGGCCCGGGTCATCGGGCTCGGCCGAGGGCTCGGGGACCGGGGCCTGTTGGCGACCGATCGCATGGAGGCCGCGGAAGCCTGTCTCCGCGACTTTCTGCTCACCGCCTCCCGGCTCGGGGTGGAGACCTGGGCGGTGCGAGCGGTGGCGACCAGCGCGGCCCGGCGGGCGCTGAACGCCCAGACCTGGACGGGTCGCCTCCAGCGCGATCTCGGGCTGCGGGTGCAGATCGTGTCCGGCGACGACGAGGCGCGGCTCACCTGGAAGGGCGCGATGCGCGATCTCCCGATCCCCGAGGGGCCGCTGCTGGTGGTCGACATCGGGGGGGGAAGTACCGAGGTCGTGCTCGGAGAGGGGGATCGGGTCTACCAGCGGGTTTCCCTCGAGATCGGCTCCGTGCGTCTCACCGAGGCCTTTCTCGGCGTGCCGGGGCCGGCGCCCTTCGATCCGGTGGCCCTCGCTCGGCTCCGCGGCCACGTCGAGGGCGAGGTCGCTCGCGTGAAGCTGAACCCGCTGCCGCGTGCCGTGATCGGGGTGGCTGGCACGGTGACCACCCTCGCGAGCGTCGCCCTCGGCCTACCGACCTACGACGGGGAGCGCCTGCACGGCACCCGCCTGACGCGCCTCGACCTCGCGAAGGTCGGCGATCGCCTGCTGCCACTGGGGGGGGCCGCCCGGCGCGACGCGGTGCCCGCCGCGCCAGACCGGGCCGACTATCTCCTGGCCGGGGTCGCGATCCTCGATCGCGTGCTTGCCGCCTCCCGTCGCGCCCAGTTGACCGTCTCGGACCGCGGCCTCAGGTTTGGGGTCGTCGCCGACTGAGTGGCGTCTGCCCTCGCCGAAATCGGTCGACTGCAGTATGCTGCACTGCCAGCCGGGATCCGACAGGCCCGGCGCAACAAGAGGTGGCTCAATGCGCAAGATGATGATCGTTGGTTTCGGCTCGTTGGTAGCTTGGTTTGGCGTGGCCTGCGGTGGTGAGACCGCTGAGCCGGCGGCCACGGACGCGGCTGCAGGCACCCCCGCGGCGCCGGCGACCGATGCGCCCGCCGAGGAAGGCAAGGCTGGCAAGGGCGGCGAAGGCAAGGGCGGAAAGGGCGGCAAGGCTCACTAGCCTTCCACTCGGGGTGCGCTTTGGCGCACCTCGCCTTGGTTTTCGGCAGACGAGGTCACCCCTTCGGGGTTGCCTCGTCTCGCTGCTTTTCCGCTAGCCGATTCCGAGGTACGCTTTCCGTACTTCGTCGCTTTCGGCGAGCACTTTGGCGTCGTCGGCGAGGACGATGTTGCCGACCTCGAGCACATAGCCGCGGTGGGCGGCGCGCAGCGCCATCGTCGCGTTCTGCTCCACGAGCAGGATCGTGGTTCCGGTGCTGTTGATCTCCCGAATGATCTGGAAGATCGTGGAGACCACCTGGGGGGCCAGCCCGAGCGAGGGCTCGTCGAGCAGGAGCAGGCGTGGCCGCGATTGAAGCGCGCGGGCGATCGCCAGCATCTGCTGCTCTCCGCCGGAGAGGGTGCCGGCGATCTGGCGCTGGCGCTCTTTGAGCCGGGGGAAGAGGGTGAACGCCCGCTCGCGGTCCTGGGCGATTCCGGCGCGGTCGCTTCGCACGAAGGCCCCGACTTCCAGGTTCTCGTCGACCGTGAGGTTCGCGAAGATGCCGCGGCCCTCGGGCGCATGGGCGATCCCGAGGCGAACGATCTCGTGCGGGGGCAGGTTGGTGATGTTCTTCCCGTCGAACGTCACGGTCCCGGAGGTGACCCGCACCATGCCGGAGATCGCGCGGAGCGTCGTGGACTTGCCGGCGCCGTTGCTGCCGATGAGCGTGACGACCTGGCCCGCCTCCACCGCGAGGCTCACCCCCTGCAGTGCGCTCACCGGGCCGTAGGAGACGCGCACGTCCTTGATTTCGAGCAGGGCCATCAGTGCCCCGTGCCGAGGTAGGCTTCGACGACGGCCGGGTCGCGCTGGACTTCGTGCGGCGTTCCCACTGCGATCACCACGCCGTGGTCGAGTACGGTGATGTTCTCGCAGATGTCCATCACGAGTCCCATATCGTGCTCGATCAGCAGCACCGTGAGGCCGAACTCGTCACGGACGCGTTGGATGAGGCGGCGGAGTTCGATCTTCTCCTGCGGGTTCATTCCGGCGGCGGGCTCGTCGAGGAGCAACACCGACGGTCGGAGTGCCAGGGCTCGCGCGATCTCCAGACGGCGTTGATCGCCATAGGGTAGGTTTCCAGCCTGCTCGTGTGCGCGGCTGGCCAAGTCGAACAGACCGAGGAGCTGTTCGGCGCTCTCGGTGACGGCGGCCTCCTCGCCGGTCCAGGCGAGCGATCGAAGCAATGCACCCACCACCGTCACCCGGGTGCGAGCGTGCGTCGCCACCCGCACGTTGTCGAGTACGGTGAGTTCCTTGAACAGCCGGATGTTCTGAAAGGTGCGGGCGAGGCCGGCTGCCGCGATCCGATGGGGGGCCCACCCGTCGATGCGGCGCCCTTCGAGCGCAACGGTTCCTTGGTCGGGCTTGTACACGCCCGTCAGCATGTTGAAGAGCGTGGTCTTGCCCGCGCCGTTCGGCCCGATCAGCCCGTGGAGCGCCCCTTTGGGCAGCGACAGGTGGAAGTCGGACACCGCCTTCAGTCCACCGAAAGCGATCGAGACGCGGTCGACTTCGAGGATTCCGCTCACGGTGCGGCCTTCTTGCGGCGGAACGACAGGTCCCAGATCTCGTGGATGCCGAACAGGCCCTGCGGGCGCAGGAGCATCATGCCGATGAGCAGGAGCGCGTAGGCGATCATCCGATACTGCGCGAACTCTCGGAGGAGCTCGGGAAGCACCGTGAGCACGATCGCCGCGAGGGTGGTGCCGGAGATGCTGCCCATCCCGCCGAGCACGACCATGATGACGATCTCGAAGCTCTTTTGAAATCCGAGCTCGCGGGGGTTCAGGGTCGTTCCGACCTCATGCGCGAAGAGTGCCCCGGCGATGCCGGCGAAAAACGCCGCGTAGACGAAAGCTCTCACCTTCAGGCGCGTCGTCGGCACGCCCATCGCTTCGGCCGCCACCTCGTCTTCCCGGATGGCGAGGAACCCACGTCCTTCGTCGGAGTGCTTGAGCCGATACGACAGGACGAGCACCGCCCCCACCGCGACGGCGACCCAGAAGAGGTTGGTGAGAAACGGGATCCCGGTGAAACCGAGCGCGCCGCCGACGCTCGTGGCGAGCGTCGTGAAGGAAGCCGCCTCGATGTCCTTCGGCACGAACAGGACGTCGTCGGTGCGTTGGATGATCACGCGCAGGATCTCGCCGAACCCCAAGGTCACGATGGCGAGATAGTCGCCACGAAGGCGAAGACTCGGCAGACCGACCAGGTAGCCGGCCAGCCCGGCGGCGATCCCCCCGGCGAGGGCGCCAGCGACGAACAGCCACTCCGACGCGCCCAGGAAGCCCCCTTGCTTCGCGATGCCGCCCCACAGCAGGTGGTGGCCGTAGTAGGTGACCGTGCCGGCGACGTAGCCGCCGACCGCCATGAAGCCGGCGTGTCCGATGGAGAACTGCCCGGTGAAACCGTTGACCAGGTTGAGGCTGACGCCGAGGACGATCGCGATGCCGACGTCGGTGAGGACTTTCGCGTAGTAGCCGGGGAGATACGGCCCGATCAGCCGTTCCAGGACGAACGCGATGGCGAACACCGCCGCCCACGGCCCGAGCGACCGGAGAGCCGCCAACCCGACCGGGGCCCGCAGCGCGTGAGACCGCAGTGCGAGCGGATCGGCGGTACTCAAACCTTCTCCACGGTCGCCTGGCCGAGCAGGCCGGCGGGGCGAAAGAGGAGGACGGCGATCAGCAGGCTGAAGACGTAGACGTCGCGCAGGTGCGGGGAGAGGTAGGCGGCGCCAAAGAGCTCGACGACGCCGATGAGCAATCCGCCGGCGACGGCGCCGCGCAGGTTGCCGATCCCCCCGATGACGGCGGCGACGAAGGCCTTGAGCCCGAGCAGGACCCACGTCGAGTGCGCGGGTTGGTTGAGGCCGGGGTACTTCATCGCGGCGAGAAACCCGGCCGCGGCGGCGAGCGAGCTCCCGATCACGAATGTGGTGGAGATGACGCGATCGACCGGGATCCCCATCAGCGCGGCGACCCGGGTGTCGGTCGACACCGCGCGCATCGCGAGGCCCAGCTTCGTGTTGTAGATCACCCATTCGAGCACGAGCATGAGCACGACGGCCACGCCGATGACCGTCAGGTCGACCGAGCGGAGGATCACCCCACCCACCTCGGCGAGCGCGACATCGGGCAGCAGGGTCGGCATGCGCTGGGGCTGCGTTCCGAACGCGGCGGGCAGCTGCCCGACGTTCTCGAGGAGCAAGCTCACCCCGATGGCGGTGATCAGCACGTTGATCCGCGGCGCGGACCGGAGGGGGCGGTAGGCGAGGCGCTCGATCGTGAACCCGAGCGCCCCGCAGGTCACCATGACGAACACGATCGCGAAGGGACCAGCCCAGACCGGCGCGACGGCGCCCGGAGCGGCCCAGCCCAGCGCCCGAGCGAGCACGAAGCTCACCCAGGCCCCCAACATGAAGATGTCGGAGTGCGCGAAGTTGATGAACCTGAGGATCCCGTACACCATCGTGTAGCCGAGCGCGATCAGGGCATACAGGCTGCCGACCGCCATAGCGTCCATGGTGGTCTGCAGCAGCTTGGTGATCGCCGGATCGGCCACCAGGGCTCAGTGCGCGGCGGGGGCGGCGGGCGGTGGGGCCGGTGCGGCCGGTGCGGCCGGTGCGGCCGGTGCGACCGGGGCGTCCGGTGCGACCGCCGGGGGGGCGGCGTCGGCTGCCATGCCCGGGGGAAGGATCGTCGTGACCCACGTGGGCTTGCCACCCTTCATCTGGACGACCACCGCGGGCTTCTGCGCGTCGCGATTTCCATCAATCGTGATGTTACCGGTAACACCGGCAAAGTTGCGCGTGGCGGCCAGCGCGGCGGCGAGGTCCTTTCCGCCGAGCGAGGGCGATCGCTTGATGGCGTCGGCGACGACCCGGGCCGCGTCGTAACCGAGGGCGGCGAGGCCGTCGGGAACGGCCCCGTACTCCTTCTGATAGGCCTGGACAAACGCCTGGACTTCGGGCCGGGTCTCCTCAGGGGCGTAGTGGTTGCTGTAGTACGCGCCCTCAATGGCTTCGCCGCCGATCTCGGCCAGCTTGCTGCTGTCCCAGCCGTCGCCGCCGAGGAAAACCGACTTTACGCCGAGTTTTCGCGCTTGGAGCGCGATGTTTCCGACGTCCGTGTAGTAGCCAGGGATGAAGATGGCGTCCGGGGCGACGCCGCGAATCGTGGTGAGGACCGCGGAAAAGTCCTGGTTTCCGGCGTCATACGCCTGTTCAGAGACGATCTTTCCGCCCATGCCGGTGAACTCGCGGGTGAAGTCATCCTTCAGGCCCTTCGAATACGCCGAGGACTGGTCGTACAGGATCGCCGCGGTGGCGACCTTCAGGTCGTCGCGCGCGAACTTCGCGACGACATAGCCCTGGAAGCCGTCGATGAAGCAAACTCGGAACACCATGTCGCCGATCGCGGTGACCTGCGCGTTGGTGCTCGAAGGGGAGATCATCGGGACGCCATACTGCTGCGCCACCCGCCCGCCGGCCATCGACAACGACGAAGCCACTTCGCCGAGGATCGCGACCACCTTGTCCTCGGTGATGAGCCGGCTGACTGCCGAGCCCGCCTCCTGGCTCTTTCCCTGGTCGTCGTAGACCTTCACCTCGAGCTGCTTGCCGCCCACCCCGCCGGCCGCGTTGATCTCTTTCAACGCGAGCTTCACGCCGTTGTCCGTGGACTGGCCGAAGGTGGCCTCGGCGCCGGTGAGCGAGCCGTATTCGCCGAGGAGGATCGTGTTCGATTCGGGAACCGGCTCAGGAGCCACCGCGTCGGCCTTCGGACCCGGCTCTCCGCCCGCGCAGGCGAGGGTGGCAAACAGCGGCGCGAGGCGAAGCCAGCGGGTCATCGGAACTCCTGGGCGCCGCGAGGTCGAGCGCAGCGGGCCGCCCTGGATAGCAGTTTTAGGGGCGTCCCGTCAAGCCTCACCCAGGGTCGGCCTCACGGGGCCAGGGCGTAGAGATCCGCCACCGGCATCGAGCGCCCGATGGCGTAGCTGTCCCACTCGATGTCCCAGACCACCACTTTGTCGGGGGTCGCCTCGCGCAGTCGGGCCAGCTCCCCGTAATTGTGCAGCGTGTTGCCGTTCGGCAGCCGCACGGCCTCTCCCATCTGGCCGCCGTACACTCCCTCCCCGATCCCGAAGTTCCAGATCTCCACCAGCGCATGATTCACTGCGTCAAACGCATATTCGCGCACGATCGTCTCGTCGCCTCGCGCAGTCCGGTCGCTGGAGGTGAGCAGCGTGCCGGCTTCGGTGACATACCCGCCGTGTTGCCAGTAGAACTGGCTCTCCGAGGGCTCGAACGCCCAACTTCCGACCGCCGCGCCGTACCACCGGTCCACCGCGCCGGTGGTGCGGTTCACCGCGACGAGGGTCTCGGTCGAGAATTCAGAGAGGAGGAGCGTATCGGTGCCTTCATCGTAGCTGAGGGTGTTCGACATGCAGAAGCCATCCTGGCCGATGGTGCGCATCCACTCCATACAATCGAGGACCGTCTCCACGCTGCCGTCGGCGTGCACGACGTTGAGGTACTCGTTCGCGTAGCCTCCGGTCGTGGCCCCCCAGGCGACCGAGCCGTCGGGCAGATCGGTGAACGGGTGGTGCAGCCCGGGGACGTCGAAGGTGTGGATCACGCTGCCATCGATCCGCATCTGGTCGATGGTGGAGGCCTCGACGTCGAAGATCGCCCAGTAGCTGTTGCGGTCGAGGTAGAGCGAGCGTCCGTCGCGGGCTACCCGGGAGTGGATCGAGACGCGTTGCTGTGGAGAGCGCAGCGCCCACACCACGCGGCCCAGCCGGTCGATCACGACGTTGTGCCAGGGCTCGTAGAAGTTGTTCGTGCCGGCGAGACTGGTGAACAGCCACGGCGCTCCGTCTGCGTCGTAGGCGTTCGGATCGGCGACCCGAAGGGTGCCGACGAGCTGCGCGGCGGGAAGGTCGGCGTTGCGGACCACGGCGTCGGGGGAGTTGAAAACCGTCGGGCCGTCGGCGGCGACGAGGCGCCAGGTGGTGTCGGTTCCATACGGGATCCCCAGGAGGAGGGCCTGACCCGGGCCTGCGGGGACGGACGCCACCGGCGAGGAAACCCAGATCCCGGCATCGAACGAGAATTCGGCGTGGACCTCGGCCGGCCGGTTCTGGATCCAGTCGACGACGACGATCGAGCCGATGACCGGGTGGAGGGTGGCGGTGATCCCCCGCACCTCGAGGACGTCGAAGGTGGTGAAGGGCGGAGTGGTCGGGGGTGTCGGGGGATCCAAGACCGATCCGGTGCCGGTACAGGCGGCGAGGGCCAATCCGAAGACGGTCTTGCCGGCGAGCAGGCCGCGAGTACGCTCATACATGGGGAAGAATACCCACGGTAGCCGGGGTTTGCTCCGGGTCGGCGATCGGGAGTTCACGATCTACCGCCTCGACGTCGTCGCCCGAACGTACCCTGGCGTCGGACGGTTGCCCTTCACCCTGCGGGTGATGCTGGAGAACCTGCTTCGCAACGAGAATGGCGGCCCGGTGACCGCCGAGCACGTCGGGCGCCTCGCGGCCTGGCAGCCCACCGCGGTCCCCGCCGACGAGATCGCGTTCACTCCGGGGCGGGTGCTGCTCCAGGACTTCACCGGCGTTCCCGCCCTGGTCGACCTCGCCGCGATGCGCGACGCGATGCGGCGGATGGGTGGCGATCCTCGAAGGGTAAACCCGCTGAAACCGGTAGAACTGGTGATCGACCACTCCGTTCAGGTGGACAGCGCGGGCCACGCCGGGGCGTTCCAGTTCAATGCCGACCGGGAGCTGGAGCGGAACCGCGAGCGGTATCAGCTCCTCCGCTGGGGAGATCGGGCGTTCCGCCGGCTCCGGGTCGTGCCGCCCGGCACCGGGATCGTGCACCAGGTGAACCTCGAGCACCTGGCGCGGGTCGTCGAGGTCGACGCCGGTGCCCGACGCCCCGTCGCGTTCCCCGATACGGTGGTCGGCACGGACTCCCACACCACGATGGTGAACGCGCTCGGCGTGCTCGGCTGGGGAGTCGGCGGGATCGAGGCCGAGGCCGGCCTGCTCGGCCAGCCGATCTCGATGCTCGTGCCCCCGGTGATCGGGGTCCGGCTGACCGGGGCCCTCGGTGGGCCGGCCACCGCCACCGACCTCGTGCTGACCCTGACCCAGGTTCTCCGAAAGCGGCACGTTGTCGGGAAGTTCGTGGAATTCTTCGGCGAGGGCCTCGCGCAGCTCTCGCTCGCGGATCGGGCGACGGTCGCCAACATGGCACCCGAATTCGGGGCCACCTGCGCGTTCTTTCCGATTGACGACGAGACGCTCCGGTACCTTCGGCTGTCGGGGCGCAGCGACGCGCACCTTCGGCTGATCGAGGCCTACGCCAAGGAGCAGGGTCTGTTCCTCCTGCCGGAGTCGAGTCCGTCCTACTCGGCGGAGGTCGTCCTCGACCTCGCGACGGTGGAGCCGTGCCTGGCCGGTCCGACCCGCCCGCAGGATCGGGTGCCCCTGAGTGCCGCAAAGACGTCCTTTCGAGAGGCCCTGGGAGGCTTGCTCGCCCGGCAGGAGAAGCGGGCGGCCCCCATGGAGCTCCAGCGGCTTCAAGGCGAGGGGGGCGCGCAGGAGGGCGCTTCGAAGTCGCCGCTCGCGGGGTCGCCAGGGGTCGTGCTCGACGACGGCTCGCTGCTGGATCATGGCGCCATCGTCGTGGCCGCGATCACGAGCTGTACGAACACCTCGAACCCCGCGGCGATGGTTGCGGCAGGACTATTAGCTAGAAACGCCGTCCAACGGGGACTGGGTGCTCGTCCGTGGGTGAAGGCGAGCCTCGCGCCGGGGTCGAAGGTGGTGACCGCGTACCTGGCCGCCGCAGGGCTGACTCCGTTTCTCGAACAGTTGGGCTTCTACCTTGTTGGATACGGATGCACGACGTGCATTGGAAACGCGGGCCCGCTGGCCCGCCCGATCTCCGAGGCGATCGCCCGAGGCGGGCTGGTCACGGCGGCGGTGCTGAGCGGAAACCGGAACTTCGAGGCTCGGATCCACCCAGAGGTTCGCGCGAACTACCTGGCGTCTCCGGCGTTGGTGGTCGCCTACGCGCTGGCCGGGACCGTCGACCTCGACCCGGTTCACGAGCCGCTCGGCACCGATGCGTGCGGAAAACCGGTGTTCCTGGAAGAGATCTGGCCCTCTCGGGCCGAGATCGAGGCGGTGGTGGCCGGGGCCGTGTCGCCCGAGCAATTCCATGCGGTGTACCGCAACCTGTTCGACGGGGATGCGCGCTGGGCCGCGCTGGGCGTGTCCCGAGGCGCCCGCTACGCCTGGGACCCGGAGTCCACCTATGTGCGACCTCCGCCGTACTTCGACGCGATGAGCCGCGAGCCGGTGCCGCCAGCGCCAATCCGCGGGGCCCGGGTGCTGGCGATGCTCGGCGACAGCATCACCACCGACCACATCTCGCCGGCAGGCCCCATCCGGTCCTCGAGCCCGGCCGGAACCTGGCTGCGGGGAGTCGGCGTCGCCGAGCACGACTTCCATTCGTACGGCGCCCGGCGGGGAAACCACGAGGTCATGGTGCGCGGCACGTTCGCCAACGTCCGCCTCCGGAACCTCCTCGTTCCCGGGACCGAGGGCGGGGTCACCCGCCACCTTCCGGACGGAGCGCTCCTGAGCATCTACGAGGCCTCGGTGGCCTATCGGCGCGAGGGGGTTCCGCTCCTCGTGATCGCCGGCCGGGACTATGGCTCGGGGTCGTCGCGCGACTGGGCGGCGAAGGGGCCGGCGCTCCTGGGCGTGCGGGCGGTGATCGCCCGGAGCTTCGAGCGGATCCACCGCAGCAACCTGATAGGAATGGGCATCTTGCCGTTACAGTTTCGCGAAGGCGAGGGCCCTTCGGAGCTCGGTCTCACCGGCGAGGAGCGCTTCGACGTGGAGGTCGATCGGGTCGGCGTCGGGGCGGAGGTACGGGTCCGGGCCACGGGGCCCGGCGGTGCTCGGGAGTTCCGGGCCACGGTGCGCATCGAGACCCCGCAGGAGGTCCGCTACTACGAGCATGGGGGGATCCTGCCCTTCCTGTTGCGACAGCTGCTGGCCGTGCCCGCGCCGGTCAGGCCGCGCCCCCGGCGACGAACCGAACGCAAGCGCCCGGCAGCGCTCCCCCGAGCCGCCCAAACAGCGCGGTCGGCAGCACCCCGACCAAAGGATACCCGCCGGTGATCGGGTGGTCCGGGCCAAGCACGGTGATGGTTCCGTCGGGGTTCTGTTGGATGGCGCCCCGGGTCATGGGCGTCGATCGCCCCGCCTCGACCGGGGGCATCGGCGGGCCGGCGAGGCGGTGCCCGACCCGATCCGACGCCGGCAGCACCCGCCAGGGGCCTGCGCACAGCGACGGCGAGGCACCGAGCACCGCAATCGGCTCGTCGAGAGGCACCCACAGGTGCAAGGACGGATCACCGGTGCCGCCGACGGGGAGCGTGTCGCCGGCGGCGAGGGGGCGCCCGATTCCGGCGCTCCACGAAACCCCGCGGCCGCCGAGGACGGCCGGCGTGCAGACCCCGCCGGGCACCGCGAGGGTGCCCACGCCGGCGGGCGCCACCCACGTTGCCTCTCGGCCGTCGGGGAGCCCGAGGGTGAGGCGCCCGATGAACTCGATTCCGGCGGCGTTCGGAGGGTTTCCGAGCTGGGCGTTGCCGGCCAGCAGGTCGGCCGGCACGAGCGCGCCGCCCGGCGGAATGCCCTGGTGGCGGAGGCCGGGTCGCCCGAGGTCCTGCACGCTCGCGACGCCGGCGATTCGCACGACGCGGATCAGCACCATCGGACCCGGTCCCCGGGCCGAAACTGCGGGAGGTCGCCCTGGAGGTTCCCTACCCACGACCAACCGCCTGGCGTGTTCCCCGGGTAGCTACCGAGATACGGCCCGGCGGTTGCCACCGCGCCGCGGGGGATGCGGGTCCGGGGCGTCGGGCGTCGGGCGCGCCTGAGGGCTTCGGGCAGGTCACCCAGGTAAGCGAAGCCGGGGAAAAACCCAAGGAACTTGACCTCGAGCGATCGCGCACAGGCGGCCTCGCGCCAGGCATCCCCGCCGACTTCGGCGAGGTCGGGGCCGTCCCACCGAACGGCGAGCGCGTGGAGCGCGCCCGAGGCCGGACCGAACGGCCAGACCCAGCTCGCCAGGGCCGGCGGACGACCGGGCTCGAACCACACCGCGGCGGTGTCGTCGGCGAGGACGGCGTCGGACACGCCCGGCCAGGCGAGGAGGCCCCGGAGCGCGGCGGCGCGATCCACCCCGTCGGGAAGTGAGAGGCGAAGTGCCGAATCGCCGAGAGGGATCATCGGGCCCCCAGCGCTGCGCGGACCGCGGCGGCCAGGTGCACGGCCCCCGGCGTGTCGCCGTGGACGCAGATGGCATCGACCGTGCCGCGCAACGCGCGGGCCCGGGCGCTCACCGCCTCGGGATCGGTGAGGACCGCGCCGGGCCGGTCTCGCGGAAGGAGGCTGCCATCTGGGCGGGTTCCCCGGTCGGCGAAGCCTTCGGTCCACCCGGTCCACCCGCGGGCCCGGGCAGCGCGCACGAGCCCCGGCGGGCCGAGGATCGGCACGCGGCCACAGCACGCTTCGGTCGCGGCGAATAACGCGCTTTGGACCGAAGGATCGGCGTCGGCATCGTGGTACAGCGCGCCGTGGGGCTTGAGGTGGGCGATCG
>CANLGQ010000041.1 GCA_947490265.1 Pseudomonadota bacterium | reverse complement strand
GATCGAGCGGGCCGATCGCGCGGTGGTAGTCCAGCGCGTAGGCCACCGCGGCGGCGGCCGTGGGAAACAGGAGCAGGAACCCGTCGGTGCGGTCGATCTCCCGCCCGGCGTGCTCGGCGAGCAGGTCGCGGGCGACGCGATCGTGACGGATCCAGAGCTCGGCCATGGCGGCATCGCCCAGGCGCTCGGTGAGCTTGGTGCTGTCGACGATGTCGGTGAGGAGCAGGACGGGGTCTGGGGTCACCGGGACGCCCTCGCGGGTGCAGGCAGACAGCCGCTTCGTCGGTAAGTGTGCCTGGGCTGGCCCGCCTACGGGAAGGTGAGCCGCAGGTGGGCGATCACGTCCGCGACGTCCTGGGAATCGGTGTACTGCGCGGGCATCGCGGTGCCGAAGCCATTCATGATGCGATCGGCCAACTCGTCGTCGGTGAGGGAGGGCACCTTCACCGTGAGATCTGCCGAGGGCGTGCCCCCGATGTCGATGCCACCGGTGCCATCGGCACCGTGACACCCTGCACAGGCGGCGAACAGCGTCTCCCCGATTGCCGGGTCCCCCGTGATGTCGGTCCCGGTTCCGTCCCCCGCCGTGTCGTCGCCGCTGTCCGTCCCGCTACAGCCGAGTGCCAGAATCAACAGGAACATGTCGCCTCCGACCCATCTTGTACCACGATGCTCGGGGACCTTGTCCAGTGGAGGGTGGGTTGCGAGCCGCGGACCCAGCGGAGAGCGCGTACGGCGGCGACCTCGCGCGTTCGTTGCGCACGCGCCGGCCTTCCCGCGCCGGTCAGCGCTTCGCGTCTTGCAGGCGGCGGTTGTCGAACCAGCCCTGGGATTCCGGGAGTGCGGGCGCGGCGGAGATCGGAGGCGGGGTTCGCGCCGGGGGAGCCTCCGCGGCCGGTGCGGGCGGAGTGGGTTGCCCACCCCACGACCCGCGTTCGAGGCTCACGAGTTTGTCGAGCGGGACCACCACCTCCTCGGGCCCCATCGGCAGCGCGAAGGCGATCTCCGACTCGCGGAGGGGGCCCTGGAGAACGGTTCCGTTCAGCAGCTCGATGCGCCAGTCTCCGTCCGGCGCACCGATCGGGCCGACCGCCGCGCACTCGGACAGGAACGGGGAGAAGACGCCGAGCTCGTTCTCCAGGGTGAGGCGTGTCAATTGCGGGTCGACCAGGAAGTCGTCGCCCCAGGTGGTTCGCGCACGGAAGAGTCCTTCACTGGGCCAGGCTTCGCTTCCCTGGAGCTGCAACGCCGCCATCTGGTCGGTGGGAACGTCCACCGCGACCTCGGTGCCCCCCACCGCCAGCCCGACCGCCAACTCGGGCTCCGACCACTCGCCGCGGAGCTCCGACCCGTTGCGCAGCCAGACCGTGACGTGCCCGTGGCTGTCGCCGAGGGTCTTTCCTTCCACCGGCAGCACCATGCCGATGTCCTCGAGGGGGATCGCGACCGATCCGAGGATCCCGTCGAGCATCAGCACGTCGGTGGTGACGAGGCCGATCAGCACCTGCCCATCGTCGAGGGTGACGCCGAGTGGCGTGGACGTTTCCTCTTCGCAGGCCACGGACAACGCGAGCAGCGGTACGAACCGGATCATGGCGACTCCCGGGGTGGTCGCACGTCCAACGACCGCGAAACCTCTGGCTTACGGGGGGTGGTAGGATCCGCCGAGGACCACCCCGTGAACCTTCTCCTCGCCGCCGCCTGCGCCAACCCCGAGCCGGCCTCCCCGGCCGCCGCGCCCGACCCCATGCCCGACCCGACCGCATGGTCGATCGCCGGCCCGGGCGGGCCGAGCGTCTCCTTTGCCGAATCGGAGCTCGACCAGCCGTGCGCCGCGCTGACCGGCGGGCCCGAGGATGCCCTTCACCACAACCTCGTCGGGATCTACGACGGCTGGCTCGTGATGCCCTGGGCGCCCGAGTACGGCGGCGGCGGGATCACCCTGTTCGACGTTGCCGATCCCTGTGCGCCGGTCAAAATCGGCGAGGCGTACAGCCCGATCATGCGGGAGAGCCACACGCTGGCGATCGCGCGCGTGGGCGACCGGACGATCCTCGCGGTCGACATGCACAAAGACGACCAGCACGGCGGGATCGGCTTCTGGGACCTCACCGACCCCACGGCACCGTTCTGGCTCTCCGAGCTCGAGCTGCCGGATTACCAGTATCCAGATGCCTATTTTCGGGTCGCGCTGTCCACGTTCTGGCAGGGGGATGTGCTGTACGTCACCGCCGGGCTCAACGGCGTCTTTTCGATCGACGTCACCGATCCGGAGCACCCGTCGATCCTCTCCCAGTGGTCGGAGATCGCGTTCCTGGGCGGGAGCTTCCAGGTCATCGGGAACCTGGCATTGGCGTCGTCGGCCGGCCTGTCGCGGACGATGTTGTGGGACGTCGGCGACCCGGCGAACTGGCAGCTCCTCGCGGACTGGCAGGTCGTTGACTTTGAAGACGAGCTTCGGCCGTACTATTTTTCCAACATCGGGGGTCGCTACGCCTTGTTCGCCCGCAAGGATCAAGGGGGTGGGCCGATCGCCTACGACCTGTCGGATCCGCTGGCGCCCGCCTTGGTCGCCGTCGGATCCTCCCCGGACGGCGACGGCGGCTACGTCACCCGGCACCACGACGTGCTGTTCCAGGGGGAGTCAAACTTCGGCGCCCGCTATACTTTCGCGATGCCCGGGGAGATTGCCGAGATCGCCCGGGTCGACCTGGCGGGCGACTTCGACACCCTGATCCCAATCGGCAACGTCGCCGTGGCGAGCGTCGACGACGGCGCCGATCCCGGGCTGGCCACCCAGGTGTTTCCGTGGGACCGCGAGCCGGACGCGCGGGGGCCGACCGCCGAGCTGGCGAACCCGGTGGATGGCGCGACCTGGATCCCGGTGACCGGTCGGATCGGCCTCTCGTTCGACGAGCAGCTCGAGCCGTTGAGCGTGCACGCCGGTTCGTTTCGGGTCTGGCGGGCCGACGGGCGCGCGGTGCCCGGGCGGTTCTACGCGCAGGAGGCGATCGCCAACTTCGTCCCCGACGAGCCGCTGGAGGCCGACACCACCTACGTCGTGGAGGTGCCGGCCGGGGGGATAGCCGACGTAAGCGGCAATCCCGCGGCCGAGGCGCTGCGGTTTGCGTTCTCGACCGGCGGCGAGGTTGCGGCGGTGGCGTGGTGATCGCGCTGTGGCTCGCCTGCTCCCCCGAACCGGGGGAGCGTCCGGAGCAACCCGAGGAGATCCCCGCTCCGGAGGCCGTGCTCGGCGTCGAGGGCGTGGTCCGCGTGGGCGACCCGGTGCCGCTCGATGCGACCGGCAGCGTCGGGGCGGCGTTCGCCTGGGACTTCGGCGACGGGTCCACCGGGGAGGGATCCGCGGTGGAGCACGTCTATTCCGACGCGGGGCGGGTCACCGTTCGCCTCGTCGTCACCTCGGCCGACGGGCGCTCCGACACCGCCAGCGCGCCGGTGGTGGTGGTGTGGCCGCCGCTCTCCCCGGCGCCCACGTCGTCGGGTCGCCTGGCCCTCGCCGACGGGGTGTTGATGGCCGCCCTGCCCGACACCGACGAGATCGCGTTCGTGGAGGGGTCGAGCATCGACCGCCGCGCGGTGTGTGGGCATCCGCTCGCGGTCAGCGCCGCCGGCGGGGTGCTCGCAGTCGCCTGCCGGGACGACGCCGTGCAGCTGTGGAACCTCGCGGATCGGACGTTGCTCGCCGAGAGCGGCTTTCGCTGGGGGGCGCGGCCGGTGGCGGTGGCGGTCGATCCGGCGGGCGGGGCGTGGGTCGGGCTCGCCGGGACCGGTGAGGTCGCGCACGTCGCGCTCGATGGTTCGGTGGTGACCACCGGCGCGATTCCCGACCCGCGGGGCCTCGCCGCCGCGGGCGGGGTGGTCTACGCCTCTCGGTTCCGCTCGCCCGAGGAATTTGGGGTGGCCGCCCGGTTTGGCGCCGAGTTCACCGAGATCGCGCTGACTCCCGATCCCGGGCCCGACTCCGACACCGACGCCCGCGGCCTGCCCACCTTGCTCGGATCGGTCGCCGTGAGCCCCGACGGGCGCACGGTGGTGATCGGGGGTTCGAAGGCTAACATCGAACGGGGCTTGCTCCGCGACGGGCTGCCCCTGACCCACGAGACCGCGTCGCGGTCCGCGTTGCGCCAGGTGGACTCCGAAACCGGGATCCAGTCCGCTCGCGCGCTGTTCGACAACCGCGATCGGGTCGGGGCGCTCGCGTTCACCCCCTTGGGCGACCGGCTCTTGGTTGCCCACTATGGGGCGGGTGTGGTGGATTTCCTCGATCCGGTGACGCTGGCGCGGATCGGGGGCCTCCAGAACGTGGGGGTTGGCCTCGACGGGCTCGCCACCGACGGCCACACCGTGTGGGTGCTGGCCTCGGTCGACGGCGAATTGATCGCCTACAGCTTGGACGACGAGAATCAGCAGGTCGAGCGGTCGCGCCTGGCGCTCGCCGATCCCGATCCCGGGGAGCGGGTGTTTGCCTTCGCGGGCGACCCCCGAATGAGTCGCGACGCCTACCTTTCGTGCGCCGTGTGCCACCCCGACGGCGAGGGAGACGGCCGAACCTGGGACTTTACCGATCGCGGGGAGGGGTTCCGGGACACGCCGGCGCTGTTCGCGATGCCGTCGTCCGGCCCCTTTCACTGGACGGCGAACTTCGACGAGCTCCAGGACTTCGAGAACGCGATCCGAATCCACCAGGCCGGGCTCGGCTTCCTGTCCGATGCGGACTTCGCCGCGTCGGAAGACCCGCTCGGCTCGCCGAAGCTCGGCCTGTCGCCTGAGCTCGACGCGATGGCCGAGCGCATCCTCCGCAGGGTGGACGACGTTCCCCGTTCCCCATGGCGGGAGGCCGACGGAAGGGCGACCGCGGCCGGGATCCGCGGCCGAGGGGCCTTCCTGGCCGCCGGCTGCGACAGTTGCCACGCCGGGCCCGAGGGGACGGACGCCCTCCTGCACGACCTCGGGACCCTCCTACCGACCTCGGGCTACCGAATCGGGGAGCCGCTCACCGGGATCCGAACCCCGAGCCTGCGCGGGGCCTTTGCCACGGCGCCCTACCTCCACGACGGGCGGGCTGCGACGCTGGACGAAGCGGTGGCCGCTCATCCGACCGCGCCGGTGGACCGGGTGGATCTCGTGGCCTACCTGCTGGAGATCGAGGGCGCCCCCTGACGGCGGCGTCGCGGGTCACCGCGCCGGGAGCAGCTCGGCGAACCACGCGTCCTGCAGCTTGGCGGGGTGCCCGCGCCACAGCACCTCCCCGTCGCGGATCAGCGCCGCCGCCGGGATCCCGGCCACGGCGAGCGCCGTGCTGTAGCTCCCGTCCTCCAGGCCCACCGGGAAGGGGAGGGCGTGGGTGGTGATGAACTCGCGCACCTGCGCGTCGGTGACCCCCTTGGTCATCCGGGTGAGCGCCACCACCTCGAGGCCGCGCTCGCCATACGCGTCGCGCCAGGCGCCGAGCCGCGGCAGTTCGCGCTGGCAATGCGGGCACCACGCCTCCCAAAAGACCACCAAGGTGAGCGGGGTCCCCCCGCTTCGGGGCGGCTCGGTGAACCACCGGGTCGCGACGGGCAGCCCGGGGTGCGTGCCGACCACCGCGAGCTCCTCGCGCACCCGCGACGCGGTGCGGTTGGCGCGGGTGTCGGGAAAGCGCGTGGCCAGCTCGGCCAGCAGCGGTCGGGCCTCCGCCGCGTGGAGCGGCCCCAGCAGCGCCGTGGCCCGGTCGAGCAGGTCCTTCGCGGCGGCCTCGGCGTCGGGGCCGGGCGTCGGCGCGGTGGGGGGCGGGGGCGCGGTGCTGAGGCGTTTCACCTCGGCTTCGAGTAAGGCGAGCCGGGCTCCGGCCTTGCTCGGCGGGGTGGTCAGGGCTGCGGTCAGTCGGGCGATCTCCAGCTCGGCCGCGGCGAGGCGCAGCGCGAGCCGTTCGACCTCCCCCCCGAGCCCGTCGATCGCGGTCTCCTGCTCGGCGTGCCGTCGTCCCGACAGCTCCTCGCCTCGGATCCGGAGCTCGGCCTGGCCGCTGGCCCAACGCCGGTGTTCCTCCATCGCGGTCTCGATGGCCTCCAGTCGCTCGGCCTTCGAGGGCGAACCTGCGAAGGCGAGACCGGCGATCCACAGCAACATCGTACCTCCAGGGGGTGCGCTCGCCGGGAATCCTACGCCGGGTCGAGGGGCACCGTCCTGTTGTCGCGGTTTGGTGTACGCCGTGGCGGGAGGCCGTTGTGCGTACTCTACCCCTACTCCTCGTCGCGATCGTCGGGTGCTCGGAACAGAACGTCGGGATCTACAACCGCGAGCCGACGACGGGGATCACCTCCCACCGCGACGGCGACATCGTGCTCGAGGGCATTGCCACGACCTTCCGGGCGACGGTCGGCGACGCCGACGATTCGGTCGAGGAGCTCACCGCGGTGTGGATCGCCGGTGGGCAAGAGGTCTGCGCGGCCGCGCCGCCCGACGAGAATCACGTCACGACGTGCGACATCATCGTCCTCACCGACATGCTCGCGCCCCAGGTTCGGGTCGAGGTCACCGACCCGCACGGGGCCGGGGCCTTCGACGAGGTCACCCTCGACGTCGCCCCCTACGATGGCCCGGCCACCGACGCCCCCTTGGTCACGTGGCTCGCCCCGGACGACGGTGGCACCTCCACTCAGGGCCCGGTGACGTTTCAGGCCTCGGTCGAGGATCGCGACGACCTCCCCACCGACATCGACCTGACCTTCACCAGCAGCCTCGACGGGGAGTTCTCCACCCAGGGGGCCGACTCCTCCGGGACGGCGACCTTCGTGTCCGACGGCCTGCAGGCCGGAACCCATGTGCTCACCGTCCGGGCGACCGACACCGACGGGTTCTGGTCGGAGGCGGTGATCGTCCACTCCATCCAGGGCGTTCCCACCGCGCCCATGGTGTCGATCACCCCCGGATCTCCGACCTCGGCCCAGGATCTCCAGGCGGTCATCGACGTCCCGAGCGTCGATCCCGAGGGCGACTTCGTGGTCTATACCTACGACTGGCTCGTCGATGGCGTGCTGTCCGGTGCGAGCTCGAGCGCGCTGTTGCCGGCCTCGGCGACCACGCGCGGCGAGACGTGGACGGTCGTCGTCACCCCGACCGACGGCACCGGGTCCGGTGACCCCGGCCAGGCCCAGGCCACGATCCTGAACTCTCCTCCGGAGATCGTCTCGGCGACCCTGGCCCCCAATCCCGTCCGCACCGCCGACCTGCTCGTCGCGACGGTGAACGCGCTCGACGCCGACGGCGAGGTTCCGACCCTGTCCTACGCCTGGACCGTGGATGGCGCCCCGGCGGGGAACGATTCTCCCTTGCTCGACGGCATTTCGGCGTTCGACGAAGACCAGGTCGTCGCCGTCACGGTGACCGCCTTCGACGGGAGCGCAGCCGGCCCCCCGGTGGTTGTCGGGCCGCTGGTGGTCGAGAACACCCCGCCCGAGGCGCCCGGGGTCTCGATCGCGCCGACCGCGCCGGTCGAGCAGACCAACGACCTGACCTGTTCCATCGATCTCCCCTCGTTCGACGCCGACCTCGAGCCGGTCACCTATGCGCTCTCGTGGACGGTCGACGGCGTGCCGTTCGCTGGAGCGAGCACGAGTGTGCTTCCGAACGACACGATCGACGCCGCCGAGACGACCGCCGGCGAGGTGTGGGAGTGCACCGTGCTCCCGACCGACGACGACGAAGACGGCACCGCGGGCACGTTCGCGGTCACCATCCTCTCCAACGTCTTCCTCCCGGACTACAACGGGATCTTCGACGTGGTGCCGCCGGTCAACTACGCCTGTCAGGACAACTTCTTCGGCCTCAACGTCGTTAATTTCAACGTCAACAGCTTCGTGTTCTCGGAAGTGGCGGGCACCCTCACGGTCACCGGCGCGCCGACCACCATGCGCCAGATGCCGTCCCCGATCGACGAAAACTTCTCGGCCGAGGGCGCGATCCAGGGCGGCTGCATCGAGACCTACATCCTCGCCGGGGCGTTCTCCGACAACGACAATTGGTCGGGCACGTTCCAGGTGTCGTTCACCGGCGGCCAGTGTGGCTTCACGAACTGCAGCAACCAGGTGTGGCCGGTCTCGGGGGTCCGCCAGTAAGGGGGAGCGGCGAGGAGCCGATGCGAAGGTGGGTGGTCCGCGCGGTGTGGCTGGTCTTGGTCGGGTGCGCGCAAGATCCAAAGGATGGAGGCGCAGATTCCAGCGGCGATCGCGACTCGGACGGGGTCCCCGACGGCGCGGACTGCGATCCCGACGAGCCGGCGGTGCGCCCGGGGGGTGCAGGGGTCGGCGACGGGCTCGACAACAACTGCAACGGGCAGATCGACGAGCTGTTCGACCTCGACTGAAACGGGCGGGACGACGACTGCGATGGGGCCACCGACAACCTCCCGGAATGCTCGGGTTGCACCCCCGATGCCGGCTACTGGTTCTGCACGGCCGCCCGGGGAGCCAAACGGCGGGGCGGCAAGCGACTGCGTGACCCTGCGTGGGGGCGACGTCACCTGGGGGGATCAGGCCTGCACCGTGGCGCAGGGATTCGTCTGTGAATGAGCTTTAGCGCCCGGCTTCTCGCCGCGCGGCTGCGGCGAGGGCTTCGGGGGGTAGCGGTGCGTCTCTCACCGACCGGTTCACCTGGATATCGGCCCGGTTTCGGAGTGTCGTGAGGTAGCGCGCGCGTTCGAGCCCACGGGCCTCGGCGGTGGCGAGGGCGAGCACCGCCGGGCGGACCTCGTCGAACGAGGCCGGTTCACCCGGGGTCATCGACACCAGGCGGACGACGATCCACCCGCTCGCGTACCGGCTCGGCGGCGCGACCTCGCCGGGCCGCAGGTGGGTGGCGGCTCTCGCCGCGGTCGGTCCCACGACCTGCTCGAGGGCCCCGAACGGGACCGGACCCGGCGGGACCTCGAGGCGCGGGGTGTCTGCGTCGAAGCGGGCGATCCGCGCTTGCTGCTCCGCGTTCGGGCCGGTGAAGCGGAGCGCCTCCACCTCCCAGCTGGGGTCGCGGGCGAACGCCTCGGGGTGTTCCCGGTACCACGCCAGCAATGCCGCGTCGGTCGGCGCGGGTAGCGCCTGGAGGTGGGCGTCGAGGGCGGCGGCGGCCGGTTGGCGGTCGAGCGGGTAGAGGCCCGCTTCCGCGGCCTGTTCCCGGAGCAGGGCGTCGTCGATCAGGGCGTCGAGGACCCGCTGGCGGTGCGACGCGGTGACGGTCCCCGTGCGCTCCTGGACCGACAGGGTGGCCAGCGCGGCGACATAGGCGCCGGTGGGGATCGCCTGGCCCGAGACCCGGGCGACCACATCGGGCGGGAGCTCCGGTTCGGGCGCACACGCGAAAAGGCTCGTCAGGGCGAGAGATAGATGGGCGAAGCCCATGCGCGCTCCGCGTCTTGGGCGAGGCAGTCGTCGTCGGCGCCCGGCCACCCACCGAGGCACAGGTCGGTCGCGACGCAGTTCCCGGCCTCGTCCCAGGTGCAACGCGCGCCGTCGGCGTTCAGCTGGGCGCTCGGCTCCTGCAGCGCGCGCACGTAGTAGAGCGCGGGACGCGCCAGGGAGGTCCACTCGGGGTCCTCGAAGGTCCACTGGCACCCGTCGGGATCCGGGGGGCAGTCGAAGGTGAGCAGCGGGTCGGCGATGAGGGCTTCGAGGGGCTCGTCCGGGGTGATCTGGGGCGTGATCCGCACCACCTCGAGGCGTCGGATCAAGTAGCGCTCGTCGGTCGGGTGGTAGCACTCGCCCTCGCACGCCGCGTCGATCAGGCCGTCGGGCGCCGCCGCGATGAGGTCGGACGGGCAGCCCGGCGCCTGGATGAAGGAACCGACCGCGCGAACCTCGAATTGCGGCTTCGTCGCCAGCGTAGTCGCGCTCCCCATCGGGGTGCGCCCCGTCGGACCATTCAAGAGGTCGAACCACAACAGGATCCGCTCTCCCGAGGTCGCGTAGACCTCCCGGCGCTTCAGCGCGGCCCAGATCGCCTCGCGGCTCCGCCCCACGCTGTGCGCCGCCACGAGCCCGCCCGAGTAGTAATAGCTGTTCTGCCGCACCCAATCCGGAAAGAGCTGCGGCACGAGGAGGTTCACCAGCACGTCGAAGTCCGGGTCTGCCGACCCGAAGATGTCCGACATCCACTTGTCTTCTTTGAACCCGGCGCCCGGCCCGACGGCGTGGGTGTCGGTCGAGCCGATGAACCCCCACTGGTAGCGAATCGGCGCGCCGCCTTTGTCGAACGCGGTGCGGGCGAGGGCCGCCTGGGAGGAGCCGAGCGGCCGATGCCCCTCGGCGGGTTGGAAGCAGTCGCGGCACTCGCCGCAGTCCAGCCAGTCGGCCGGTTCCGCGAAGGCCACCGTGGCGAACCCGTCGCGGCCCGCGTCGACGAAGGCCTGCCGGGCGGCCTCGGTCGCAGCCAGGCAGTCCGGACCGATCGGATCGGCGGCGCAGTCGGCGTTGCCGGCGGCGATGAGCTCGCCCGCGCGCTGGCAGCAGGGCAGGTAGTCGGCGGTGGCCGCCGGACAGCTCAGGTTTCCCGCTCCATCCTCCGCTACGGGCAGCCAGGTGCGGTACTCCTCCATGCTCCCGTGGCCGGAGTAGACCTCCACCAGCGTCTGGTAGCCGGGGTCGTGTTGGGTCGGCCCGAGCTGGTGTTCCCAGCTCGTCAGCGGGCCGTGGTGCGCGCCCCAGGTGTACCCGTGCGGGATCACGAGCGCTTCCGATCCCCACTCGTCGAGCTTGCCGAAAAGGGTGGCTGGATCCTCCGCAGACTCCACACAGTCGAGCGGCAGGTCGGTCGAGGGCACGTTCGCGGGGCACGGGAGCGCGGTGAGTCCCGCGGTAACCTCGGCGTCGAGGGCGGCGTACGTCGCAGCGTTGTCGGGATCGACGCTCGTCGCCAGGGCGACCGCCGCATCCAGCTCGGCCTGGCTCACCCCGGTGACCTGGCCGGCCGACGCGATCGCTCGCGCCGGCACCCGGCCGTCGGCGTCGTCGCGAAAGAGGACATTCTTATGACCCCAATCGGTGATTGGCTCCAGATCGCTCTGTTGCCACTCGAAGCCGAGGAAGCTGACGAGCGCGGGGTTGGCCAGATTGCCGCCGTACTGGGCGTTACACGCCTGGATGGCGTCTTTCGACTCCTCCCACGCGCTCGGTGGGGCGCCTTCCTGGTGATCGGTGATCGCCCAAAAGTCGAGGCGGGCGCAGTGTCGGGCGAACTGGCAGTGATCGCCCGGGGTCACCTCTCCCTCGCCGCCGAGCAAGGGGACGTTGAGCACGTAGACGTCGATCGAATTGGTGCTGTGGACGTGCAGGTCGCCGAACACGACCTGCGGGACGGCAGGAACCGGCGGCGCCTCCCGCTTGTCGTGGCAGCCTGCGATGGCGAGCAACACCAGCACCATGCACCCGATCTATCACGCCCGGCCGGCCGCGATCAGGCCGATAGCGACGTAGTAGGTCGCCAGCACGGGGAGGTCGCCGCCGGGCAGCGGCCTCCGGAACCGGTTCCACCCGAGGAGCGCGTCCGACAGGATGAACAGGCCGGCGCCCACGGCGGTCAACGGGCTCCGGGCGGTCGCGGCCCACATCAGCGCGACGAGCGCCGCTCCATAGAGCGGGACGGCCACCCGCATCACCCGGTTCAACCCGGGCCACAGCGCGACCACCATCCCCGAGACCAGCACGGCGCCGATCGCCAGGGCGGCCGGGGCCGGTCGCCCCCCTTCGAGAAAGCCGGCGATCGCCAGCCCGTGGCCGAGCAGAAAGGCGACGAGGCCGAGGAGAAAACCCCGACCCTTCGAGAGCAGGAGCGCGTCGCCTGCGGCGTAGAACAGGTAGGCGAAGGCGAGCCTCGGCTCGTCGACCCGGGTCAGGCCGAGGATCAAGGCGGGCAGCACCTTGACGAGGCGCACCGGCCCGGTGGCCCGGATCGCGGTCAGGCGAAGGGTGGCGATCGCGAAGGCGAAGGCCAGGAACGGCAACAATCGGACCTCTCCCGGCCAAGGTCACACGCTCGGGTCCGCTGGACCACTCCGCGGCGGACGTCCGCGGGCAGCGAGGTGGTCGCCGCGAGAACGGGTAAAAGCGCGTTTTTTAGCGCCCGGCGGGTGGCATGGCCGTTGCACTGGGACGGGGGGTGTGCCGCTGGGTCGGCCGAGGGGGGCGGGGATGGCGCGAGGGGAGAGCGGGCGCGGGTCGGGAATTCGACAGGTGATCATCGACGTCACGGGGGCCGGCTGACGCGGCCACCCACGCGGAATAGAGCGGCTGGGTGCCAGCCCGGTGCGCCCTCCACCCGATCGCCGCGACAGACGACCCGGCGGTCGCGGCGATCATCCGTTCGGTGATGCCCGAATTTTGGGCGTCGGGGCCGGGATTTGCCATGGTTGACCCTGAGGTCGACCGGATGTCGCAGGCGTACGCGGCGGCGCGGTCTGCGTATTTCGTGGTCGAGCGCGGGGGCTGGGGCTCGCCCAGGATCTGCTGCTGCGATGTCTCGAAAATGGCGACCGGCTTCGGGTTCCGTGCCTGCTACTTGGCGACGCTGAACCACATGGCCGTCGCCCGGCGGTTGTACGCGCGCAACGGCTTCGCACCCCTCGAGGGTCCGCTCGGCAACACCGGACACTATGGGTGTAACGCCTGGTATCTGCGAGCGCTGTCGTGATCTGGTTGGCCTGGTCGGCGCTCGCCGCGCCGGTGCGGTTCGTGGCGATCGGCGATGTACCGTACCGGCCCGAAGACGTGCCCCGCCTGGATTCCCTGCTCGCGCGATTCGGTGACCAGGAGTTGGCCTTCGCCGTCCATGTGGGCGACCTCAAGCCCGGCTCGGCCCCGTGCGACGACGCCACGCTGCGCGCCCGCCGCGATCAGCTCGCGCAGAGCCCAATTCCGATGATCTACACCCCCGGCGACAACGAGTGGACCGATTGCCACCGCGCGGCGATCGACGGGAGGCCGGTCGACCCGCTGGAGCGGTTGAGCCACCTTCGCAGTCTATTTTACGCCACCCCGCTCGGTGCGGGCCGGCTGGATCTCGCCGTTCCGGTCCCCGGCTATCCCGAGAACCAGCGCTGGACGGTCGGGGGCCTGGTGTTCGCCACGTTCCACGTCGTCGGAAGCGCCGATGGGCGCGGGCGAACGCCCGCAGGCGATGCCGAGGCCGCCGCGCGCCGGGTCGCCGACAAGGTCTGGCTCGGGGCCACGGTGGCGCAGGCGAAGGCCGAGGCATCTCCGGCCCTCGTCCTGTTTCAGCAGGCCGATACCGCCTTCACCCCCGACGCCTTCGCCGACTGGAACCAGGCGATCGCATCCGCTGCGGCTGACTTTGGCGGCCCGACGCTCCTCGTCCACGGGGATTCGCACAAGCCAGCCTTCGATGCGGGATTCCTCGACACGCCAAACCTCTGGCGGGTGATCGTGCCGGGTGACGATCGACTCGCGGGCAGCGTGATCACTTTCGAACCGGAGCGGGTCGCCCCGTTCACCGTGGTCGAGTTGGCGATCGCGCGCGACCGGCGCTAACCTGGGTCCGGAGGTGGGGAGTGGACCTGCGCTCGGGCTGGTGGTCATTGGCACTTCTCGTGGGCTGCGCGCGCGCGGGCTCGGCCCAGCTTGGTACCGGCGATCCGGGCTCCGATGCGGACACGGATGTGGACGCCGACACCGACAGCGACACCGACGCGGACACCGACGCGGACACGGACACCGACGTGACCGACACCGGGGACTCCACGGTTCCCAGTCCGCCGCGGATTTTCGACGCGGCCCATGTGCTGGTGATCCCGACCAACGATGGGATCGCCCTGATGGCGAACGACGGCACGATCGTGCATGGCTGGTCGTGGAACGCGATGGTCGGCGACTGTGGCGGCTGCACCGGGGAGGGGTCCAGCGCCGACGACGTGGGGCTCCTCGTTTCGTGGGCCGGGATGGGTCAGAACCAGGGGATCGCCCGGATCGACGAGACCGGCGCGGTCGACTTCGTGGTGACCGGCATGCAGTTCCCGCACGAGGCCATCCGCGATCCCGCGGATCAGAGCATCCTGGTCCCGGAGGCGTTCAGCAACAACGTGAATTGGTACGCGGGCGACGGGTCCTCGGACGCGCCGGTCCGCACGCTCAACGGCGCCCATCCCGACTGGAGTCAAAACCTACCGAATGGCGCCGAGCGCGTCGATTACGACGGGCGCGCGTACCTCCTGTTGAGCAACCGGGGGAGCGGCGCGCCGAACTTCGGCCGGATCACGTTCTGGGACATTACCGATCCGAGCGCGATCGAGTTCGTCTGGAGCTACCCCCGCTCCGGCACCCTCGATACGCCGCACGGTCCGGTCTTCCGGCAGTTCGACGGACAGTGGTATCTGCTCTACGCCCACAGCTACGGGGCGCCCGACGGGGGAGCGGTCGGGGTCGCCGTCACGTCCGATCCGACGCTTCTGCCCGACTATGTCGCTGACCTGGTGCCTGAGGCGCCGGTGGGGCCGTTCGACTTCCTTCGCGGGGTGGAGCTCACCGAAGACGGGTGGCTCTGGATGACCGACTCAGGGCCGGAATTCGGCTTCGGGGAGGGTCGAGTGATGAGTGCGTTGTTTCCGACCGGCCTCGTGCCCGACGGCTCGGTCGGCAACGAGGACGACCAGACGTTCGTCCCGCTGCCGAATGTCACCGTGGTGCTGGGCGGGCTCGACAACCCGTTCGAAGGCTGGCTCTGGCTGCCGACGATCGTGTATTAGCCCCACCGGCGGTCCGCTCTGGCGTCGGGCCAGTTGAGGACGCCGAGCGTACGGGGCAACCTTCCCGCGGAACCGGGGCCGGCGCATCGCGAAACCGATCCCCGAACCGGCACGAGCCCCCAAGTGGAATGCATTGAAGGGGGCGGCGGACCCCCGGGGGGTAGAGATTTCTTCGATCGATCCCCTGCGGCGTTACCGCCCTGTTTGCTCACGAGTCGAAGGATTGGCGCGCCGAATGCGACTCAACCGCTTGCGCACGGACCCGGGACTGCGCGATAATGGGACTACGGGGTAGCCCTGAGTGCCCTGGGACGGGGCAGGAGCACTGAAATGTTTGAGTTCTTGCGCGACGAGAGGGCGGCAACCTCGATTGAATATGGCATCATCGCGGCCCTTGTTGCGGTGGCGATCATTGCCGCGCTGATTTTCCTTGGCGACTCGCTGAACAACATCTTCAACACAGTCGGCAACAGCCTGCAGACCGACGGCGGCGGCGGGGGGCGCCAAGGGAAGGGGAGGGGCGGCAACTAGCAACGCGAGAGCGTGCGGAGGGGCCGTCGGATGTTGGGCAAACGCCCCCCGCTGGGCACGAGGGGGCGACGACGTGGAAGGCCGCCATCTCGCTGGAGGATCGCGAGGCGCGGCGGTCTAGCTTACGCCGAGTAGCTCGACCTCGAACACCAACGTCGCGTTGGGCGGGATCGCTCCGGGATAACCACGAGGACCGTAGGCCAGGTCGGGCGGGATGGTGAGCTTGCGCTTGCCGCCGACCTTCATGCCCGCCACGCCTTGGTCCCAACCCTTGATCACCTGGCCCTTGCCGAGCGCGAAGTCGAACGGCTGCCCGCGGTCTACCGAGGAGTCGAATTTCGTTCCGTCGGTGAGCCACCCGGTGTAGTGCACCTTCACCCGGCAACCTGCCGTGGCGAGCGCTCCCGTTCCCGCCACCATTTCGTCGATCACCAGCTCCGCCATCGTCGCCTCCGCGTCACGGGCAGACTTGTACCCCATCCAGCCGCACCGTGTAACCGACGTCGCAGATCACGCGGCCGGTGGCCTCGTATTCGGCGCAGAGATCTCGGCCGTCGACGACCACGGTGTCGGTTCCCCGACAGGTGGCATCGATCACGCTGTTGGTGGAGAGCAGGTCGGTCAGCAGCGTACAGGCCACCAAGTGGACGACGAACATGGTTTATCCTAGGTTGTGGAAGACCTTTTGGACGTCGTCGTCCTGCTCGAGCTTGTCGATCAGCACGAGGACCTGATTCGCCTGATCCTCGGTCAGCTCTACGGTGTTCGTGGGGATGTACTCCGACTCTGCCGAAATCGGGTTGAGGCCCCGCGACTCGATCGCCTGCTGCAGCTCGCCGAAGTCGCTGAACGCACAGCGGACGATGAGCTGCGGCTCGCCCTTCTCGCTCTGGCCGAGGCCGATCTCCTGGAGGCCCGCGTCGATCAGGTCGAGCTCGAGCTCCTCGGCATCGACGCCGGTTGGGTCGAGCCGGAAGACCCCCATCCGCTGGAAGCCGTAGCCGACGCTGCCCGCGCCGCCCAGGTTGCCGTCGTACTTGTTGAAGTACATGCGCATGTTGGCCACGGTGCGGGTTGGGTTGTCGGTGGCCGTGTCGATCATGACCGCGATCCCGTGGGGGGCGTAGCCCTCGTAGACGAGCTCCTCGTAGTCCGCGACATCCTGGCCAGCGGCGCGCTTAATCGCGGTCTCGACCTTGTCTTTCGGCATGTTGGCCGAGCGCGCGTTCTGGATCGCGCGTCGCAAGGCCGGGTTCGCGTCGGGGCTCGGCCCACCGGCCTTGACCGCGATGGTGATGTCCTTGGTAATCCTTGCAAATTGCTTGGCCATCTTGTCCCAACGGGCGAACATGGTGGCCTTGCGCGTCTCGAAAATCCGTCCCACGGAGGTTCCTCACTCGCTCCGCCCGTAACGCGGCCGCGGGCTTCGGGGGAAGGCCTGTTCGCCCAGGGGGCTTCGACGGGGTACTGAACGGGCTCTGTCGGGAGTCGTCCGTGTTGCTCCTCCTCTCGCTGGCGGCCTTGGCCAAGCCCACGCATGCGCAGATCGAGGCCGCCTCCTGGAAGCAGGTCGCGAGCCGGGACACCGACCAGGGGACGGTGCTGGTCTATAGCGGAATGGTGGCGGGAATGGAGTGTTTCCGCGGCACCGGCGCCACCCCGGCGCCCGTCGCCAAGCTCATCGAGGTCGCCACCGACATCCCGGCCGCGACCCGTTGGTCCACCGCGGGCCTTTCGCACTCGGAGTGGCTGGCGCGGAACGGGAGCACCCTCGACTACTGGCAATACCTGGATGTTCCGGCGTGGACGATGTCCGCCGATCGCTTCTGGTTCGTTCGTTCGACGGTGCAGGTGGGCGAAAACCTCGCTTGGGAAAAGTGGGACGCGCTCCTGGGGGGTGGCCCGCACACCGCGAAGTTCGCCGAGGTGACCGCCGCCAACCCCGACGCGGTCGAACCGCGCGTGAACGTGGGCGAGTGGCTGTTCAAGGCGGATGGCGCCGGCAACTCGCTGGTGGAGTACATGGTGTGCACCGACCCGGGGGGCTCGATCCCGGCGGCGATCCAGTCGGCGGCGACACGCCGCACGTTGCCCGACACGGTCGCGGATCTGGTCAGAGAGGCCAAGAAGCGGGCAGGTATCTAGCCCGGTTCTCGCACCCAGGCGTCAATGCGCTCGATCAGCCGCTCTCGCTCCGCGATCGCGTCGATCGTCGGGTCGAACGCGATGTGCAGGCTCAGCCCATCGGCCAGGGACTGGATCTGGAGGGCGAGCGCGGCCAAATCCTTGGAGCGAACGTAGCCTTCTCGCGCACCGATCTCGAGCAGGGCTTGGCACGCACCCCGGAACTGCTGGTACGAAGCCCGGAGCTCGCCTTCGATGGTGGGGTTTGACTTGGCGACCGACCACAGCTCGACCTGAAAGCGAAGCTCCCGGGTGACCACCTCCCGGCTCGGAAAGGCCGCTCGCACCACGGCAGCGAGGCGCTCGCGTGCCGGAAGGTCGGAAAGGACGATCGCGCCGAGTTGCTCTGCGTAGCCGGCGTGGAAGCTCCGGATCGCGTGCAGCAGGATGGCCTCCTTGCTGTCGAACCACCAGGCGACGGCGCCCTTGGACAGGCCGGCGCGCGCTGCGACCTTCTCGAGGGTCGCCGCGTGCCACCCCCCATCGACCAGGAGGTCGACCGCGGCACCGGCGATCGCCCGGAGGCGGGCGGCTTCGAGGGCTGGATCGGCGGTTCTGGCCAGGGCGGGCTCCACGCGCGCGGACTCTCTAGCACGGCGCTTGCGCCGATGCGGTGGGCTCGCTAATCGTAAACCGTCCGGATGGTTTATTAATGGAGGACCCCTTGCGACACGTGACCGAAGCGCTCGACCCCCACCCGATACGACATAGGATGATCCTGGCGAACCATCCGGAAATCGCCTACCTCTACGGCCGGAATCCGTGGACCGCCGGGCTCGTCGTCGGCCTGGTCGGGCTTCAGC
Source organism: Pseudomonadota bacterium (assembly GCA_947490265.1). Classification (GTDB taxonomy): domain Bacteria; phylum Myxococcota_A; class UBA796; order UBA796; genus CANLGQ01. Next base: position 3,128 of record CANLGQ010000041.1, on the reverse strand, counting down.
TCGCCCTCGCCGTGGCGGTGGGCAACTTACCGGTTTGGGCTGCCCTCGCTGTCTCGTGGGCCGTGGGCGCCTGGGTCGCGCACGCCCTGTTCGCGGGGATGCACGAGGCGACCCACCGGCTGATCTTCCGCAGCCATCTGGCGAACAAGCTGGTGTTGGTCGGGGCGAACCTCCCGCTGATCGTGCCCTTTTCGATCGGACTCGCCCACTGGCATCGAGTGCACCATCGTCGCCAGGGGCAGCGGGCTTGGGACCCGGATCTTCCGTCCGAATGGGAGGTGGCCACCTTCGACCGGTGGGGCATGCCGGGGCGCCTCGCCTGGCACGTGCTCTTTCCGGTGCTCCAGCTGTTCCGGATCGCCCGGCCCGCCCCCGGCGACGCGCTCTCGCTCGCCGGAGCGTGGCCACTCGCAAACCTCGTCGCCCAGGTCGCGGTCACGGCGCTCCTGGCCTGGGCGCTCCCCCTCGCGTCTCTCGTCTACCTGGTCGGGTCGATCGCCTTCGTCTTCGCCCTTCACCCGCTCGCTGGCCGCTTCATCCAGGAGCACCACCACCCGGTCGGTCCCTTTCCCGATGCTTCCGACAACCCGATCCCCGCGGCCATCGAGACGGGAAGCTACGTCGGCGCCGCGAACGTCGTCGCGCTGAATTTCGGGCTGCACATCGAGCATCACGACTTCCCTGCGATCCCGTGGAACCGCCTTCCCGCGCTGCGGCGAATCGCCCCCGAGGGCTACGCGCACACGGTGGTTCGCCGATCCTGGACTTGGGCGCTGCTGGAATTCCTGTTCCACCCGAACTCGGCGGTCGGCGGGCGCACCGTGCGGCCCCGAGTTCCAGCTCCTGTCAGTCGTGCGGCGGACGCCTCGGCTTCCACGGCGGAGTCCAGCCTCCTCGCACGATGAGCGGAAGGCGGCGGGCGAGGACGTCGATCCGGAAATGCTGGCCGGCATGCCACTCCTCCCCGTCGAGCTGTGCGGGAATGTCTCGCCCCTCGGGATGGAGCAGGAGGATGTCGAACCAGGCCGCGGAGAATCCCTCGGGGTTCGGGAGCCCGAGCAGGTCGAGTTGCTCCTGCCAGATCGGCAGATCCTTCAGATCGCGCACCGCCTTCGTGATCATGTCGCGGCGGCCGTGGAGTGGTACCAGCTCCATCTCCCCGTCGTCGGGTTCCCCGAGACGGGCCGGCACCCACAACCCCCCATACAGCGCGGTGTTGTTGATCACGAGGTCGGTGAGGTTGGGCAGGATCGACGTGCCGCCGGCCCAGCGGACCTCGGCCGTGAACTTCACCGGCTCCACGTAGGAACGCAGCATTTCCTGTGCCCAGGCTCCGGCATACACCAGCTGATCCCGGTAGACGTTGCGGATCACGGGCAGGCGAGCCACCCACTCCCGGTTTCGGTTGCGCGTGAAGAGGATCGCGGGGCTCATGCCGAAGCCCGCGCTGTCGAAAAACCAATCGCGGTGTATCGGTTGATCCCGCTCGTCGAGGGCCAGGATCTCGCCGACGTCGAGTGGAATGGTGTAGCCGGCCTGCAACAAGTCCAGGTTCTCCGGGAGCGCGCTGCGCATCGACGAGATCCCGAAGGATTGTCCCTGGTCGTTCGCGGTGCCTGACGGCAGCATCCCCATCCGCACCCGGCGGGTGGCGGAGAGCACGCCTTTCGCCACGTCGGCAAACGTGCCATCCCCCCCGAGGCAAACCACGGTCTCGACGCCGCCGGCGTCGATCGCTCTGGCCACGAGCTCGACCGTCTCTCCGGCCGGCAGCGTGGAGACAAAGTCGGTTTCAAGGCCTCTTTCGGCCATGCCGGCGAGCGCGGCTTCGATCCGCTCCGCGGCCCGACCCGAGCGGGCCGTCGGATTCCCGACCAGCAACCACGGTGCCATGCTCGGTTCCCCCGCGCATGGTGACACAGACGCGAGCACCGGAACGGGATGGGAAACAGGTTGCCCGACGGGATCGAATTTGCTCGGCAAGAAAAGTTAACTTTGTTGTAGTAAATAATGCATAGGCCGCGCGGATGGGCAGAGATGGGCCGACGACATGGGCAGTTGCTTGCCCAGACCGGAGTGCCCTGGGACTTGCGCGAGAAATATAGAACGATAGGTCACTTTCAGGCAACCGGAGTCCGGCGGCGAGAGTTGGCACGCCAGTTGCATGAGCTACACCCGTCATCCACCGGAGCCGGTGCGACCGAAAGGGCGCCCGACCGGAAGCCCCGCAAGGGGCGGAACGACGAGCGATCTTTGACGTCGAAAACCCCAGGGAGATCGCTGGCCGGCAACGGTCAGCAGCTCTTCGACCGGACAGACGCCGCGCAAGCGGTGGGATGATCCGCGGAGCACTCTCCGACCGTAAGGTCGGAAAAGCGACGCGGGCACGGGCGAAAGTGAAGATCTCGAAGGGGAACAAAGCCCATGGAAGGACAATGTACGCGCGGTAGGCTCGCAAGGGCGGACCGAACGTACTGGCCTCTCGGACCCGAGTAAGGCCTCGAAGTCGTAGAAACGGCAAGGAGGCAAGGGCCGCGGTGACGCGGCACGGCGGGTCCAAGGTTCGCGTCCCGGGTGCGCAAGCACGCGGGAAGCGGGTTCTTCGAGGGGTGTGAAGGCAACGCTGCGGGGAAACCGCGACGCGCCCTCACCGTGCATCTCGTCGGGTAACCGGCGTGGTGGTCGGCGGGTAAGCGCGGTGGAAACCAGCGAAGTCAAGCCGGTACCAGGTGCAAAATCCTGGAAGCCAGCGCGCGGAGTAAGCCGCCGAGGTGGGAATCGAACCACGCGGGCGGAACAAGAGGAGTCGGGTGGCACCGATTCCCCGAAGGGGGCAACCCCGGGAGTAGACGCGCGCCGGTGAGGTCGGCTGGACACCCAGCGAACGAGCTGTCCGCCTCGGAGACGAGGCGACGACATTCGGAGGAGGCTCGGCAGCAGTTGGTTGGTATCCCGTGAGGGGTGCCGTGGGATCCCTGGCGGGGATCTCGGGAGTTCATCGGTCAAACCGGCCGGTGGGGTGTAGCAATGCACGCGAGCCCACCAAGTGATTCACCCGGCGCGCAGGGCAACCTGCGGCGACGGCCCGGTTGGCGGCACAGTTTCGGCTGTTCCGCTAGACCCTCCCG
>CANLGQ010000040.1 GCA_947490265.1 Pseudomonadota bacterium | reverse complement strand
GGCCCACACCCCCGCCGGGGTCCGCTCGCCGAGCAACCAGGGCGCGGCCACCGCGACCCAGAGCGCGCTCGTGTTGTTGAGGAACGCCGCTTCGCCGGCGCCGAGCCGGGCGAGCGCCGCGAAGAAGGCGACGAGGGAGATCGCGCCCAGGGTGCCGCGCAACCACAGCGCGGGTCGGGCGTCGCCCAGAAGGGCGCGCGCGTTTCCCCGGGCGAGCACGAGAAGCGCAAGCAGGTTGACCCCGGCCCGGATGCTGCTGGACACGACGGTGGGGAGGGTCGGATCGAGGCGGTGTGCTGCGGCGACACAGGTAGCCATACCCGCAAAGCAGGCGGCCGACACCAGCATCAGCGCGACGGCGAGCTGAGCTGGGTTCAGGCGCGTCGGCGCCGCCGGGTCAGGAGCGCGGCCAGCAGGAAGGCACTCGGCGCAGCCGGGCCAGGTCCCCTCGAATCGCAGCCGCCCGGGTCGGTCGGGGTGGTTCCCCCGTCGCCGGCGGGTGGTTCGCCTTCGCAAACGCCGTCCTCGATTCCATCGAAGCGGTCGGGGATGGTGTCGCAATCCGCGTCGTCCACCGACGATTCGTCGCCGTCGAGGGCGCCGTCGCCGTCGGAGTCGGGGTCGCGCCAGGCGGGGATCCCGTCGCCGTCGGCGTCGGTCGGACCTTCCTCCTGGGTGGGCACCCCGTCGCCGTCGTCGTCGGGGTCGAGGGCATCGGGGATCCCGTCCTCGTCGGTATCGAGCGGGTCCGTCGGATCGCCGACCTCGGTGAAGTCGTCGACCCCATCGCCGTCCGAGTCGACGGAGAGGGGGTCAAGGCAGTCGCCACCCGAGCAGATGAGCGCTTCCTCGGCGTTGATGAGGCCGTCGCCGTCGGCGTCGACCGCCGGGCCGTCGAGGTCGTCGGGGTCGAGGTAGTCCACGAGCCCGTCGCCGTCGAGGTCGTCGTCGTCCCACGTCCCGCTGGCGTTGCGGTCCTCTTCGGCGGTGAGCACGCCGTCGCCGTCGTCGTCGAGGTCGAGGTAGTTGGGGGTCAAGTCGCCGTCGGTGTCGTCGCCGAGCACGTCGCCGTCACCGTCGCCGTCTTCGAGCAGGGTGGCCACGCCGTCGCCGTCGTCGTCGAGATCGAACGCGTCGATCTCGGTGTCGCCGTCGGTGTCGGTCGGGGCCTGCGGATCGCCGACCTCGAGGCCATCCGGAACGGAGTCGCCATCGGTGTCGGGGTTGGAGGGGTCGAGGCCGAGGTCGAGTTCGAAGCACTCCTCGATGCCGTCGCCGTCGCCGTCGAGCCCGGGCGCGCAGCCGTAATTGTAGCAGTCGAGGTAATTCTCGATTCCGTCCTTATCCGAATCGGCCCTGCCTTCGACGATGTCTGGCAGGCCGTCGCCGTCGGAGTCGAGGTCGAGGTAGTTCGGGATCGCGTCAGCCTCGATTCCCGGGCAAGCCCCGCCCGCGCTGGCCTCGTAGTTCGCCGTGCCCTCGACCTCGGTCGGGATCGAGTCGTTGTCGTCGTCGATATCCACCGCGTCGGCGTTGCTGTCGCCGTCGGAGTCTCCGAGCGGAAGCTCCACCGCGTCGGCCACCCCGTCGTCGTCGGAGTCGTCGTCGCAGTCGGATGCGCCGACGGCCAGTTCTTCGAGGTACGAGTAGGTGTCGCCGTCGGAGTCGTCGGTCGGCCCGCCGCCGCCGACACAATTGTCGTCGACGCCGTTGCACTCGTCCTCGATCGCGCCAGGATGGACCGTGTCGTCGCCGTCGTCGCAATCACTCGGAAAGGTGACGTAGCCGGCGGGTTGGCTACACGCCCGAACCGTTGGGCTGCTGCCGCCATAGCCGTCACCATCTTGGTCCGGGTAATACACGGTTCCCGCGGGGGCGACCGGGTTGTCGTCGATTGCGCCGTCGCAGTCGGTGTCGGCCCCGTCGCAGTTCTCGTTGGCCCCGGGATGCACCGCGGCGGCTCCGTCGTTGCAGTCCGAATCGTCGGCCAGGTAGCCCGCCGGGGGCTCGCAGGTGGCCAGCGCGCTGCCGGGGTCGCCGTAGCCGTCGTTATCGGCGTCGTCGTACCAGAGGGTCTCGGGGTTCAGCGCGGCGTCGGTGTCGTCGCAGTCGTCGGCGTTCGCGACGTGCCCTTGCGGCTTGGTGCAGCTGACCACCTGGTTCAGCGGGTCGCCGTAGCCGTCGCCGTCGTCGTCGTCGTACCAGATCGCGCCGGGATGCTCGAAGGAGTCGCCGTCGTCGCAGTCGGTGTTGTCTTCGACGTAGTCGGGCGGAGCGACGCACGGGCCTAGGACCGACTCGGCCGGGTTTCCAAAGCCGTCGCCGTCGCGGTCTTCGAAGAACGGGGTGGTTCCAACGGCATCGGGATCGAGCTCGTCGATGAGGCCGTCGCAGTCGTCGTCGTCGTTGAGGCCGGCGACGCACACCTCCTGCGCGTCGGGGTGGATGGCATCGTTGCTGTCGTCACAATCGCCCGGCGTGGCGTAGCCGGGCGGGGCATCGCACGAATCGACGAGCGCATTGGGATCGCCGGACCCGTCGCCGTCCTGGTCCTCCCCGAAGGTCGACAGGGTGCAGTAGGTGAGGAAGCTGCCGCTCTGCGCGAGGTAGTTGACCTCGTACCACTCCTCGGGGGACCGCGGGTTGTTTTGCACGCGGTACTCGTCGATCTGGGCGGCGATGTAGTTGAAAGTGGGGTTCTTTCCAGCGCGCCCGATCGAGGAGTAGGAAAACGTGGTGGTGTCGACCTCGTTTCCGGGCCCTCCGGCGGTGTTTCCTTCGCGAACGCCGTCGATCCAAACTTGCTGGTCGCCGTCTTCGTAGCGGATCAGGGTGACGTGGTGCCAGGCTCCATCGTTCACCACGGTTGTGCTCACCGTCTCGAGGAAGCCGTACCGCATGCCGATCATGCCGTTGTTGTCGAGCCAACCCCAGATGCGGGCGTCTTCTGCACGGTTCGACTCCTGGTAGCCACTGACCGTCGGGGCGAGGAACGGGTCCATGTCGCCGGCGGCGCCGGTGTTGATCCAGAATTCGAGGGAAGCTGGATTGTTGAGCGGGGCCTCGAGATCCTCCATGCAGTTGAAGTAGTCGTTGACCCCATCAACATCGAGGGTCTTGCCGATCGAACCGGCCACCAGGCTCGCGCCGCCGGTGAGCGTGCCGCCCTGGCCAGAAATGGGGTTCGTGACCCCGGTCTCCATGTGGAACACGATGTCGAACACGCCATCGTCCCAGGTGCCGACCTCATCCTCGCCCGCCGCGGCAGCCGGATTTCCCCAGTACACGTAGATCTGGTCGGGGGTCGGCGTGCCCTCGACCCGCGGGATCCGGACCCAGATCCAGCTCGTGCCTCCGCTGTTCCACTCTTCGATGTCGTAGGAGATCTCGGTCAGATCGTTGCCGTCGACGAATCGCAGGTCGTCGCCATTGGGGTCGGCCGCGCCGTAGTCGATGCGGCTGGCGTCGAGCTCGACGAGCGCCACGATCCCGTCGATGTCGGCGCTGACGCTGCCATTCACCAGGGCGAGGTTCGCCCGGCCGTGCCAGTCGGGGTCCCACCACGCCGAGGCCGTCGCGGACGCGAACAGCGCTGCCAGAATCGCCAAACCTCGGACAAGGCGCATGCCATCCCTCCGTCGCCCCGATCTTAGCCCGCTCCGCGGCCGTTGGGTGCTAGCATCCCGCCGGGAGGACGGATGTCGTATTTCGACCACGTGCGCTGCCATGCCTGTCGCGGGAGCCTCGATCCCGAGGAAATCGGCCCGCAAGGCATGGCCTGCCCCAAATGCGGGGTGCAGCTCTCGCTGACCGACCTGTTTGGGGTGAAGGCCAGCTTCGCCGAAGACGATCTTCCCGAGCTGGGCCTCGACGACCTGATGGGGAAGGTCGCCCAGCCCGGCGCAGACTACCGGCCCCCCCCGCCGCCGCCGAAAAAGCCCCGGGAGACCGCGGCGCAACCGGCGAAGCCAGCTCCGACGACCGCCGGGAAGGGACCGATTCGGCCCACAGTAATCCGCGCCGCCTCGCCGGCTCCGGTACCGACTCCCGCGCCCCCTCCCGCACCGGCCGCGCCCTCCGAGGCGCCCCGCGTGCGCTCGATCGGCCTCTCCTCCCCCGGAAGTCCCCCGCCTCGCCCGCAACCGATGGCGAAGGCCTCGGATGCGGCGCTGGTGCCCGCAGGGGCGCCCGTTCCGCCTGCCGAGTCGGCCCCGCCGCCGATCCACCGCCGGATCCCCGGGCAGTCGTCGGCCGCCGACGTCATGCGGGCCCTGAAGAAGAAGCGCTGATCCCACGAGCGCCGCGACGGGGGTTCGGGTGCGGAATGGGGTTCGTCCACCTGATCGCGTGCGCGGTGGAGCCGGCGCCGCCGGCACCCGTCGATCCCTGTGCGGTCGCGCTGGCCCCCGCTGCCGGGCCGCTCTCGGCGGGCGCGGCTGGCCTCTCGCCGGTCGAGATCGCCGAGCTGCGGATCCGTGAAGCGAGAATGACCGGTGATGCTGGATTTTACTCGCTCGCCGAGGCCGCGGCGGCGTGTGCGCTCAGGCGAGACCCGGCCGATGCGCGTGCCGCACGGGCTCGCGTGTACGTGAAGACCCAGTTCCACGAGTTCGGCGCCGCGGAGCTGGAGGCTCGGGCGATGGCGGAGCGCACCGGGGGCTGGCAGGACTGGCTCCTGGTGGGGGACGCGGCGATGGAGCAGGGGAAGCTGGACGCGGCGCGCGCGGCCTACGAGGCGGGTCTTCAGCAGCGTCCGGGGCTGCAGCTCTACGACCGGATGGGGTTCTACTGGTGGAGTGTGGGCGACGCCGAGCTCGCGCTGCAGTACGCCGAGGCCGCTTCGTCGGCCGGGTCGCCGAGCGACCCTGAGCCCTGGGCCTGGGCGCTCACTCGACTCGGGTGGCTGCATGCCCTGGCGGGTCAGCCCGCGCCGGAGATCGAGCTGGCGCTCGCCCTGTTGCCCGACTATCCGCCGGCCCGGTTCGCCCGCGGAAGGATCCGGCTCGCCGCAGGGGATCCCGGAGCTGCCGCAGATTTCCGCGCAGTCGGCGCGACCGTCGAAGCGACCCGTGCCCTGGCGGAGATCGAGCCCGGCACCGACGTGGCGGCCGTGCTGTCCCAGGATCCCCGGGGCGCGGCGATCTGGCTGGCCGATCGCGACCCCCGAAGGGCGGTGGCGCTCCTCGATCAGGAACGCGCCGCGCGGGAAGACGCCCAGACCCTGCTCGCGTGGGCCTATGCCTCCGAGCGCGCCGGGGCGGACGCGACGGACGTGGCGAGGGCCGCGATCGCCACCGGGACCTTGGAGCCGCGGGCGCTGCTCCACGCCGGCCTGGTGCTCCGGGAACGTGCCCTCCTCGCGCGGGCGCTCGCGACCGGGCCCGGCCTGCTCCCGTCGGAACGGGCGGCAGCCCTGAGCGCGATGGCGGCCCTGCCGTGATCCCGCTGTTCCCCGCGGTAGCCGAGGCCCACCGGCCTGGGCTCTCCTACGCGCGGGTGGACGCGTCCGGGGTCCACCTGATCTTCGCCTCCCCCGAGCTGGCCGACCGCAACCCCGAGGAACTCCTCGAACGGGCGGTCGTCTCGGTGAATGGCGCGGCTTGCGCGCACGGGGCCGTGGCGATCCATCCGGTAGACGGCGACGGGGTGGCGCTCGACGCACCGCTCGACTGTCCCTCGGGCGAGAGCTGGACCTTCCATGCGTCCTACCTGGACGATTTCCCTCCCGGCCACCGCCAGTACCTCGAGGCGTTCGGGCACAGCGTCGCAGTGCTCGACGCCTCGGCGCCCACCGCGGGGTTCGAGCCCGGCGCCCGAGCGGGGAGCGCGGCGGAGGTGGCCTCGGAGTTCCTGGGGCTCGGTGTGGAGCACATCCTGACCGGGGCCGATCACCTGGCGTTTCTCCTCGGGTTGCTCCTCGCGGCGCGCGGGCTGAAGGAGCTGGCCTGGGTCGTGAGCGGGTTCACCGTGGCCCACTCCTTCACCCTGGCGCTCGCCGCGCTCGACTGGGTGCGCGTGTCCCCTGCCGTGGTCGAACCGGCGATCGCGCTCAGCATCGCGTTCGTGGCCGTGGAGAACTTCTTCGAGCCCCCGGTGAAGCGGCGCCTCGCGCTCACGTTTGGGCTCGGTCTGATCCACGGGTTCGGGTTCGCGAGGATCCTCCAGGATCTCGGGCTGCCGTCGGGGAACGTGGCGGTGGCGCTGCTGTCGTTCAACGTGGGCGTCGAGGCCGGGCAGCTCGCGGTCGTGCTGCCCCTGCTCCCCCTGCTGCTCTGGCTGCGACGGAAGCAGGTGTGGAGGGAGAAGGGGATCCGCGCCGCGTCCTCGGTGCTGGCCGTCGTCGGCGCGGCTTGGTTCGTAGAACGCTTGGCGAGCGCGCTCTCCTAAGGGCCGGGCGACAGTCGACACCGCAGCGTTTATCCTGCGTCGCGGAGGGGCCCATGCTCTGGTGGATGACCGCGGCGCTCGCCGCCGAGCCGACCGTCGCGCTGGTGCCGGTCGAGCGCCCGCCGGGCGACCTCACGGTCTACGTTCGGGCCGACGGGCAGATCTTCGTCGCCGACCAGCTCGTCGACGACGGCGGGCTCCCCGGGGTGGTGCGCGAGGGCCTCCTCGCGAATCCGGCTCGCCTCGTCGTGGTCGCGGCGGATGGGGGCGTCGACTACGCGACGCTTCAGCGGGTCGTCGAGGCGGTTCGCAGGGCACAACCCCAGAAACTCGCCCTCGAGATCTCCGGAATGAGCCCGCTCGGGACGGCACCGCCGCTCGAGGGGAAGGCCACGCTGCTCGGCGAGGTCACCGAGTCCGATCTGGCCGAGCTCAATCCCAAGCGGCACCGGTTTCCGCAGGACCCCGACGCGAACGTCTCGAGTTTTACCGCCAACACCCTCGAGCTCGGGGAATGGAAGGTGGGCCTGACCGGCATCTGGGTCGGTTTCCCATCCCATGTTCAGCTCGGCACGTCGCCCCTGCTCGATGTCGCCGGCGCCTACAATGGGTGGCTGAAGGCCGAGCTGGTGCGCACGCCAGGGATGGATGGTGCGCTCGTCGCTCAATACTACCACGTGCCGAATTGGGCCTTCAGCTTTCTCGAAGAAGCCTCGGGAAACGCCTTCAAAGGCAGTGGTGCGTACCTTGGGCTCGGGGCGGTGTCGACCTTGAAGCCGGCGGATCCGTGGTCGATCCACCTCAGCGCCTACTGGGCCCGGCCGACCGTGCGGGGCGACGTCGAGCTCGATGCGCTGCCTCCGCTCCTGTTTCCCGGCCTTGACGTGCCGAAGACCGACACCACGCTCACCAGCCGAGTGACCGGCGACCTGGTTGTGGTAAACCTCGCGTCGGACCTACGCTTCAACCTTCGCGACAGCGTTTGGGTGTGGGGGCGGTTCCCGGTGTATGGGAGCGCTCGCGGGCAGATCTCGGCCAACGCCGTCGGCGCCAACGTCGATAACCTCGACCTCATCGTGGCCTACGGGGCCCCCCTGCCGTTTGGCGACACCTACTCGGTGGTCGCTGGATACATGGCTTCGTGGCAACACTTCGAGATGCGTGTCGGGCTCGGATGGTCGGGTGTGCCGAGCCTCTGGCTGCTCCAGGCGTTCGATCTGTCCTACCGGTTCGGTGGCCCGACCCGAAGGGAGCAGCACGAGATCCGGAAGTCGTTCCGCGACCAGAAGAAGGAGCTCACGGACGAGGCGCCCGTCATTCGCCCGGCCGATCCTCCGGCGTCGCCCGCCGCGCCGAAACCGGCTCCGGAAGCCCCCAGCCCACCACCGCCGCGGTAGCCAGCCCGCCGATCGCGGCGAACACGGCGTTTCCGGCAAAGTGCCAGGAACCATAGATCGGCCCCGAGAGGGCGCTGCCGAGGGCGAAGCCGCTCTGGCCGGTGGCGAGGCTGAGGGCGAGCACCGCGCCGCGCCGCCTTCCGGTGACGAGTTCGGACACCAGGGTCTGAAGCGGGCTCGTTCGCATCCCTGCAAAGAACATGACCACGAAGAACGCCGCAAACACCAGGGGGAGGGACGGGGCCGCAGCGAGCAGGAGCATCGCGCCGGACAGCGCCACCCCCGAGACGATGACGATGCGCTTGCGTCCGACGCGATCCGAGGCCCAACCGGCGATCGGGCCGGTGATCAGGTTCGCGACGCCGCCGACGGCGAACGACAAGGCGACCTGACCGTCGGTCGCCCCGAAGGCGTCGTGCATCCAGGTGGGGAAGTAGACGATCAGGACGGCGACCGAAGCCATCATCAGCAGCGAGGCCGCGCACATGGCGAGGACGTCGCGGCGGCGCAACACCTCGGCGTAGCCGGCGAATGCGTCGGTCAGGCCCTCGGTCGCGCGCACCTCGCTCGGGGGCTCGGGGAGCAGGACCCAGCTCAACGCGGCGACTGCGGCCATCGACAAGCCGAACACGGCGAACGGGGCCTGAAAGCCGACCTGTCCGGCGAGGAGGGTGCCGAGCGGGACGCCGGCGATCTGCCCGAAGGCCATCCCGGAGAGCGCGATGCCCATGGCGGTGCCCCGCCGCTCATAGGGGAAGAGGTCGCCGATGTAGGCCGCCCACACCGAAGCGAGGCCCCCGGCAGCCCCGGTGAGGAAGCGGAGCAGGACGAGGGCGGAGTACGAGCCGACGACCGCGTGGGCGAGCAGGGCGAGCGCCATCCCGGCCGCGCCCACTCGGAGGACTGCCAGCCGGCCGAAGCGATCGGAGATCGGTCCCGCGAGGAGGGAGACGATGGCCACCGCGATGGCATAGGCGGTGACGACGATCCCAAGCTCGGCGGGTGGCCGGTCATAGGCCGCGCCGAGCGCGGGGAGCAGCGGCGTGATCATCAGAAACTGGCTGGATACGCCGAACGTGAGGAGCCAGAGGGTGAGCAGCACCCCCGCGTCGCGCTTCCGGTCGGTGGGCTCACTCGAAATGGATTTCGCCCCCGGGCAACCAGTAGGCGATCACCATCCGCCCGCCATGCACGGTCGGGATGTGGCGCGAGCCGGGCGGCATGACCACGAAACCGGTTGAACAACCTTCGAAAACAGGTGTTCCCTCTCGTGGGAGGCACAGGCTGACCTCGCCGCGCGGGTGAACGTGGGCGGCGCCGGCCCCGGCCATGTCGACCACATCGATCGCCTGGTAATCGCTTTCGGCGGAAGGTTTCGACAGGCGGCCGAACGTCAGGGTCGGGGTCGCGCGGCGGGGGGTGAGGGTCCCGGCAGCCTCCGCTGCGCGGAAGAGGGGATCGAGGGCGCCTCGGAACGACGGGGGAAACGCAGTGTCGAGCAGGCGTTGGGCGGCCGCCGGGTCGCTCAGGTCGAGGGTGGCGACATACCGGGTGATCGGCTCGAGGGCGGTCAGCAAGGCGGCGTTCGGGTTCATTCGGGTTCTCGGTTGGGGGTGGTGCCGATCGCGGCGAAGACCGGGACGAGGTGGCTCGACAGGCCGGTGGTCTCGGGGCCGTGCTGCCGCTCGACGTCGTCGATCGCCGCGGCTCCGGCGAGGACCGCCGGGTGGTCGGGGGCGAGCCGTCCGATGGCCGCCATCGAGGCCATGTGCGACCGGACCCGACGAATAAAGCCAGACATCGCCTCGATCTGGGCGTGTTGGATGGGATGAATGGCCAGTCGGCCGACGTGGAAACCCTGCTCGCCCAGGAGGCGGGGTAGCCTCGGTCCGAGGGCGATGCCCGACCGGTCGGGGGCGTCGACCGTGCGCCGCCGCACCGCGACCGCGTCGTCCACTGCGCGACAAAGCGCCCGGAACGCGTCGTTCACGGGGTCGAGCAGGCCGTCGAACCAGAACTGCTGGGCGAAGCGGTCGGGCTCGACCACCAGCACCGTGCCTCCCGGGCGGAGCGCGCGGTGGATCTCGCGGAGCGCCGGGCCGACGAGCGATGCGCCCTGTAGCGCCATTGCGACGAGCACGATGTCCGCTTCGCCGTCTCCGATCGGGATGGCGGTGGCGCGGCCGACCTCGAGGCGTGCCCGGCCGCCGACCGGGGAGGCCTGAACGGCACGGCGGGCCAGGTCGCATCGGGTCTCATCCGGTTCGAGCCCAAGGATCGTCCACCCGGGGCGCTCGGGCAGCAGGTTCAGCGCGGAAACACCGAGGCCGGTGGCCACGTCCACCACCGTCGCCTCGCCAGTCGGGAGCAGGCCGAGGACGAGGCGGGTGAACGCCGCGTCCCACCAGCCCTGGATCGCGGCCGTTGGCCCGGTTTCGGCTGGAACCGGGGGATCGCTCTCCCTCCGGGCGCCGCGAGCCGCGGCCCGGAGGCTCAGGGTGGTGAGGGTCGTGTCGTCTGCGATCCCGAGCTGGGTGGCGGCCTCTCGGATGAAGGCCTCCTCAGCGACGCTCAGCACGCCATCGGCCAGCACGCCGTCGATCATCAGCTCCAGGGTGGGGAGATTCTCGGCTTCTCGGGCGGCTTCCAGCGCGGCGCGATACGAAGATGGATCGTCCAGGACGGCTTCGAGCGCGACCTGGTTCTTGAGGACGAACCGCGCCACGTCCTTGTACTTGGGGTTCGCTTGCATGGCCTGCAGGCGCTGGCGCTGGCCGCGAAGCGCGCCCTTGCACGTCTCGGCGGAGCTGTCGGGCTCGACCCCGAGCCAGGAGAAAAGGTTGGCTGAACCAGCCAATCGTGACAACTCTGCGGCGATTTCGAGCGCGGCCGCACGCATCTCGGTCCTCCGACGCCCTCCTTGCCACGCGGTCGCCCGGCGGTCCACCGTCCCCCGAGATAGCCGGACCTCCTGCTGGAGACGCCATGGCAGACGCGATCCGACTTCCCGCCGAGCGCCGGTTCGCCGCCGAGCTCGCGGCGCTTTCCACCCTGCCCGGAGTGCGTCCCGAGGGGTGGCGCCTGGCCCCGCGGGCAGTCGCGATGTTCGCGCACGGGGGACAGGTCGGCGATCTGCCGATCACCCGCAAATTCTGGGGGGACGACGCCTTGGTCGAGCGGGCGGTCGCCAGCCTGGCGTCGGACCGCGGGCTGCTCCTGATCGGGGAGCCCGGCACGGCGAAGAGCTGGCTGTCTGAGCTCCTGGCGGCTGGGATCTCTGGGGCTTCCACCCTGGTCATCCATGGGACGGCGGGCCTGACGGAAGACCAGATCAAGTACGGTTGGAACTACGCCTTGCTCCTCGCCGAGGGGCCGAGCCCGCGCGCGCTGGTCCCCGGCCCGCTGTACACGGGGATGCGCACGGGTCGAATCGTCCGGTTCGAGGAGATCACTCGCGCGCCTCACGAGGTGTCCGACGGGCTCCTGGCCGCACTCTCCGAGAAGCTGCTCTCGGTGCCCGAGCTCGCTGGCGACGAGGGGCTGCTCCTCGGGCGGCCGGGCTTCAACCTCATCGCCACTGCGAACACCCGGGATCGCGGCGTCAACGAGATGAGCGCCGCCCTGAAGCGGCGTTTCAACTTCGAGCACGTGCAGCCGGTCGCCGACCTCGACGAGGAGATCCGCCTCGTGCGCGAGCAGATCACGTCGTGGGTCGCCGGCGGCCCGGCGGCCGGGGTGGTGCTGGGGGAGGACCTGCTCGAGCTGCTGGTCACGACGTTCCACGAGATCCGTACCGGAACCACCCTCGAGGGGGTGCGCCTCGAGCGGGGCTCGGCGACCATGAGCACCGCCGAGGCCGTGTCCGTAGGGTACAACGCGGCATTACATGCCAGCTTTTTTGGGGCCTCGGTCGTGGCGCCGCGCGATCTCGTCGGCTGGCTGGCCGGGACGGTGGTGAAAGACGACCCGGCGAGCGCCAAGGCGCTGCGGAGCTACTGGGAGGTGGCGGTGAAGCCGCGCGCATCGGCTGAACGCGGGGCCTGGCGGGCGTACTGGGCGGCGCGAGACCTGCTGGAGGGTGTCGGTGGCGCGCCGAAAAGTCGTTGACCCGAACGACCCCCTGGCGCTCGCCCGGGCGGTGCTCGCCGATTCCGAGACGTTGTGGCTCCCCATCCGCCACCTGTCCCCGGCCTGCGCGGCGGTCGTCGGCCGGCGGATCCGCGAGGTGCGCCCGGCGGCGGTGCTGATCGAGGGGCCCGACGACGCCACGAGCCTGATCCCGTTCCTGGTCGACCCGGTGGCCCAGCCGCCGCTCGCCGTGCTCTCCACCTACGCCGACCTGAAGAATCGCTTCGGGCAGAACGGGATCCTCTCGCCCGATCCGCGGATCCCGGTCCGCTTCCGCTCGTGGTGGCCACTCGTCGCGAGCGCGCCCGAGCACGCCGCGCTCCTGGCCGGACACGAGGTCGGCGCGGAGCTCGCGTTCATCGACGCCCCGCTCCCGGCGCACATCCCGTTCGAACACGCCCGCCTGGCGCGGGCCGTACAGGGGCCCAGCGATGGGGCACTCGCCGAGAACGCCTACTTTTCGAGATTGCGCGGAACTCGTCGTTCGTTCGGCGAGTGGTGGGAGTCGGCCTTCGAGTCGGGCGAGGCTGCGGCGGACCCCGACCGCTTCCTGACCGCGGTGCTGGTGTTCGCCGCCTCGGTGCGCGGCCTCACCGCGCGAGGTGCTTTGGACGACGGCTCCAGGGTGCGCGAGGCGCACATGGCGTGGCACATCGCACAGGCCCGCAAACGGCACCCCGGCCGGGTGATCGCCGTCGTGACCGGGGCGTATCACACGGTCGCCTTGCCGTGGACCGCCGGAAAGCGCGCCGCCGCGAAGGTGGACCGGAACAGCAAGACCCTGGTCTGCGCGTGGTCGAGCCGCGGCCTCGCGGCGCTCCTGGGCCCGGGCGCCGCGCCCGCCTGGGGGGAGGCAGTATGGTCGGCGTTCGAGGCTGGTGAAACGCGTCCCTATGCCCACGCGGTGCAGGCCTTGACGGTCGTCGCCACCCGGGTCGCCCGCCTGGAGGGCGGGGCCTCCACCGCCGAGGCGGTGGCTGCGGTGTCCGCCGCGGAGTCGCTCGCCGCGCTGCGGGGAAACCGGGAGCCGACCTCGTGGGACTTCGCGGAGGGGCTCCGGCTCGCGCTCCGGAAGGGCGAGCAGAACCGAGCCGCGGTGGAGGTCGCGCTGCAGGCCGCGCGGGTCGGGGGCGCGATGGGCAGACTCTCGGGAGCGGCCGGCGCCCCGCCGTTGGTACTGGCCTGGAACGCCGAGGCAAAGGACCACCGGCTCGACGTGAGCGGCGGTGAGGTGACGGTGCGGCTCGACGTGCGGCGGCAGGAGGCCCACCGTCGAAAGTCGGCCTTCTTGCACCAGTCCCGGTTCCTCGAGCTCCCGGTCTTCGGAGAACCACCCTTTCGCGGCCCCGATCCCGCGAGCGGACAGGACTTGCACCTGCTCGGGGAGACCTGGACCTTTCGGTGGCGCGAGGCGGTCGTCGAGCACCTCGTCGAACTCGCGGATCGCGGCCCGACCCCGACCGCGGCCGCCGAGTCGCTGATGGCCGACCGGGTGGCGGAGGCCGCGGGCGACGCCGCGGCAACGGCGACGCTCGTGATGGACGCCGCGCGAATGGGCCTGCGCGCCATCTTGCCGTCGGTGCTCGCCGCCGCCGAGGAGGCGGTGCAGGTGGATCCCAGCTTCGCGCGCCGGGTGACGGCGCTCGGCCGGTACGCCGAGTGGCATGCGGTTCGCGACGTGCTGCCCACGTTCGGCTCCGAGCGGCTGGCGGTGTTGATCGGCCGGTTGTACCTGCGCACGACCCTGGATGTGCCTTCGCTGGCCGGTACCCATCCGGATCGGGCGGAGGACGCGGTGGAACAGCTCCGGGCGCTGCTCCGGCACGCGCTCTCGCTGGAGGCGGACGGCGCCGTGGCGGTCGATCGGCGCCCGTTGGTAGAAGGGTTGGCGCGCCTCGCCGGCGATCCGACGTGTCCGGCGACGCTGGTCGGGGCGGCGCTGGGACTCGGCGCGGCGGTCGGGGCGGTGACCGAGGGTCAGGTTGCTCGGGAACTGTCCGCGTTCGCCCGAATCGACGAGGCGGGGCGCTTCCTCGACGGCTTGCTTCGCACCTCGCGCGGGATCCTGCTCGGCGGCTCGGCGCTGCTCACCGCGATCGACCGGCTGGTGACCGGGCTCGAGTGGGATCGATTCCACGCGATGCTCCCCGATCTCCGGAGGGCGTTTACCGCCTTCGTTCCGGCTGAACTCCAGCGAATCGGGGAGCGGGTCGCGGGCGAGGTGGTCGCCCTTCCCGAGGGCGATCCGCCCGACGACGTGGCGCGCGTGCTGCGCCTGGCCGCGACCGCGGCGGAACAGGCCGCCCTTAGCGTGGGACCGGGCTCTCGCTGAACTCCTGGTCGAGCGCGTCGCGCAGCCGACGCCCGATCGCCAGGTTCTCGGGGGTCGGGGCGATGAGCAGGTCGGTCTCCTCCCACGGATCGGCGGCGAGGTCGTAGAGCGATCGCTCGGTGTACCCGACGTGGGTCCACACCTCGCGGAGCTTGTAGCGGGCGTCGCGGACGGCGTGGCCGCTGGTGAGGAACGCCGGCAGCGGCGCGGCCGGATCGAAGTTCGGAATGAACTGCTGCGAGAAGACGAGCTCCCGCGGCCCAGCCGCGGAAGGATCGGTGAGAATCGCCGAGAAGTCCTGACCGTCGATCTGGGGCAACGGGTTGTGCCCGAGGGTGGTGAGGGTCGCTGCGACGTCGGTGAGCGACACGAGCGCGTCGCTCTCGCGACCGCCGCCGGCCACGCTGGCACCGGCCACGAACAACGGGACATGGATGCCGAGCTGGTAGGTCGTCCCCTTCGATTGCTGGCTCAACGGGGCCGGGAGAAGGGAGAAAGGAATGCCGTTGTCCCCGACCACCATGACGGTTGTGCGGGCTCGCTGCGCGGGGTCGATCCCGGCGAGGAGCCTGCCGATCTCGGCGTCGAGCGCCTCGATCGTCGCGCCGTACAGCGCATAGTCGGCGGAGGTGGCGGTGACCGCGTGGGTGACGAGCTCGGGAGGAGGCGGCTGAAAGGGCGCGTGCGCCGCCTGGAAGGCGACCCAGCCGAACCAGGGCTCGGGTGCCTCCGCGAGCCAGTCCAGGGTGTCGTCGACCACGCGCGTCGTGGCGTATCCCCACACGTATTCGGCCTGGCCGTCCTCATGATGGAGGTAGTGGTAGTAGCCGACGAGGGGGTCGGCGTACGGGTTGCCCTTGGGTCCGAGGTTGCCAATCGTGCCCGCGCTGTGCGCGAAACCCCACCCGTCGTCGGGCACCGGGTAGCCGTCGCGGAATTGTTCGCCGAGGTGCCACTTGCCGATCGCCGCGGTGGCGTAGCCGGCGCGCGACAAGGCGACCGCCACCGTGTCGGTGCCCGGCGGGAGGTGCCAGTCGGCGGGGACCGCCACGGCATTACCGGTCCCGTTGCGCCAGGCGGTGCGACCCAGCAGCATCGAGGCGCGGCTGGGGGTACAGGTGGGGTTGGACCAGGCGTTCCGAAAGATCACCCCCTCGGACGCCAAGGCGTCGAGGTTCGGGGTGCTCGGATACTGGTCGAAGAACCCGGTGTTGGTGACCGCCAGGCTGTCGGCGCCGACGTCGTCCAGCACCAGCACGAGGAGATTTGGCTGGGCGACGGGCGAAGGAGCCGTCAGCACCGGGTCATCCGGAGGAGCGGCGGGCTCCGGCGAAGCACAGGCGAGGAGCAACAGGGCGAGCATCGCGCTAGGATCTAACCGCGATGGATTCCGAGCGCGCGCTCCGCTGGCGGTTGATCCTGGGTCGGCACGCCGACGACGAGCTTCCGCTCGGGGAACATGCAGGAGCGCGACCCGAGTCCGGCTCCCTCGACGCGGCGCTCGACTTCGTCTACGACCGGGCTCATGCCGCCCGCGCCCACCGGCAGGCGTCCGACGCGCGGTCGAAGGGCTTCACCGTCCCGGCCTGGCTTGCCCAGGTCAGAACGCTGTTTCCGCCCGCCGCGACCCGGGTGGTCGAGCGCGACGCGTTGGTCCGGTATGGGGTGCGCGAGCTGGTGACCGATCCGCGGGTGCTCCAGCAGGCCGAGCCAAACACGGCGCTCGTGGAGGCGATCCTCCAGTTCAAGAACCAGATGACCCCGGAGGTCCGCGAGGCGGCCCGCGCGGTGATCGCGACGGTGGTGGCCGAATTGGGGAGCACGCTGGCCACACGGGCCGAGCCGGCGCTCTATGGCCGGGCCCGCGATCCCCTGCTCGCCCCCCGGCGAACGGCCCGAAACGTGGACTGGCACCGGACGATTCGCGCCAATTTGGGTCGATGGGACGCTGAGAAGCGTCGGATCTCAGTGGACCGGGTGCGGTACCGGCACCGGGCTAGCGCGCGCGGCGCCTGGCGGGTGATCGTGGCGGTCGATCAGTCGGGTTCGATGCTCGACAGCGTGGTGCATACCGCGGTCCTCGCCGCGATCTTGACGGCGGTGCCCGCGCTGGACGTGCGCCTCGTCACGTGGGATGACCGGGTGTTCGACCTGTCCGGCCTCGCGGCCGATCCGCTCGAGGTGCTGTGGTCGCTGCAGCTCGGGGGCGGGACGCGACTCCTTCCGGCGTTGAACTACTGCACCACCCTCGTCACCGAGCCCGCACGGACCCTCCTCGTGGTGGTCAGCGACTTCTTCCTCTCAGGAGAACAGGAGGGAGCGCTCGAGGCCGCGGAGGATCTGGTGGAGTCCGGGGTGAAATGCATCGGGCTGCTGGCCCTGGACGGTCGGAGCCAGCCGATCCACGATGAGCGGTTCGCCCGAGCGCTCGCCGGACGAGGGTGGTGGGTAGCGTCGCTCACCCCCGAGCGGCTGGCCGAGCAGGTGGGTGCGTGGCTCGGGTAGCGGCCGGCGGGATGGATGACGCGGTGGCCGCGGCCCTGACCGCCGTCGATCGCCTGCTGGGGCGCCTGGCCTGGGCGGGGCTCGAGCGGGCGAGTGCGGACAGCCGGGCCGAGCTCACTGCGGTGGCGCAGACCGCGCACGCGGCGGGCTTGATTCGGTTGGAGCGCGAGATCGCCGCGCTGGTCACGGAGATCGAGCGGTACGCCGAGCGCGACCCGCTCTCGAACGCGGCCACGACCGCCCGGGCGTTGCACCGGGTGTGGGCGCTGCATCGGAGGTCGCGCACCGCGGTCGACGCCGGCGTGGCGCCGGGCGACGACGTGGCGCTGTTCGGCGAAGCGCGCCGCACGTACCGCGAGGTCGTGGGGGTCCACGAGGTCACGGTGCTCGCGGCCTGGGGCTGGGTGACGGATTCGGGCTTCGTCGGCGTGACGGTGCGGCTCGTCGGAGCGGGGGGGCAGGAGCGCGAGGTCTCGACCGCGCGGCCCAGCGAGTGGTTCGGCAAGGATCCCGCGGCGTTGCTCTCGGCCGGGTCGGCCGAGGGTCCGGCGATCGGCGAGCTGCTGCACGGGAGCTTCTCCCTCGCCAACGTGAAGGCCTCGGCGGACGGACGGCTGAGCCTCCACCGGGCGCTTCAGGTCGCACCGGCCGCGTGGCCCGGCGCCGTGGCGTTCGCCCCGTGGCGGGCCGGCGACTGGGCGGCGGTGCTCGACCGGATCTCCGCCTCGGAGGATGTTCGCGGCGAGGTCTGGGTGTCGCCGGCCGCGTGGGGGACGGTCGAGGTGGACGAGCGGAGCGGGGTGGCTCGGTGGGTGCTGCGCGACGGGACCGGCGCGGCGATGACCGCCATCGTGGGCGTTCGGCCCGAGAACAACCGTTGGATCGACAACCTCCAGGCCCTGGTGGCGCTCCCGATAGAGCGGCGTCCGAGCGGGTTCTTCGGGCGAGCCTGGGTGGGCGCCGGCGGCCTGTGCTTCGAGCCGTGGACCGCCCTGTGGGAGCGGGAGATCGGGGTCCGCCGGCAGAGGGTTCACGAGCTCCACCTGTCGCTCGAGTCCGTTGCCCGGGTGGCGTGGTGAGCCCGTGGCTGGCCGGCGCGCTGCGCTGGGCCGACCGGGTGGAGGCGGTGAGCGGGGTGCTCCTCGCGGGCGGGGTCGCCGAGCCGGACCCGGCGGTCGAGGACCTGATCGACCTTGTGCTCCCCGAGGGGGCGCGACTCCTGGCCGACCCGGCGGTCGCGCGACTGAATGCCCTGCGCGCCGCGGTGGTCGCGGTGCGCGGGAGCACCGGGGAGGCCCGTCGGGCCGCTGGCCACGCCTGTTGGGAGGAAGTTCACGGTCTCCTGGCCTGGGTCCTCCGCTACCGGCGGGAGCTGCAGCACGCGGCCCTGCGCGCGACCCTGACCCGCGCCGACGCGCCCGCCGAGCGGCAGGGTATCGACGCTGATCTGGTGATCGTGGGCGTTCTCCCAGCCGGGCGGCGCTGGTTCGCGCACGGCCGCTTCCTCGTGGGCGGGGGACCCGTGGTGCTCGTGGACGAGGTTCGCGGTGACGGCGACGGCTGGAATTCCCCGGTGATCAGTGCCTTGTTCCAGGCCAAGCTGGTGCCCGCCCAGTGGTGGGGACGGGTGCTGCGGCTCCCGGCGGGCCATCCCACCGAGCGGAGCGCGGGCCGGGTGATCGCCCGGCCGGCCTTCGACAGCCGACCCCAGGTCGTCGCCGGAGCCCTCCGACCGTCGCTGGAGGGAGACCGCGATCGCGGCCGCTTGCGGGCGGTCCGCGAGGGGGACGACGTCGTCGCCACCCTGGATCGCAAGCCGCTGGCGATGGGCGAAATGGCGCGCTGGAACCTCTGGAAGGCAGCCGGATTCGCCGGGTTCGACGGGTGGGGTTGGACCGCGAACGGCGTGCTGATCGGGGTGGAGACCGAGCTTGGGCCTGCCTTCGTCGCGGCGGATCCGCGGGCGCTGCCCGCGCCCGATTGGCCGGTGGGCGACGTCCCGGAGGACCTGGGGGAGCGGGTCGCCGCGGCCGTCGGCGGGGCGTTCGGCGCCGCGTGGCGCGACCCGACCACCGCATGGGACCCCTGGTTTGCCGCGGTCACCCGAGACGCCGACGTGGCGTCGGCCGCGGGCCGGCTGCTGTGCCTTCGGGCGCGAGGCGAGCGGGGGGTAGACGAGGCCCGGGCCGCGGCGCTCGGGTGGGTGGCTCGCGGGGAGGTGGATCCGCTGGCGCTTCTGGCGCTCGACCTCGCGTCGCCCGGCGCGCTCGCGGAGGTTCCGGCGGAGCGGCTGCGGAAGATGGCGATGTCGGCACCCGAGGAAGGTCGGTTGGCGATCGGGTGGGTTTTCGCCCGGGCCGCTCGGGCGGGGGAATTGACAGGATGATCCCGCTGTTGCTGGCCTGTGCGGTCCCGCCCCCCGCGCCAGCGACATATCGGGCACATTGCGCGCGGCGTGTCCGGGCGGGCCATGAGGAAGGGAGCGGGTACGTTATAGGCCTTCATGTCGACCGACCGGATGCTCGTCATCGGCGCTGGCCCCTCGGGGTTGGCGGTCTCGAAGGCCTTCGCCGAGGCCGGGATCGACCACGAGGTGGCCGAGGCCACCGATCATGTCGGCGGAAACTGGGCGCACGGGGTCTACCGCTCCGCGCACATCATCTCGTCGCGCCGCACCACCGAGTACGCCGACTACCCGATGCCGGCCGACTGGCCCGATTTTCCGAGCGCGGCGCAGATGTGCGCTTACTACGAGGACTATGCGATGCGCTTCGGGATCCGGGAGCGGATCCGATTCGGGGCCGACGTGGTGTCGGTCCGCCCCGCGGAGGCCGGGTGGGACGTCGGGTTCGGAGACGGCGCCACGGCCCGGTACAAGGGGGTGGCGATTTGCAACGGCCACCACTGGGCGAAGGAGTTCCCGGCGTGGGTCCAACACTGGCGTGGCGAACTCCTGCACTCCAAGGACTACCGACACCCCGATCAGCTCCGGGGTAAGCGAGTTCTCGTGCTCGGGGGTGGGAATTCCGGCTGCGACATCGTGTCGGAGGCGGCGCGGGTGTCGGCGGTCGCGGACTGGAGCCTTCGCCGTGGATACTGGTTCCTTCCGAAAACAATGCTCGGACGCCCGTCGATCGAGCTGATGTCCGGCTATGTGCCGGTGGCGGCCCAGCGCCTCGTCCTGAAGGGCCTCGTTCGGATCATCGTCGGCGATTATCGTCGGTACGGGCTACCCCTTCCCGACCACGACCTGTTCGACCATCACCCGACGCTGTCCACCGAGATCTTCCACTACCTGAAGCACGGCCGGATCCGGCCTCGCCAAGACGTCGTGAAAGCCGAGAACAATCGGGTGTTTTTCTCGGATGGAAGCGATTCCGAGTACGACCTCGTGGTCTGTGCGACCGGCTTCTCGGTCAGCCTGCCCATGCTCGCACCCGGCACCGTCCCGGTGATCGGCAAGTGTCCGCAGCTCGTCGCTGGCGGAATGACCCGCGAACATCGCCACCTCTACGTCGTCGGCGCCTACCAGGCGCGCTATGGGATCGGCCCCCTGATCCGGCCGCTGGCGGTCCTGCTCGCGGGGTGGGTGGTCCTCCAAGACGAGCTCGCGACGCCGCTCGGAGAGATCCTCTACCGCATGGGTATCCGGCCGCCTTCCTCGCATCTTGTGGATCCGCATGCCGCGTTGCGTCAGATGCGGTGGGCCCAGCGGTGGATGCCCGTCCTCCGGATGCGCGCGATCAGGATGGACGGCCGGGCGAAAGCCGCGTAGAGTCGGGTCTACCGGAGCCGACATGCGCAGCTTCTCGATCGCGTTGATTCTCGTATTTGCAGCTTGCAAGCCGCCCGAGCGCAAGGATGTCGCGGTCGAGGAGACCGACACCGACGGCGACGGTCTCAACGACGACCAGGAGGCCGCGTTCGGGTCGGATCCCAACAACGTCGACAGCGACGGAGATGGGCTCGGCGACGGGGAGGAGGTCGTGGCCGGCAGCAGCCCGACCGCCGAGGATACCGACGGCGACGATCTCACCGACGCGCAGGAATTCCAGGAAACGGGCACCGATCCGGCGAACCGGGACACCGACGGCGGGGGGACCCCCGACGGCGTCGAGGTGAATGAAGACAGCACCAATCCGCTCGACCCCGAGGACGACGAGATCCCGCCGGTCGACTCGGATGGGGACGGCTTGTATGACGACGAGGAGGAGGCCCTCGGGCTCGACCCGTTGAACCCGGACAGCGACGGCGACGGGCTCGAAGACGGCGATCCCAACGATCCCGACCCGTCGAACCCCGACACCGATGGCGACTCTCTGAGCGACGGGGAGGAGGTCGAGGACTTCGGCACCGATCCAGCCGCGGAGGACACCGATGGAGACGGCCTGACCGATGGGCAGGAAGTGTTGGAAGTGGGCACCGATCCCACGACTGCCGACAGCGACAACGATGCGCTCACCGACGGCGAGGAGGTGAACACCTACGACACCGACCCCAACGACAACGACAGCGACGGCGACGGACTGCGGGACGGCGAGGAGGTGAACGACCACCAAACCGACCCCAACGAGCAGGACACCGACGGCGGGGGGTGTAACGACGGGGACGAGGTGGACGCAGGGCGCAACCCCAACAACCCGAATGACGACTGCTAAGTACACCCTGGCCGAGTTGACGACTCGATCCGCCTGAACGCCGATCATTGCCGTTTCGGATCGTACAACGCCGCGCTTCGGCAGATCCGCTGACCGCACCTTGATCGACCGGAGCGATAGGATCAGACTCCGTTGCAGCGAGGTG